>NZ_QUHH01000026.1:0-103248 GCF_003479515.1 Parabacteroides sp. AF14-59 | reverse complement strand
TTTTACGCAGACAATAGGTGCCAGCGAAATTAACGAATTCCAGAAAGAGCTCGCCACGACAGAATTCTGTTCCGTCACCGACGACCATATCCAGGAAAATAAAATATTCAATTATACCGTATTCGCTCCTTCCGGAAAAGAGAAGCGCGACAAAGCCATTATCCTCCTACACGGACTGAACGAACGAACCTGGGAAAAATACCTGACCTGGGCCGAATATCTGACCGAGTCGACCGGAAAGCCGGTCATACTTTTCCCGATCGCTTTCCACATGAACCGGACACCGGGCAGCTGGTGCAATCCGCGAACCGTGTTACCCTGGGTCGGTAAACGGAAACAGGAAATAGACAACCTGGTAAATTCCACTTTCGCCAATGTTACGTTGAGCAGCAGACTGTCGATAAATCCGCTGCGTTTCTATGCTTCAGGGCGCGAATCGGTGTATAACCTCTGGCAACTGGTCTATGAGATCAAGAGCGGAAGACATCCTCTATTCAAAGAAGACACTTCCATTAATCTGTTTGCCTATTCCATCGGCGCTTTGCTGTCGCAGGTATTATTACTGAGTAATCCGGAGAAAATGTTCAACGATACCCGCCTGTTCATGTTCTGCGGAGGTTCCATTTTCAGCGAGATGGATGGTAACGCACGCGATATTATGGACAAGGATGCATTCGACAGCCTGCAACGCTTTTATCGTCATGACTTTCTGGAAAACCGTTCTTTACCGACTTCGTTCAGGAATGATTTTCTCGAACAGGCATTCAAGGCTATGATACGTCCGGATGTTCTGCAGGAATACCGCGAATCCTTTTTCCAGAAAGCGTGTAACCGGATCAAAGCGATCTCATTGAAGAAGGATGTCGTCATGCCTACAAACGGAGTGATCAAGGCATTGGGTAAAGCATCCGACAAAATACTGGAAGAACTGGATTTTCCTTTCTCTTATTCGCATCAGATACCGTTCCCTTTCCGGGCAAAGATCGACCAGACACTCGTAAACCGGGAGTTCAACAATATATTCAGTAAGGCGGCAGCATTCTTATAATGCTAAAAACAAAAAGCGAACGCAGACTTGTATCATCTACGTTCGCTATTATTTTTAATACTTATTTTATCTTTAATTACTCCAACGTAATCACCTTATATTTCGGAACCAACGCCTTCATAGCCACCCATCCGATCAGATAAGCAACAGAACATACGCAGAAGATAATAAAATATCCGGCCGGTTTTCCTTCAAATCCCATAAACGTCATGTGAGTTTCATCAGCATAGACAAACAGGTTACCTGCCACTTTCTGCAGGATCATCGAACCTACACCGCCTGCCATACCACCGATACCGGTAATACTGGCAATAGCAGATTTCGGGAACATATCGCCTACCGTAGAGAAAATATTGGCAGACCAGGACTGGTGAGCCGCACCGCCGATACCGATCAAAATTACCGGGAACCAGGGAGAAATAGTACCTAACGGCTGCGCCAACAATACGACCAATGGGAAGAAAGCGAAGATCAGCATCGCTTTCATACGGGCAGCATACGGATTCATACCTGTACGGTTGATAAATATAGTCGGAAGTTTACCCCCGTAAATAGAGAGCATCGTAATCGCATATAACGTAAAGATCAATGCCATTCCCAACGGATCGGAAGTCTTGATCCCGAACTGTGTATTCAGATAAGAAGGAGTCCAGAACAGGAAGAACCACCATACACCATCCGTCATGAATTTACCGACAATGAACGACCAGGTCTGCTTATAACTGAAACATTGCCAGAAACCGATCTTTTTCTCCTCTTCTTCTGTTTTTGCAATTCCGCCGTCTTCATCCTTATCCTGTTCGATATAAGCCAATTCGGCTGCATTCACATGTTTACTCTTTTCGGGAGTGGTGTACATGAACACCCACATTCCCATCCAGATAAAACCAAGCGCACCGATCACGATAAAAGCCATTTCCCATCCCAGCCATTTAGCCAACGGCGGAATACTGAGCGGAGCGATCAAGGCACCGATAGAAGCACCGGCGTTGAATATAGAGGTCGCGTAAGCACGGTCTTTCTTCGGAAAATATTCGGCTGTTACCTTAATTGCTGCCGGGAAGTTTCCGGCTTCACCCAAGGCCAGCACACAGCGGGCAACCAGGAAGCAATACATACTGACAGTCGCCAGTACAACAACTACATCACCCGTTGCGCCGATCAGCTCGGCCGCACTGTTCATTCCTACATAATGTTCCGTTACAACACCACATAACGCGTGCATGCAGGCACCCACCGACCAGACACCGATCGACCAGAGGTATCCTTTTTTTGTACCCATCCAGTCGATAAAGCGACCGGCAAAAAGCATACAAATAGCGTATACAATAGAAAATACAGATGTGATCGTACCGTAATGAGATTCGTTCCAATGAAATTCGGGTTTGATAAATTCATCCCAGGTTAGTGATAAGACCTGACGGTCGAGATAATTTACTGTTGTCGCAAAGAACAACATCGCACAGATCGTCCATCTGTACTGGGTCATTTTCTGACCAACATTGCCTAATGTGCTCATTTCTTACTGGTTTTTCATGATTTGCGGCAAATATATATCATTTTTTTTAATTACAAAGCATATTGTGTGTGCGAATACACGATTATTTACATTTAATTGGAAACATACAGTAATACGAGAATATAATCAGGAAATGATTTCATAGAGAGTTGGGTGCTATGTTTTTTTTCATCATCTTTGTATGAAGAAAACACACAACACATTACAGGCTGTCTTTATGAGAAAATCTATTCTATACCTTCTGCTAATGATTTTCTGTCTGTCCGGGCTATATGCCGCAAACAGAAAGCCATTCAATTATTACTTTTCACATATTTCAAGTGAAGACGGTTTATCAGAAAGTCAGGTAAAAGTAATATTGCAAGACAGTTACGGCTTTATGTGGTTCGGTACGAAGAACGGACTGAACCGCTATGACGGAACCTCTATCCGTACGATCAATTGCGACGATTATATTGCAGGGACAAGCAATCACAATATATCCGCCCTTTTCGAAGATGAAAATAAGAAGTTATGGGTGGGCACCGACCGGGGCGTATATATCTATGATCCGGTCCACGACATATTCTCTTTCATTGACATGGAAGCAGAGAATGGAGAGAAAATGTTCAACTGGGTAGCTAAAATCACTTCCGACCACGAAGGGAATATCTGGATACTGATCCCTGACCAGGGTGCATTCCGTTATAAAGACGAGAAATTATATTATTATGCCATCACCAATAAAGACAATATCAAGCGGGAAAGCCCCGGAGCCATTTGTGTAAGAGAAAACGGAGAAGTGTGGATCGGGACAACAGGAGTCGGCATCTTCCGTTACGACCCGAAAACGGATTCATTCACCCAATACCATACCGACAAAGAGGGTAATACCCTGATGGGAGAACATATCTTCGCCATGTGCGAATATGGTGACTGGATCGCCCTGGCAGTCCATGACGGCGAACTGAAAAAGTACAATCCGGCTACCAACGTCCTGCAAACAGTGAAAGCACCGGGCGTGCATCATACGATATTACGTGATGTAGTTTGTTTTGATAAGAAAAGACTTTGGGTCTGCTCACACGCCGGCCTGTTCATTGTCGATGAAGAGAACAAAGAGGTGATTCATCTGAAAGAAGACCTGATGCATTCCTACAGCCTCTCTGATAATATCATTTTCTGCATTCATAAAGACAGGGAAGGCGGGATTTGGCTCGGTACTAAGTTCGGGGGTGTCAACTACCTGCCGAATCATAAACTGTTGTTTGAGAAATATGTACCTTCCAGTTCGGAAAAATCGCTCAATACGCGGCGTATCCGTGAGATTGCGGAAGCTCCCGACGGTAATATATGGATCGGAACGGAAGATAACGGCATCAATATTCTGAATCCGGCAACCGGCGAAGTAACGCAGATCGACTATCCGGCTTCCGACAGGAAGAACCATCTCATGACTCAATCCCTGAGCATCCACGACGGGAAAGTATACTGCGGCTTATTCAAATACGGGCTGGACATTATTAACATATCCGACCATTCGATCAAACACTACACCCACCAGCAATTAAATCTCGATGAAGAAAGCGTCTATTCCCAGCTGATCGACAGCAAGGGACGCCTTTGGGTCGGGAATGCATGGGGACTATCCAGAGCAGAGGCCGGTTCTTCGGTTTTTACCCGGATACCGGAAATAGGGCTCGACTGGATCGTATGTATGAAGGAAGATAAAAAAGGACGGATATGGCTTGCTTCCATGGGAAGCGGCGTATGGAAATACACACCGGAAGACAACTCGTTCAAGAAATACTTTAACGACTCGAAAGATGCAAACAGCCTGAGTTCAAATTCCGTCAGTTCCGTTATGGAGGACAGCAAAGGGCAGATATGGTTCTCTACCGACCGGGGTGGCATCTGCCGGTATAATGAAGCCGACGATAATTTCACCACCTTCTCCAAAGAACAGGGATTACCTGATGATGTAGCTTATAAAATACTGGAAGATAAAAATCACAATTTCTGGTTCGGTACCAACCAGGGGCTGGTGAAATTTAAACCGGAGACCGGTGATATCCGTGTATTTACCGTACAGGACGGACTGATCGGCAACCAGTTCAACTACAATTCGGGAGTGAAGGCTAGCAACGGGAAATTCTACTTCGGGACGATCGACGGACTGATCGCCTTCAATCCGGACGATGACCAGCAGAGCGATTTCATATCGCCGGTTTATATTACTAAATTCAGCATATATAATAAGGAAGTAACAGTGCATACCCCTCGCTCGCCGTTGAGTAAAAGTATCCTGCATACGAACCGGATCGTATTGCCCTACGACCAGTCGAACATCAGTTTCGACGTGGCTATACCATCCTATTCGTCGGCACGCAGCGAGGAATGCTTCTATAAGATGGAACCACTGGACCATAATTGGGTAAAGTCGAACAGCAATCAGAATATATCCTATGCCAAACTTCCTCCGGGCAATTATATCTTCCATGTCAAGGCGACGCAGGATGAAGGGGCGGACAGTCAATCGGCCACATCGCTCCGCATCACTATCCTGCCCCCCTGGTGGTTATCTACCTGGGCCTATTTCGTCTATACGATACTGGTATTATGCCTGGTATACGGATGGTTCCGTTGGTACAAACGGCGTAAGGAACGGCAGATGGAAGAAAAGCAGAAACTTTTCGAAATAGCCAAAGAAAAGGAACTCTACGAAGCCAAAGTGGAGTTTTTTACCGAGATCGCCCATGAGGTACGCACCCCTTTGACACTGATCAACGGACCGCTGGAGACAATCCTCGATATGAATATCCAGGACAGCAAGATCACACGTAACCTAACCGTAATTGCCCAGAACACCAAACGCCTGCTCGAACTGACCGGGCAGTTGCTGGACTTCCGGAAAGTCGGCGCCAATAAGTTCAAAATGGATTTTGCCTGGGTGAACGTCACGACGTTGCTGAAAGATACGATCTTACGCTTCGAACCAACCATCCTACAACAGGATAAGGTATTATCCGTCGATATTCCCGAAGAAGAAATCACGGCAGCCATCGACCAGGAAGCCGTCACCAAGATATTGAGCAACCTGCTAAACAATGCCCTGAAATATTCAGCCCATACGATCCGGATCGAACTGCGGCAGGAAGAAACGACCTTCAGTATCCGTGTCACCAGCGACGGGAACCGGATACCGGCCGAACTCAGCCAGCAGATATTCGAACCTTTCTATCAGATCAATAAGAAAGAGGGAGCATCGACCGGTGCCGGTATCGGTCTGCCGTTAGCCCGCTCGCTCGCCATGCTCCATTCCGGAAAGCTCTGGCTCGATACCGAAGTTAACGGTAATTCATTTGTACTGACACTGCCTCTTGTCCAGGAAAAAGTCCGGCAACAGGAAAGCGCCGTTATTCAGGAAGAATTTATTTTCCCTGAAGAAGGTACTACCGTCAATGCCGAAGGCCGGAACTATACGCTCCTGCTCGTAGAAGACAACGAAACCATGCGTTCGTTCCTTTCCGAAAAGTTACAGGAACTGTTCATCACGGAAACTGCTCCAGACGGAAAGGCGGCACTTGAAATCTTGCGCGAACATCATATAGATATTGTCGTCAGCGACATTATGATGCCCGTCATGAACGGTCTCGAACTGTGCAAAGAGATGAAAGCGGACATTGAACTCAGCCATATCCCGGTCATATTCCTGACAGCCAAGAATGACCTCGACAGCAAGATCACCGGCCTGCGCCTGGGTGCGGAAGCCTATGTAGAGAAACCATTCTCATTCAATTACCTGGCGACACAGATATTCTCCCTCCTGAACAACCGTCAAAAAGAACGCGAGGCTTTCTCCAAACGTCCGTTCTTCCCGGTCAATAATATGCAGATGAACAAGGCCGATAAAGAATTTATGGACCGGATTATCGCTATTATTCACGAAAATATCACGGATGAGAACTTCGGCGTAGAGAAACTGGCAGAAATATTATTCCTGAGCCGTTCCAGCCTGTTGCGTAAGATAAAGGTTCTGTCCGGACTGTCACCCAACGACTTTATCCGCCTCATCCGCCTGAAGAAAGCGGCAGAACTGATACTCGACGGCAAGCACCGGATCGGGGAAATTTGTTATCTGGTCGGCATCAACTCTCCTTCCTATTTCAGTAAGATATTCCTGAAGCAGTTCGGGATGACACCGAAAGACTTTGAGAAGCAGAACCAAGGCGCTTCAAACGAGGGATGAGGGAATACCGACTGTGTTCATATTCTTCCGGGAAGTTTCCCGTACTGATAAATGGGTAGGAACGACAATCTGCCGGGGCTTCTCCCGTTTTTTGATCTGTTTGAGAAGCAGGTTACAGCATTCCTCCCCCATCTTATAGGTCTGATGGGTAACGGCTGTCAGGGCCGGTTCCACATAGTTGGAGTGAAGCTCGTCGGTGTATCCGATCAGGGCAATATCGGCAGGGATACAGAGCTGGTGTTTTTTGATCTCTTTCATGGCAGCAAAAGCCAGTGTGTCATTCATTGCCAGAATAGCATCCGGCGGTTGCGGTAACGAGAGTAACCGGTTACATCCTTCCCGTCCTTCCTCATAAGTCATCTTTTTACAAACAATCAGGTCATCCTCCACCGGTAAGCCATATTCTTTCAAAGCTTCTACATACCCGTCACGGCGTTGTTGGACAATCGCCAAATGATCGGAACCACCCAGGAAAGCCACCCGTTTCGAACCCGACTCCAACAGGTGGCAGGTAGCCACCCGCGCTGACTCCTTATTATCGGCAACAACCGAAGGGATCGTATTCGTCAGGCAGACACGGTCGAAAAAGACCAGCGGGATATCCATATCTTCCAAAGAAAGGAAATGAGAGTAATCGGTCGTTTCCTGAGATAGACAGGCCAATATCCCCTCCACCCGCATATTCACCAGGTCCTCCACACAATGCACTTCCTGTTCGTATTGTTCATAGGAGGAAGTAATAATGACGGAATACTCGTTCTTACGCGCCACGTCATTGATGCCGCTGATGATCGATGAATAGAAATGAGTGACAATATCAGGCACGATAATGCCGATAATACGCGGCGTATTTTTCAGCAGGCTAAGGGCAAACGGGTTCGGACGATAATTCCATTCTTCGGCAAGCGCCTTCACACGTTCCCTCATCTCGGGACCGATCTCGTAACTGTCGTTCAACGCACGGGATACGGTAGAAACGGAAACACCCAGTTCTTTCGCCAGGTCTTTCAATGATATGTGTCTTTTCTTAGGCATCACAAATCCGATTAGGTCCGACAAATATATATTTTTTCCGGCAGATACAAGCGATTACCTCCGAGATAGATGCTATCGTATACCGACATCGAGCCGTTTATACCCGATTCTTTATTCGTATCACAGCTGTGATACAAAAGAAATCCATCTGTGAAACAAAAGGAATCCAATAGTGAAACAAAAGAAACGCAACTGTGATATGCAATACTCATAGCGGGATAATAACGATCCGACAGGATCTGCCACGCAAACCTTTGCGTAGATTTTTATGTACAAAACGGTTATAATCAATACATAAAAGCTATACTTTTGGACTATTGCAAACTCAATCTATTTAAACCATGAAGTACTCATATTGCGGAAAAACCGGGATGAAAGTTCCCGTACTAAGTTTTGGAGCATCCTCCCTGGGAAGCGTATTTCACGAAACCCGTGAAGCGGAAAGTATCAAAGCTGTATTCACTGCCATTGAAAACGGGATGAACTTTATCGACGTTTCTCCTTATTATGGGCATTACAAGGCGGAGACAGTATTAGGAAAAGCGTTGAAAGATATTCCGCGCGACCATTTCCTGCTGTCGACTAAAGTAGGGCGTTACGGTAAAGACGGTGTGAACACCTGGGATTATTCTGCCCGGCGGGCCACCGAAAGCATTTACGAAAGTATGGAACGCCTGCACTTGGACTACATAGACCTGATTAACGTTCACGACATCGAATTTGCCGACCTCAACCAGGTGGTAAACGAAACATTACCCGCATTGGTGGAGCTACGTGAAAAAGGGATAGTGAAACACGTCGGTATCACCGACCTGCAACTGGAAAACCTGCAATGGGTAGTCGACCGTGTGCCGGAAGGAACGGTAGAGACTATACTCAATTTCTGCCACTATTGCCTGAACGACGATAAGCTGGCCGACTATTTCGATTATTTCGAATCGAAACAGATCGGCATCATCAATGCCTCCCCCCTTTCCATGGGATTATTGTCACAACGGGGTGTTCCCGACTGGCATCCGGCACCGGCGGCATTGGTTAAAGCCTGCCAAAAAGCGGTGCAGCACTGCGCTTCAAAAGGTTATCCGATTGAAAAGCTGGCTATGCAATACTCCGTAAGCAATCCGAGAATCGCAACAACCCTGTTCAGTTCGGCAAACCCGGATAACGTCCGGAAAAATATCCAATATATAGAAGAACCGATCGACTGGGAGCTGGTTCACGAAGTACAGGAGATTATCGGCGACCAGAAACGTATAAGCTGGAGTAACTCATGAACAGAAAGATTATAGATGCCCATTCGCATCTTTGGCTTCAACAGGACACTGTAGTCGATGGAATGCCGGTACGGACACTTGCCAACGGACGTTCACTCTTCATGGGCGAAATACGGCAGATGATCCCTCCCTTTATCATCGACGGCAGGAATACGGCAGAAATATTTCTGTCGAACATGGACTATGCACAGGTTTCGGCTGCCGTTATCACACAAGAGTTTATCGACGGCATGCAAAATGATTATTTACTGGAGGTTGCCAATCGGTATCCCGACCGGTTCTTTGTTTGCGGCCTCTGCGAATTTCGTCGCCCCGGCTATGCTGCACAGGCACGTGAACTGGCAGCACACGGGTTCAGGGCAATCAAGATTCCGGCACAGCGCCTCCTGCTTAAAGAAGGACGAATCTACCTGAATAGTGACGAAATGATGGAAATGTTTCGTTTTATGGAAAACAACGATATGATCCTCTCCATCGACCTGGCTGATGGCGACAGCCAGACCGGTGAACTGGAAGAGGTGATACAGGAATGCCCCGGATTAAAAATTGCGATCGGACATTTCGGTATGGTTACCCGGCCGAACTGGTTGGCGCAGATCAGCCTGGCCCGCTACCCGAACGTCCGTATCGAATCCGGCAGTATTACCTGGTTGTTCAACGACGAATTTTATCCTTTCCCCGGCGCCGTTAAAGCGATACGCGAAGCTGCTGATCGGGTAGGTATGGATAAACTGATGTGGGGATCCGACTATCCCCGCACGATCACGGCTATTACTTACAGGATGTCGTACGATTTTATCCTGAAAACCAATGAACTGTCTGAATCGGAGAAAGACCGCTTCCTGGGAGAAAATGCCGCCTCTTTCTACGGATTCAGAGAACTTATCGAATTACCTTATATCAAAAATATGTCCGAATAAACACACCCTAATACGATATATTATGAAACAAAGAAATTACGCACTGCCTCTGGCTCTGATATTCAGCCTTTTCTTCTTGTGGGCGATCAGCAGCAACCTGCTGCCGACCATGATCCGGCAGCTGATGAAAACCTGCGAACTGAACCCGTTCGAGGCGTCATTTACCGAAACGGCTTACTGGCTGGCTTACTTCATCTTCCCGATCCCGATCGCCATGTTCATGAAACGTTACAGCTACAAGGCAGGAATCGTTTTCGGACTGCTTCTGGCTGCTTTCGGAGGATTACTATTCTTCCCGGCCGCCATATTAAAGGAATACTGGGCCTATCTAAGTATCTTCTTCATCATCGCAACAGGTATGTGTTTTCTGGAAACGGCAGCCAACCCATATGTAACGGTACTGGGAAATCCGGAAACGGCCCCCAGACGGTTAAACCTGGCACAGTCGTTCAATGGATTAGGAGCCTTTATCTCTGCCATGTTCCTCAGCAAACTGGTTTTAAGCGGAAATCATTACACCCGCGAAACCCTCCCTATCGATTATCCCGGCGGTTGGAATGCTTACATTCAATTTGAGACGGACTCGATGAAACAGCCTTACCTTATCTTAGCACTTTTATTACTGATCATTGCAGTTGTTTTCATTGTCTCGAAACTCCCCCGTATACAGGATGAGGAGCATCAAGGGGAGAAAGAGGGAAAACTAATCGACTTCGGCGTACTGAAACGCTCACATCTGCGCTGGGGAGTAATCGCACAATTCTTTTATAACGGAGGACAGACAGCGATCAACAGTCTTTTTCTGGTTTACTGCTGTAGTTATGCGGGATTATCGGAGTCGGTTGCTACTACTTTTTTCGGCCTGTATATGCTGGCTTTCCTGCTGGGACGGTGGATCGGCACCCTGTTGATGGTCCGCTTCCGGCCACAGGATATGTTACTGGTTTATGCACTGCTCAATGTCGTACTTTGCGGAGTGATCGCTTTATGTGGCGGCATGGTCGGATTATACGCGATGCTGGCCGTATCGTTTTTTATGTCGATCATGTATCCGACACAGTTCTCACTGGCTTTGAAAGGGCTGGGCGATAATACCAAGAGCGGTTCGGCCTTCCTGGTGATGGCAATTGTCGGGAATGCCTGTCTGCCGCAGTTGACAGCTTATGTGATGCATCATTTCGAAGCAGTCTATTATATCGCTTATCTGATTCCGCTGGTTTGCTTTCTTTTCTGTGCTTACTACGGATGGAAAGGCTATAAAGTTGTCGATTAATTTATAATATATATAATGTATATGAAAGCAATACAAATTCCCGCTCCCGCAGTATTACAGGTAGTCGACATACCGAAGCCGGAGGCAAAGAGCGGTGAAGTCCTCCTGAAAATTAAATTTGTTGGTTTTTGCGGCTCCGACCTGAACACCTTCCTGGGACGTAACCCGATGGTAAAGCTTCCGGTCATTCCCGGTCACGAGGTCGGAGCAGTGATCGAAAGCGTAGGTCCCGGGGTTCCTGGCGGATTCGAACCGGGCATGAGCGTGACAGTCAATCCTTACACGAATTGCGGAAAATGTGCTGCCTGCCGCAACGGACGGGTAAATGCCTGCGAGCACAACGAGACTTTCGGCGTACAACGTAATGGGGCCATGGGAGAATATCTTGCACTACCCTGGCAGAAGGTCATTCCGGCTCCCGGTATTTCACCTCGCGACTGTGCCCTGATCGAACCGATGAGTGTAGGATTTCATGCAGTCTCACGCGGACAGGTCACCGACATCGATACCGTGCTGGTCATCGGCTGTGGCATGATCGGTTGCGGGGCGATCGTGCGTGCTGCTTTAAGGGGAGCGACAGTGATTGCCATGGACCTGGACGACGAGAAGCTGGAACTGGCCAAACGTATCGGTGCCCGTTATACCATCAATTCACAGACAGAAAATATACATGAACGTTTGCTGGAAATAACAGAGGGTCTGGGACCAGATGTAGTCATCGAAGCTGTAGGCAGTCCTGCTACTTATATAATGGCTGTAAATGAAGTCGCTTTTACCGGACGAGTAGTATGTATCGGCTATGCTAAAAGCGAAGTAACCTTTCAGACTAAATATTTTGTACAGAAAGAATTGGATATCCGGGGTTCACGCAACGCACTACCGGAAGATTTCAGGGCTGTAGTCCGCTATCTTCAGCAAGACAGTTGTCCACGGGAGGATTTGATATCTCAAATAGTAACACCGGAAGAGGCCTTTGCCGCCATGCAGAAATGGAGTGCCGACCCGGGTAAAATATTTCGTATTCTTGTAAAGTTCTGACATATTAAAAAAATAATTACCTTCGCGGAATTACAATTTGATATGAAAAAAACTTTGTTGTAAAAGTTATGTAAAGGCTTTTACCATATTTGACAGATATAAATCAAGAATCGAGATAAGTTACAATGAAAAAGCTAATCAATCTAATCGTATTATTTCTGATCGTCAGCCTGAACGGCTGGGCGCAGGAAGCCGCTGAAGTAATTCGGGTGGCATGTGTAGGAAACAGTATTACATTCGGAGCCGGGATAGCCAACCGTGACCGCGACAGTTATCCGTCAGTACTCGGACAAATGCTCGGGAAAGACTATGAGGTGCGCAACTTCGGTTTCAGTGCCCGTACCATGCTAATGAAAGGAGATTATCCTTACATGAAGGAACAAATGTTCAAAGACGCCCTCAGTTATAATCCCGACATCGTTGTGATCAAACTGGGAACAAACGACTCCAAATCATTCAACTGGAAATACAAGGCCGGACTTCCCGGAGATATCCAGACAATGATCAATGCGTTTAAGGCAATCCCTTCAAAACCGAAAATCTATCTCTGTTACCCTCCCAAAGCCTATGTCAGCAATGCGAGTATCAATGACAGTATCATTGCTGCCGGTGTTATTCCTGTGATCGAACAGGTGGCGAAAAGAAATAAACTACCGATCATTGATTTGCATACGGCATTAAATGGCATGCAGGAACATTTTCCGGATAATGTCCATCCCGATCCAACCGGTGCACATAAAATTGCCGCAACCGTTTACAAAGCGATCACGGGTAAAGATACATCTCATCAGATGCAGGCTTTCCCCGGGCTCAAGAGCGAATGGAACGGATGCGACCGCTATGATTTCCGGTTTAAAGGACGTGATGCGATCGTAGTAGTGCCTAAACAGGCTGCCAAAGGTAACCCGTGGATATGGCGTCCGGCTTTCTTCAACGCATTTCCCAGTGTAGACAAAGCTTTGCTGGAAAAAGGATTTCATGTGGCCTATTATGATGTGACACATTGTTACGGAAACCCGCGTGCAGTGGCACTCGGTACAGAGTTTTATCAATATATGAAAGAATATTACGGACTTTCTCCGAAGGTAACTCTGGAAGGATTCAGCCGTGGCGGTTTATATGCATTGAACTGGGCAAGTAAAAATACGGATAAAATCGCCTGCATTTATATAGATGCTCCGGTTTGTAACGTTTTCAGTTGGCCGGGAAGGAAAAATGCAGAGTTATGGAATGACCTGCTGAAAGAATGGAACCTGACAGACGAAGATATGAATTCGTTCAAAGGCAACCCGGTCGATAACCTGGAACCGTTGGCAAAAGCCGGTATTCCAATCATCAGCGTTTGTGGAGATGCCGACAAGGTAGTTCCGTTCAAAGAGAATATGGACATAGTACGTTCTCGTTACCTGGCACTGGGCGGTCCGGTAGAAGTGATCATCAAACCGGGAGTAGACCATCACCCACATAGCCTGGAAAATCCGGAACCGGTCGTGGACTTCATTCTCCGCCATCAGCCGGAATATGAGAAATATCTGCATTACAACGTGCGCGGCAGCCTGCAGAACTCGTTTGTCAAGTTTGAGAAAGAACGTAAAGCACGTGTTGCATTCCTGGGCGGTTCCATCACGGAGATGAACGGCTGGAAGAATATGATCGAAAAACA
Organism: Parabacteroides sp. AF14-59; assembly: GCF_003479515.1. NCBI lineage: Bacteria > Pseudomonadati > Bacteroidota > Bacteroidia > Bacteroidales > Tannerellaceae > Parabacteroides > Parabacteroides sp. AF14-59. The sequence continues at coordinate 89,250 of NZ_QUHH01000026.1, read as the reverse complement.
ACTGCAACAACGTTTCCCTTATACGACCTTCGAGTTTGTGGAGGCCGGAATCGGTTCTACCGGAACCACACCGGGATCTTTCCGCCTGCAAAACGATATCCTGTCAAAAGGAAAGATCGATCTGCTGTTCGTTGAAGCGGCCGTGAATGACCATACAAACCATTTCACCCCGTTAGAACAGGTACGCGGAATGGAAGGCGAAGTGCGCCATGCTTTACTAAGCAATCCGGAAATGGATATCGTTATGTTGCATTTCATCTATGACCCGTTTATCCCGATGGTTGCAAAAAAACAGCAACCGGACGTAATATTGAATCACGAACGGGTGGCAAACCACTATCTGATCCCGTCTGTCAACCTTGTTCAGGAAATAGGCGAACGGATGCAGGACGGCGAATTTACCTGGGAACAGTTCGGCGGAACCCACCCGCTACCGTTCGGACATAAATTCTATGCAGCGGCAATCAACCACCTGTTCGATACGATGTGGAAAGGGACCACTCCTGACATGCCGGTCGTAGCCCATGAAATACCGGAACAACCGCTCGACGCATACAGTTATTACGGTGGCGACTTCATCGACCTGAAAGAGGCCAAACTGAATAAAGGCTGGAAATACATTCCTTCCTGGCGTGCGGATAATACGTATGAAAAGAGAAGAGGTTTCGTAGATGTCCCCATGCTGGAGGCAACCCGTCCGGGTGATAAGCTGACGCTCGACTTCACCGGAAAAGCGATCGGTATCTTCTGTACCCCCGGTCCGACAGCAGGTATCCTTGAATACAGCATCGACGGTGCCCCGTTCAAAAAACTCGATACATTTACCGAATGGAGTAAATATCTTTATATCCCCTGGGTATATATGCTGGAAACAGAATTAGACGATACAACTCATAAACTGGTACTTCGTATCTCTAAAGAAAAGAATCCCGATTCTTTAGGAACGGAATGCCAGATACGGAATTTCGTCGTAAACAGATAAAAACAAAATGAAAGAATTAAACAGGCAGAACGTTCCGGTCACTACCCGGCCGGAACGTATCATACAATTTGGAGAGGGTAATTTTCTCCGGGCATTCGTTGACTGGATCATCCGGAACATGAATACCCAAACGGATTTCAACAGTAGCGTTGTTGTTGTCCAGCCCATTGAAAAGGGAATGGTCGACATGCTGAACAAACAGGATAACCTGTACCATGTCAACCTGCAGGGATTGGACAAAGGAGAAACGATCAATAGCCTTGAACTGATCGACGTGATCAGTCGTTCACTGAACCCTTACACCGATTTCGAAACATTCATTCAACTGGCTGAACAACCGGAAATGCGTTTCGTGATCTCCAACACAACGGAAGCAGGTATCGCTTTCGACCCATCCTGCAAACCGGATGATGCTCCTGCCTCTTCTTATCCCGGTAAACTGACACAATTGCTTTACCACCGTTTTAAAACATTCAACGGAGATAAGAACAAAGGGTTGATCATCTTTCCCTGCGAACTGATCTTCCTGAACGGACACAAATTAAAAGAGACAATCTACCAATACATCGACCTCTGGCAATTGGGTGAAGACTTCAGAAATTGGTTTGAAGAAGCCTGTGGCGTTTATGCCACTTTAGTCGACCGTATCGTCCCCGGTTTCCCGCGAAAAGAGATCGATGCTATCAAAGAGAAATTACAGTATAACGACAATCTGGTAGTACAAGCCGAAATATTCCACCTTTGGGTGATTGAAGCCCCACAGGAAATAGCCCAGGAATTTCCTGCAGACAAGGCCGGATTGAATGTGCTGTTCGTGCCTTCCGAAGCCCCTTATCACGAAAGAAAAGTGACCTTGCTGAACGGACCGCACACCGTTCTCTCGCCTGTCGCTTTCCTTTCCGGAATTGACATCGTACGGGATGCCTGTCAGGATGATGTGATCGGAAAATATATACGGAAAGTGATGTTTGAGGAACTGATGGAAACGCTGAACCTGTCTAAAACAGAATTGGAACAGTTTGCGAACGATGTACTGGACCGCTTCAATAATCCGTTTGTCGACCATCAGGTCACTTCTATCATGCTGAACTCTTTTCCGAAATACCAGACACGCGACCTGCCCGGACTGAAAGAATATCTGAAACGCAAAGGTGTTTTGCCCGAAGGGCTTGTACTGGGACTGGCGGCGATCCTCACCTATTACAAAGGCGGTAAACGTACAGATGGAACTGAGATTGTCCCCAACGATGATCCGAAAACGATAAGTCTGATAAAGGAACTTTGGGCGACTAACTCTACACGGACTGTGGCTGAAAACATTTTGGCAGCAAAAGAAATCTGGGGCGAAGACCTCAACCGGATTCCCGGACTGACAGAACGGGTTATTCATTACCTGAATGCGATTCAGGCAAAAGGTATGAGAGAAGTAGTAAAAGATATTCTCTGATGAAAAAGTATATCCAAATAAATCCGGCCGATAATGTCGTCGTAGCCATAGAACCACTATCGACCGGAGATCAGATAGCAGTAGGCGATCGTCCAGTCATTATCCGGGAAGATATCCCGGCAGGACACAAAGTGGCTTTGAAAGATTTTGTAACCGGCGATCATATTATTAAATATGGTTTCCCTATCGGACACGCCCGATCTGATATCCCTACCGGAACCTGGATAAACGAGAAGAATATAAAAACAAATCTGGACGGGTTACAGGATTATACCTGGCAACCGCAGGATACGACATTGCATATTCCCGACAAAGGCTTAACCTTTAACGGCTACCTGCGTAAAAACGGCGAAGCTGGCATACGCAATGAGATATGGATCATCCCGACAGTCGGTTGCGTAAACGGCATTGTTAACCAGCTGGCAGAAGCTCTCCGACGAGAAACGGAAGGAAAAAACGTAGACGCGATCGTAGCTTTCCCGCATAATTACGGATGTTCCCAGCTAGGCGATGACCATGAGAATACCCGCAAAATCCTCCGGAACATGGTAAAACATCCGAACGCCGGTGCTGTATTGGTCGTCGGTCTGGGCTGTGAAAACAACCAACCGGATGCTTTTCGTGAGTTTCTGGGAGAATATGATACCGAACGCGTTCGTTTCATGGTTTGCCAGAAGGTAAAGGATGAACACGAAGAAGGAATGAATATCCTGCGGGAATTATACACAATCGCCTCGGCCGATAAACGGACAGCCATTCCCATGAGCGAACTGCGCGTCGGACTGAAATGCGGTGGTTCGGACGGCTTCTCCGGCATTACGGCCAATCCGTTGCTGGGCGTATTCTCCGACTTCCTGGTTGCACAGGGAGGAACAACCGTTTTAACGGAAGTCCCGGAGATGTTCGGTGCGGAAACATTGTTGATGAACCGTTGCGCTACAGAAGAGTTATTCAATAAGACCGTCCGTCTGATTAACGATTTCAAAGCCTATTTTCTGGAGAACAAGCAGCCGGTCTACGAGAATCCCTCACCGGGAAATAAAGCCGGAGGGATCTCCACACTGGAAGAAAAGTCATTAGGATGCACGCAAAAGTCCGGCAAATCCGGAGTAAAAGATGTCCTCATGTACGGAGACCGGCTAACCACCCGCGGACTGAACCTGTTAAGCGCCCCGGGCAACGACCTGGTAGCCAGCACTGCATTGGCAGCTTCCGGTTGCCACATGGTGCTCTTCACCACCGGACGGGGAACGCCTTTCGGAACCTTTATCCCTACTGTCAAGATATCGACAAACACCACTCTATCGGAAAACAAACCCGGCTGGATTGACTTTAATGCCGGAACGTTAGTGGAAGGCGAATCAATGGAAACCCTCAGCGGACAGTTTATCCGATTCATACTGGAAGTTGCCGAAGGACGTTCCATAAGCAACGAAAGGAAAGGATACCGGGAAATTGCCATCTTCAAATCCGGAGTCACTCTCTAAGCGGCTAGTTACAAAGAAGTGTTTCTCCCTAATGAAACAGTTGTTTCTTACTGTAGAAACAGTTGTTTCATTAGGGTGAAACACTTTTGATATAGCAGGATTGAGTTTTAGAGAACCACAATCACGATTTAAACTTTCAAGATTGGTTGATTCATAAAAAATGGTCTGAAGGATTTAGACTACTATTTAGTGTTGCAAAAGATATGTAGAGATAAAATCTATACGGTATCTCCTCTCTTTTACGTATCTTTGTTTAGGAAAAGGAGGTTATACGGAACGTAAAATCATACATATAGATATGGATGCATTCTATGCATCGGTTGAACAACGGGACAATCCGGAACTGCGTGGAAAAGCGTTGGCTGTCGGCTATTCGGAAGAACGAGGTGTGGTCGCCGCTGCCAGTTACGAAGCGCGTAAATACGGTGTCCGTTCCGCCATGTCTTCACAAAAAGCCAAACGGTTATGTCCGAACCTTATCTTTGTTCCGGGCAGAATGAGTGTGTACAAAGAAGTGTCACATCAAATCCATGAGATCTTCCATGAATATACGGATATCATCGAACCCCTCTCGCTGGATGAAGCATTTCTCGATGTCACTGAAAACAAAAAGCAAATACCTTTGGCCGTCGATATCGCCAAAGAGATCAAACAACGGATACGACAGGAGTTGAACCTGGTTGCTTCAGCAGGCGTATCTTACAATAAATTCCTGGCAAAAATAGCATCCGACTACCGGAAGCCGGACGGCCTTTGTACGATCCATCCGGCACAGGCCCTCGACTTTATCGCCCGGCTACCGATCGAATCATTTTGGGGGGTCGGTCCGGTCACTGCCAAAAAGATGCATACGCTAGGTATTCATAACGGAGAAAAACTTCGGGAATGTTCACAGGAAATGCTTACCCGTCAGTTTGGGAAAGCAGGTATCCTGTATTATGAATGTTCCCGTGGAATAGACCTGCGCCCGGTAGAAGCCATACGTATCCGTAAATCCGTAGGATGCGAACATACGCTGGAAAAAGATATTTCCCGCCAGTCGTCCGTCATTATCGAACTTTACCATGTAGCGACCGAACTGATCGGCCGCCTGCAACGAACAGGATTCAAAGGAAACACACTGACATTAAAGATTAAATTCCACGATTTCACCTTAAAAACAAAAAGTATTACCCAATCTCGCGAACTGACTACTTTAAACGAGATCCTCCCTCTTGCCAAGCAACTGCTGAAAGAAGTCGATTACGAAACAAACCCGATCCGGCTACTCGGCCTTTCTGTTTCAAACCCGCAGGAAGAACGGGAAGAAACCGTTAAAAAAGAACAGTGGGAACAATTAAGTTTAGAGTTTAGTGATTGGAAAGTTTCGTATTAAAGTTATATTTGCATAAAATCTAAAAGAGATACTATTATATGCACAAGCGGTTCCTCTCCATATCCGGGCAAACCGATGACGAGTTACTTATTCTTTTGCAAAAAGGAAATGAGAGGGCCTTTACTACGATCTATGAACGGTATCATAAATTGCTTTATGTCGTTGCTTTCAAATATTTAAAGGATAACGATACCGCCAAAGATGCCGTCCAGCAAATATTCCTGAAACTTTGGGAGTCGCGTACACTTCTCAACATTCAGATCAACCTAAGAAATTACCTGTACACCATGTTGAAAAACTATCTGTTGAATGAGATCAGGAATAACTATAGTGCGTTAGAAAAAAATTATGAACTGGCACAAGAGACAATCGAGTATGAAAACGAAATACTGGAGAGACTGGAAGAAAAAGAAATGAACGAACAGTTATACCGGGCTATCGGCGACCTGCCGGAACAGAAGAGAGCCGTCTGTCTGTACAAACTGAAAAAAGGATTATCCAATCAGGAGATTGCTGAAAAAATGCAGATATCGATACCGACAGTCAAAACCCATTATTCTCAGGCCATCAAACTGCTCAGGGAACATTTCGAGAAGTTGTTAATCCTATTACTCTCCTCCTTTTTCTCCTGAAAAAGAAAAAAGAATAATAGAGACTCATACCAACAGTCCAGTTATGTGTCAATTAAGAAAACAGGAATAAGAAAATGAAAACACCAGATAAACATATCATCGACAGAACACTCGACAATACCGCCACTCCGGAAGAAGCACGCCAGGTAATCCGCTGGTTCTCCACTCCCGAAGGCTCCCGATATTTGTCGTCGCTAATGGATGAAGATATGGAAAAGATACAGCCCGGCAACGAAGAACTGTATGCAGAACGGTCCATTCCTACAGACGAAATGTACCGGTTCATCATGAAGAAAATCCACCTGCAACAAAGAAAACGGATCATTTTCCGTGCAGCCGCCATTCTCATTCCATTACTGTTGTTCCTCGGGCAATTCTGGTACATAGATAAACGTATCGATCTTTTCGCCGATTCTGGTTACGAAGAAATATATGTACCTAAAGGTGAACGCATGCAACTGATCTTCCAGGATGGTTCGCGAGCCACCCTCAATGCCGAAACACGTATTAAATATCCCCGGAAATTCGGCTTTTCCGAGCGTAAAGTGGAGTTGGAAGGGGAAGCATTCTTCGAGGTCTCCCCGAACAAGGATCGCCCGTTCATTGTCGATATGAAAGATGTCAATGTTAAAGTACTGGGTACCACATTCGATGTAAAGGCATACGCAACCGATCCGGATATCTTTGTTACTCTGGAAACAGGGAAAGTGGTACTGGCAAACAAATCCAGTTCATTAGCTCATATGAAACCGGGAGAGAAAGCAACGTACAACCGGAAAAGCGGCGTTTGTAAAATATCCCGCCCGGAAAACATAGAGCACACTTCTGCCTGGAAGAATAATCAGATTATATTCAATAATACTCCCTTATCTGAAGTAATAACCACTCTATCCCGTTGGTACAATATTGAATTTGAAGTAGTGGATACTTCTGCGCTATACTACAACTACACATTAATATCCATGAACCAGCAACTCGAACAGATATTAAATGATCTAGAAAAAATAACGCCTGTACAATTCATTAAAGAAGAAGGACTTATAAAAGTAAAGATAAAAAAATAAAATAAATCCATCTTTCTCACTCATACTTTTTTTTTCATCGTGTGTCTATTATATAAAGACCATAAAAAACAACTCTTTTCCGGAAGGGGCGAGATTCTATTATATTGTTTAACCTTTAAATTAAGACAAACATGAACAACACAACATAACAAATTCAAAAAATAACCGGAAATGTCCCCACATCTCCGGTTATCCAACGTACCGAAATTCAAATTAATTTCTAATACATAAATTCATTTCAAAAGTATGAAAAAAAATTATTTGTGCCTTATATCCAGGTACCTTTTAATATTAATTGAGAAAATCCCGAATACAATGAAATTAACATTTTTATTTCTGGTCATCTCTTTGTTAACCTTTACAGCAGAAGCCTCTGCTCAAAAGGTATCCATGTTCTTTAATAACGTAAAGGTAGAAAAAGTCTTATCTGCCATTACCAAGCAAACAGGACTCAGCATGGCATATAGTAAACAGATCGTCAATCTGGACAGAAAAGTCAGTATTCAGGTTGAAGATGCTGATGTCGCGCTAGTTTTAGACAAACTCGTTACAGATACCAATCTGAGTTACGAGATCAAGAACAACAAGATTTATTTGTTTGAGAAACAAGCTATAACAATAGCTACAGTAGTCCTACAAAAGAAACAGATTTCAGGAACAATCGTTGATCAAAACGGCGAACCTATTATCGGTGCTAATGTCGTTGAGAAAGGCTCTACAAACGGAACTATCACAGATGTAGATGGAAAATTTGTTTTAGAAGTTGATAATAATACATTGTTGCAAGTAAGTTTCATTGGCTACATAGAATTGGAAGTACCTGTAAAAGGAAAATCTTCTTTGCAGTTGATCTTGCAAGAAGATACTCAAAAATTAGATGAGGTAGTAGTCGTAGGGTATGGTGTACAAAAAAAGAGTACTCTTACCGGTGCCGTTTCTTCTGTTAAGTCAGAACAGCTGACAATAGCTCCGGTGGGCAACGTGACCAACACGTTAAGTGGTAAGTTGCCCGGCTTAATCACAAAACAAACATCAGGTATGCCTGGTTCCGATGCTGCATCTCTGAATATTCGTGGATTTGGATCCCCCTTAATAATTGTAGATGGGGTTGAAAGTAGTTTACAAAATCTCGATGTAAACCAGATCGAAAATATAACCATTCTGAAAGATGGTGCCGCCTCTATCTATGGCTCACGCGCGGGTAATGGCGTTGTATTGGTCACAACCAAACGAGGTATCAATCAAAAACCAACTATAACCGTTAATGCCTCTTATACTTTACAAGGTGTAACCAATTTGGCGAAAACTGCGAGTTCGGGACAATTAGCTCAGATGCAACGGGAAACTCACTTACAGTCCGGACAACCGGAAGCCACTGCCCCGTTTACAGCAGAAGCTGTTGCCAAATTCTTTGCAGGCGATGATCCGGCCTATCCATCTACAGATTGGTACAACGTAGTATTTAGAAATTGGGCACCTCAAAACAATGAAAATATTTCTATTCGAGGAGGTAGCGAAAAGATCAAATATTATGGACTTTTTGGCTATCAAAACCAGGAAACAATGATTAAGAAGAACGGAGGAAGCTATACCCGTTATAATCTGCAATCCAATATTGATGCTGTCGTGACCAACCGGATTACCTTGTCTATAGATTTAATGGCTATTTATGACAAAAGTAAGTTCACCGGTCGGGGAATAGGACAAGGAGAAGGCATAATCTGGCAGGATTTGTATATCACGAAACCCTGGTATCCGGCTTCGCTGCCTGATCCTAACAAACTGGCGTACGGAGGAATCGATGTGGGAAGTGTCGCTTTGTCTTCCGATATGGATGTATGGGGCTACGTCTTAACGAAAAACCGCGATATTCGCACTACGGCCACGCTCGTTTATGATGTTCCTTTTGTCGATGGATTGACGGCAAAAGCGATGATCAATTACCGGGATTGGGAATCGTACAGTAAGAACTTTCAGAAACCATACCAATTTTATACTTATAACCAAGCGGCAGATCTTTATACCTTGGCAGGAGGGATGAGAAGTGCTGCCCAATTGAGAGAAGATGTCAATTTTAACAGGCAATTGACCCAGCAGTACTCGTTAAACTATGATCGTGCGTTTAACCAGACACATCATATTACGGCATTAGCCCTTTTTGAAAGTATCGACCAGTCGGGAAATAACTTTTGGGCATCACGCAGGGATTTTGTAACACCCACCATCGAACAATTATTTGCCGGCTCAGATACGGGTAAAGATAACTCAGGTTCTGCATCTGAAATGGGACGAATGAGTGTAATCGGACGTGTCAATTATAGCTATAAAGACAAATACTTGGTGGAAGCAATTTTGCGGGCTGATGCTTCGGCCAAATTTGCGAAAAGAAACAGATGGGGATACTTTCCAAGCGTCTCTGTCGGATGGACTCTTTCAAAGGAAAATTTCATGGCTAATATTTCAATGTTAGATTTGTTGAAAGTAAGAGCCGGTTATGGTTCATCAGGTTACGATTATAATGGAAATTTCCAGTATTTGTCCGGATATAACATCGGTGGCTTGTACCAATGGGACGACGATTTAGTCAGTTGTTTGATTCCGACGGGAATGGCTAATACGATCTTGACATGGGAAAAAATGCACGTATATAATGGTGGTGTGGACTTCTCGCTTTGGGATCGTATACTTTACGGATCTGTGGATGGTTTTTATCGGGTACGTGACGGTATTCTGGCTACCCGGGCAACATCTGTTCCCGGTACATTTGGCGCTGTTACTCCCTTGGAAAATATTAACAGCAGTAATGACCGTGGATTTGAATTGTCGTTGGGGACAGCTAAAGATAATGGCGAATTTAAATACGACATCAATGTTAACCTTTCGTGGGCACGCGCTAAATGGGATCACTATGAAGAAGCAGAGTATGCCGATCCGGATCAAAAACGTCAAAAGCAACTATCCGGACAATGGACCGATCGTGTATTCGGATATGTATCCGACGGATTATTTACCAGTCAGGAAGAAATTGACGCGTTGCCTTATTCTTATGTTGGACTGGGTGGAGAAAATAAAACACTTCGTCCCGGTGACGTCAAATATAAAGATATGAATGGAGATAATGTTTTGGATTGGAAGGATCAGGTGGAAATCGGCAAAGGCAATACGCCTCATTGGTTTTATGGCCTTACAGGGTCTTTCAGTTATCTGAATTTTGATCTTGTTGCGATGTTCCAAGGTGCAGCAGGATACTCTACCTCGGTTAGCAGTAACAATACGGCACAAACATATGAGCTAAGGTGGACAGAAACGGACAATAATAGCGATGCTTTAGTTCCCAGATTAGGAGGAGCAGCATCTAATCTTTGGACGTCGGATTATTGGATGAGGTCGGTCTCCTATCTGCGTTTGAAGAATTTAGCATTAGGCTATACGATTCCTAGAAAAATACTGGAGAAAGTCAATGTGGAGAGATTACGCGTATATCTTTCAGCGACCAACCTGTTTACATTGAGTAACCTGAGTAAATATAACATTGACCCGGAAGTTCCTAGTGGATTTGCAGCGAAGTACTATCCACAACAACGCACTATCAGTCTCGGAGTTAACTTATCGTTTTAATCACTGTAAAAATTGGAGATAAACATGAAAAGCATAAAATTTTACCGGATATTGGTCATGGCCCTAGTAACCATGCTGACCTCTTGCAACGATGTATTGGATAAAAGGCCGTTGGATATTCTTTCGGATGACGTGATCTGGGATGATCCGTCTTTAGTGGACAAGTATATGGCTAATCAATATGCCAATATGTCTGTTTTGAAATTCGATTCGCCACAATATCCCAGTTCGCTTTGGACTGACGTTGCCGGATTTATGAATGTTATGCATATATCAGACGAAGTCGGTATGCCTGTTTGGGGATTGGTCAACGTCCATGCATACAAAATAGGAGGATTGACCGTGACCGGCGGATTGCTGGAATATTGGGAATTGCCGTATACGATAATCCGCCAACTGAACACATTAATCGATAAATTGCCGAACAGCTCGAATGACAAGGCCTTTATAGAGTCTCGCCTCGCAGAAGCACGTTTTTTGAGAGTGTTAAATTACTTTTACATGGTGAAGCGGTATGGAGGTGTTCCATTAGAGACAGAGGCCTTACCCTTAGATGCCTCGAAAGATAAAATGTTTCCCAAAAGAAGTAGTGAGAAAGCGGTGTACGATTTTATCATCACTGAACTGGATGCTGTTGCGGAACAGCTGGATGGTCTTCCCACCCAATATGGACGTGCTACGCAGGGTGCAGCATTGGCCTTGAAATGCCGTACTGCTTTGTATGCCGGTAGTATCGCACAATTTGGCACGGTGCAACTCGACGGTTTACTGGGAATACCTCAGGCGGAAGCTACAAGCTATTACCAGAAAGCGTACGACGCCGCAAAAAAAATACAAAGTCTCGGTAAATATGAATTGTACAATAATGAGGAGAATAAGGTCCAGAATTACAAGAATGTCTTCTTAAATGAACGAAATAGCGAAATGATTTTTGTCAAACAATACAAACCTACAGTAAACGGTTGGCTTTGGTGTTTCATCCTTTGTCCCAAACCGCACGGATATGACGCAGGAATGGCTGCCGCACCTTACTTAGAGACAGCCGAAGAGTTCGAATATACGGATGGCCGGCCGGGAAAATTGGACAGAGAAAAGATCCAACAAGGATTATGGAGTATGGATGAACTTTGGAAAGACAAAGATCCCCGCTTCTTCGCTACTATCTGGACAAATGGGACACCCTGGAAAGGCGGTCATGTGGATTCTCACCATGGGTTAATCGGTGGGGATGGCGTATTGTATGAAGATCAGCAAGATGCTTACGAGGGGATACCGGCTTGGGGAAATCAACATTTTGGGGGTATTTTTGGCTCTGGCTTCGGAGTATTGAAAATGTTGAACGATGCCTCCAACGCGAATATGGAAGAATTTGGTGACGGTACAGATTGTCCTGTATTTCGCTATGCAGAAGTTTTGTTAAATCTGGCAGAGGCGGCTTTTGAATTGGGTAAAACAAATGAGGCACTCGATGCGATCAATCAAATTCGGACCCGGGCGGGCATCGCACCCAAAACAACTATTGACCGGGAAGCTATCCGACATGAACGGAAAGTGGAATTACTCTTCGAAGGACACCGTTATTGGGATGTACGTCGTTGGCGCATAGCAGAAGATGTACTATCTAAACACGGTTCCGGTCTCCGATTTATCCTGGATTACAACGCTACCAATTTTACCAGTGATGATTTTAATACATCCCATAAATACAAAATACAAGTGCTTTCTAACTATGATGGCAGACAACCTCAATTTAACGCTTGTAATTATTATCTTCCAATTACAAACGACAGAACGGGGCAAAATCCAAATCTGGTCGAGAATCCGGGATATAAATAATCATCTAATTGATTAAATGACAAACTCAACCCCTCGAAAGCAACTGAAAAGCTTTCGAGGGGCTTTTAAAATTATTAAATCGCATACTTAGTCTCTGAATTATAAAATAATATAATATGAAGTCGATCTTTTTTACATTTACAATCTTCTTGATTTCTCAAGCACTCAATGCCGGTGTAAAGATCTATATGTCTCCGCATGGGAATGATGGAAATACAGGCTCTATACATCAACCTTTAGCTACTTTTGAAGGAGCTCGGAACAAAATCCGCGAGTTACGTTTGAAAGAACAAATTATAGATACAATTTTTGTGGAAGTACAATCCGGGACCTATTATATTACCCACGCATTTGCACTTACGGAAAAAGATTCCGGTACTCCTCAGACAGTTGTGGTATTTCGGGGTAATGAAAATGACAGACCACTTGTTTGTGGCGGTAAGAAAACAAACCGTTTTGAAGAAGTAACACCCAACCTTTGGCGCGTTTATATTCCGGAGGTTGCCGATTTAGGATTTTATTTTGAACAATTATATATAAATGGCGAACGACGTATTCGGGCACGGACCCCAAACGGGGAAGATCTTTTACATCTAAAAAGAGTCAATGAAATAATATTGGATACTACAAGGCAAAATTACATAGCAGCATTTGCTGCACAAAAAGTAATTGTAAATACAGAAGAATGGCAAACACTGAAAGATATAGAAAAAGAGGAATGGAATGATATTTTAATTTCATTTTATCATAAATGGGAATATACTCCAAGACATATTCAACAAGTGAATGTTACCGATTCAGCAATTTATGTCACAGGAAACGGGATATTTGTTCATAACAAACTAAATCAAGATAGTCGTTACAGGATTGAAAATTATAGAAATGCATTGGATCAACCAGGAGAATGGTTCTTGCAACGGGATGGATATCTTTATTATATACCAATGCCGGGAGAAACAATAAAGAACACGCAATGCATATACCCTATTTCAAATAGTTTATTGACAATAGCGGGTAAAAGAGGTAACGAAGTAAGTTCCGTCCAATTCAGAAATATTCGGTTTGAAACGGAAGCTAATAAAAAACCAACGCGTAAGTATGCTGCTCTTCAAAGTGCAGCAGAAGAAGAGGCCGCCATTATGATTGATCATGCTAAACACATTGAATTCCTGAATTGTGATATAGCGCATACCGGACATCATGGCATCTGGTTTCGTGAAAACTGCTCCTTTTCAAAAATGGAACATTGCCATCTGTACGATTTAGGTTGTGGTGGAGTGAAAATCGGAAGTTATTTACCTTCATTTACTCCTACTGATCAAAAAAAATTGGCTGATACCCACCATATAACTGTCCTCAATAATATTATTCAACATGGAGGATATGACTATCCTAATGCAACCGGAGTAACGATTTTTCATGCAAGTGACAATACAGTTACTCATAACGATATCGCTGATTTTAGATATTCAGGTGTTTCTGTAGGTTGGGTTTGGGGATATGCCCCAAGTCCTTCAAAACGAAACATAATAGATTTCAATCATATCCATCATCTGGGATGGGGACAATTGAGTGATATGGGAGGAGTTTATACGCTGGGAGCTTCTGAAGGTACAAGTGTTAGCAATAATGTGATTCACCATATACATTCATTTACCTATGGAGGTTGGGGATTATATACCGATGAAGGTTCAGCGGGTATACGAATGGAAAATAATCTCGTCTACAGATGTAAGAATTCCGCATTTCATCAACATTATGGGAAAGATAATATAATCCGGAATAATATTTTTGCATTAAACCTGTATTCTCAGATGCAATTGTCACGTATTGAAGATCATTTGTCATTCTCTTTTACCAACAATATCATTTATTACGATCAAGGATTGTTGTATATGGATATGGGGCAAGATACTTGGTTGAAAGCTCAGACCATTCTTGACAAAAACTGTTTTTGGAATCCCACTAATCAGAAGCAAGACTTCCATGGATTAAGTTTCTCTGAATGGAAAAAATCAGGAAAGGACAAACATTCCGTTATAGCAGATCCTCAGTTTATTGATCCGATGAATTTCGATTTCCGATTCAAAAGTACAAAGGTTACAAAAAAAATTGGTTTTAAACCTTTTGATTATTCTCGTGCAGGAGTTTATGGAGATCAGGTTTGGAAAGAGAAAGCCATATTATCAAAAGAGTTAGAGGATAAATTCGATGTAGTTATGAAAAATGTAAAATAAGTTCAGGTTATATGAAGTTATCTCAGTAACTAACCTTTGGACGGGGAGTAACGATAATATTGCTACTCCCTCTCCCTCAGTTTTCAGAATAGGACATAATACCGAATGAATACGGTATTCAAATGTTTATATATATTTTTAAGTCTAGCCAACTTTTCTCAAGATTGGATATAATACCATATATTTTCTCAAAGTTATCATGTATATTTGCCACAACTCTTTTGGGAAACAAGAGGCTTCAGACAATATATTATGGAAAAAGAGAAAGAACTACATTTGATTCATTCCCTGAAATCAGGAGATAATCAAGCATATAAATACATATATGACCACCATTATGTATTGTTATGCAAGATTGCCTATGAGTTCCTGAAAGATGATTTTCTGGCTGAAAGTATTGTCGATGATATTATTTTTCATCTTTGGGAGAAAAGAGATACCATCGAGATTACCACTTCCCTTCGCAGCTATCTGGTCCAGGCTGTCCGCAATCGCTGTATAAACTATCTGAATTTGGAAAGAGAAAAAAGAGAAGTCCGTTTCTCTGTTATCGATCAACAGGGTGAGTGGATAAACTCCGTCTTTCCATCCGATGACTACCCGCTGGCACGATTGCTGGAAAACGAACTCGAACAAGAGATCAGGAATGCCATCGATAGACTTCCTGAAGAATGTAAAGTCGTATTCAAGAAAAGCAGGTTCGAAGAAAAACGCTACGAACAAATAGCCGAAGAACTCGGTATCTCTGTTAATACGGTAAAATACCATATCAAAAACGCAATATCCCGCTTAAATGCAGATTTAAGTAAGTATTTGCTTCTCCTCATATGCTGTTTTTGGAATTAAATTAAAAAATTTGTCCGAACACACTACCCTCTCGCCTTTTCTAACTGTCATATATACAAGAAGACGATAAATGAGACCTACAAACATACATACCAGGATAGAAGAACTGATCACAAATTACTTTTCAGGAAGTTTGGGAACAGAAGAATTAGCTGAGCTTGAGAATTGGCTCAAAGCCTCTCCGGAAAATCAAAAATATTTCCGACAGATGCGGGAAGTCTGGTTCTCGACGATCGGAGCCAACGAAGAGATACGATACGATAAAGAAAAGGCTTTTCGACGATTCCTTGCTAAAACCCAGGTGGCATCGGAGAAAAAAGTTGCCAAAAAGTATTCTCTTCATAGATATATGTATGGAGCAGCGGCAATTGCTCTTTTATGTATCATTTCTTTCGCCTCCTATTGGAGTGGTTCGGAACAAGTGAAAAAACAATTTGCCGAAATGGTAGTAGAAGCTCCTTTAGGCTCAAAAACTAAATTATACCTCCCGGACGGAACATTGGTATGGTTGAATGCTGGTTCGAAAATCACTTATTCACAAGGTTTCGGAGTTGCAGAAAGAAAATTGCAACTAACAGGTGAAGGTTATTTTGAAGTCACTAAAAATGAACAATTACCTTTTGAAATCAGAACAAAAGAATTAGAACTGCGGGTGATGGGTACTAAATTCAATTTCAGAAACTACCCTGAAGATGAAGAAGTTTCAGTCAGTTTGCTGGAAGGAAAAGTCCGCCTGATAAATTACCTGAAAAACAATGACCTGTGTTATCTGGAACCCGATCAGAAGGCGATACTGAATAAAAAAGACGGCCAATTAAAGATCTCTCCGGCAGAAGCCCGGTATACCGCAGAATGGACAAACGGTTATCTTTTCTTCGATGAAGAATTATTGCCGGATATCATCAAGGAACTGGAAAGAAGCTATAACGTAAAGATCTATATAAAAGACGAGTCTTTAAAAACATTCCGTTTTTACGGAAACTTTATACGAAAAGAACAGACAATTCAGGAAATATTGGATATGTTGGCTTCGACCGGCAAACTCGAATATAAAATAAACGGAAAAGAAGTACAGCTGTACGCAAAATAAAAGCTTTTATCAATAACTGTATTATTAACTTTAAAATTGAATTTACATGAAAAGAAAAGACCCTGATTAATGGAGGAACAGAGTCTGAAATAAAAAAGAACCGGAAGATCTGCACAATCTTCCGATTCAAATTTCCGGACTTCATCTCTGCGAACTTCCGAAAGTATTGACAAATATAGTAAAACTTTACTTCCGGTATTAAGATTTCTTGTTTAAAACAATTAATTCTAATTACTTATGAAAATCAAAAAGAAGGCCATATATATGGTCCTGGCAGTGTTTTGCCTTAATTTAACAGCGTTTGCACAAAACATCAACCTCAAATTAAATAACGTGACAGTGAAAAAAGCCATGGAGACATTGAAGGAAGAAAATGGGTATTCCTTTGTTTTTGCTTCCGGCGATGTAGATACGAAAAAGGTCATTCAGGTAGATGTACATGATGGGACAATAGATCAGGTAGTAAAACAAATACTACATGACCAAAAAGTTTCATACGAGATCAAGAATAAGAACATCA
Source organism: Parabacteroides sp. AF14-59 (assembly GCF_003479515.1). Lineage (NCBI taxonomy): Bacteria > Pseudomonadati > Bacteroidota > Bacteroidia > Bacteroidales > Tannerellaceae > Parabacteroides > Parabacteroides sp. AF14-59. Next base: position 72,116 of record NZ_QUHH01000026.1, on the reverse strand, counting down.
TCGTTCAGAAAGACGTACTTTCAAATCAACCGAAAGCCGATAAAAAGAAAATCACAGGAACCGTCACCGATCCCGACGGTTTACCTATCATCGGTGCCAACATCGTAGAAAAAGGGACGACCAACGGCATCATTACCGATATGGATGGTCGTTTTCAACTGGAAACAGCCGGTAACGCAATTCTACAGGTCTCTTATATAGGATATGTAGCTCAAAACATACCTGTAGGAAAACAGTCCGATCTGACAGTTATACTCAAAGAAGATTATCAAAATATAGAAGAGGTAGTCGTCGTTGGTTACGGTTCTGTAAAAAAATCAGACTTAACCGGTTCTATCTCGTCTATTTCCGCAAAAGATTTCAATAAAGGAATCTCACGCAGTCCGGATCAGTTGCTGGCTGGAAAAGTTCCGGGATTAATGGTAAACCGCAGCAGCGGCGACCCGAACAGTAGTGTGACAATGCAATTACGCGGTCCCTCGTCCTTAACGGCATCCACAGCTCCTTTTTATGTAATCGATGGAATACCCGGAGCGTCTATTAACTTAATATCTCCGGATGATATCGAGTCGATGAACGTTTTGAAAGATGCTTCCGCTACTGCCATTTACGGCTCCCGCGCGGCGAATGGAGTAATCATGGTTACCACGAGGAAAGGACGTACAGGAAAACCTCTGGTAACCTACAGCGGATATGCAGCATTGGAAAGTGTATCCGGCCGGGTGAACGTACTGAATGCCGATGAGCACCGTACATTCTTAGCAGAACATGGCATGTCGCTTGCCGCCAGCGATGAAGGGAATGGCGCCGGTACCGATTGGCAAAAAGAATTATTACGGAATGTCGGTTTCTCACACAATCATAATCTGAGCCTGGTCGGAGGTAGCGAGAATACCAAATACAATGCATCCGTCAACTATCTGTCTAACCAGGGTATTGTAAAACATAGTGATTACGACCGTCTGGTTGCCCGTATCGGTGTAGATCAGGAAGCGTTGAACAACCGCCTTCATATAGGCCTGTCCGTATCCGGCAGTTTCGTCGGATCAGACCATGTGGACTATAGTATATTCAATTACGCAGCCCGCTGGTTACCCGAATCACCGGTCATGTCCGACGATCCTGCCTACCAACAATACGGAGGATACTTTCAGGTACCGGGGCGTATGACCTATTATAACCCCGTCGCCATCCTGGAACAACGGAGCGACCATCGTTCCCGTAACATCCTGCAAGGAATAGGTAAGATCGGATTAGATATCATCGATGGTTTAAGGTTCGACATGTTGGCATCCATACAGAATGAAACATACGATCAGGCCTATTATCAAAAAACAACGGATATCTCCGTACTGGGTAAAGGAAATGCCATCCGTGAATTCCTGAAAAACACAGATAAGCTGATAGAGACAACCCTCAATTATTCCAAAACATTTGCCCAAAAACATGACATGAAATTAATGGCAGGTTATTCATACCAGAAAATCATCAACAACGATGGTATACGGGGAACCAATAACTACTTTACTTCGGATGCTACCGGAGCTGATAACCTATCGGTAGGTAACGGAGATAAAGCCATTCATTTCCAGAACTACCCGAATAAAACTCAATCGGTACTGGTGTCATTCTTCGGTAGAGTAAATTATGGATTTGATAACCGGTATTTATTAACGGCAACTTTACGTCGCGACGGTTCTTCCAAGTTCGGAGCCAATAACAAGTGGGCAATGTTCCCCTCTGTTTCCGTAGCATGGAAGATCACGGGAGAAAAGTTCATGGAAAACCAATCCTTCTTCCAGGATTTAAAACTGAGAATCGGTTATGGTAAATCGGGTAATCAGAATATTGATCCTTACACATCACTTACACTTTACGGCCCACAATCCAGCCAGTTCATCTATAATGACGAATGGATCAATAGTTATGGGGTAACCCAGAACCCGAATCCGGACCTGAAATGGGAAAGTACCTCTATGACAAACGTGGGAATCGATTATTCTATTTTCGGCGGCAGAGTTTCCGGTAGCCTGGAAGTATATAATAAAGAGACCAAGGACATGTTGTATAAATATAACGTTCCGTCTCCTCCTTACCAATACAACCAGTTGCTTGCCAACGGCGCAAGCATGACCAATAAAGGTATTGAATTCATGGCAAATGTAGTTGCCGTAGATACCCGGGATTTCAGTTGGATCAGTAACTTCAATATTTCTTCAAACAAAAATAAGATCGGATCGCTGGCTAGCAATATCGAAAACTTATCCATCGCCGAACGGTATGAAGGAACCATGACACTGGAAGGATGGACAGCCCAAACAGTCTCCCTGGTCAAACCGGGATTGCCTATCGGTACATTCTATACATTTAAATATGTCGGCTATGACGAAGAACAGCAGAAAACTTTGTACGAAAATGCCGCAGGCGAAATCGTGACAGTCGATAAACTGAAATCGCCGGATGATTATAAAGAAGTAGGAAAAGCTCTGCCTAAAGTTATTTTCGGTTGGAACAATACTTTTCGTTATAAACGTTGGGACCTGAATTTTTTCCTGCGGGGAATGGCCGGCAATAAAATCTTTAACGCCAGTCGTGCCGACCTTTCCAGACTGAACCAGGCAGCGACTTGTAACATCTCGCACGAAGCCGTAAAAGACGGTATCATGGAAGCTCCGCAACCCTCCAGCCGCTGGTTGGAAAACGGTTCTTTCCTGAAACTGGACAACCTGACACTAGGCTATCAGTTCAATATGGAGAACATAAAAGAGATCGGTCAGCTACGTCTTTACGTAACGGGGCAGAACCTGTTTACCATTACCAAGTACACTGGTGTAGATCCGGAAGTGAGTCTCAGTGGTTTGGCTCCGGGTATCGATAATCGTAACTACTATCCGAAGACACGTTCTTTCCTGTTAGGTGTAAATATTAGTTTTTAAAATTGTCTAATCACATGAAATCATTCGTTATGAAACTAAATTGCATATACATTGCCGGAGCACTGGCATTTACATTGAATTTTACAGGATGTACCAATCTGGACGAAAAGGTCTATTCATCTTATACAGATGAGAATTTCCCTTCTTCACCCGAACAGTATGCATCTATGACCGGCCCTATTTATGTGGCTGCACAGAAACTTTTCGATAACAATCTATACGAATTGCAGGAGATGGGGACAGATGAGATCATCGTTCCCACCCGAGGTGGCGACTGGTATGACGGAGGACGTTATGTCGATATGCACTATCACATCTGGACTCCTTCACATATTCTGATAAAAAATGCCTGGGACTCTGGTTTTAGCGGGATAGGAACCTGCAACCAGGTATTGAGCCAGTTTGAAGCGTTACCTGACAATGACGGGAAAATACAGACGATCTCAGAGATCAAAGTCATGAGAGCCTGGTTCTACTTTTATATGATGGATACTTTCGGTGGAGTCCCCATTGTGACAAAGTTCGATCAAAGCGTTGCCGCACCGTCTGCCAATACGCGTCAGGAAGTATTTGATTTTATCGCTAAAGACCTGGAAGAAAATGCCGAATACCTGAGTAGTGAAGCGAACAACCAGACTTACAGCCGTCCCACACAAGGTATGGCCTACACCCTGGCAGCCAAACTATACCTGAATGCAGAGACATATACCGGTAAGCCGCAATGGGAGAAAGCTGAATATTATTGTGACAAAGTCATTGCTTTAAATCAATATCAGCTCGGAGACTATTTCGATATGTTTAAACCGGATAATGGTGCAAAAGATAAAGAACCCATCTTCTCCGTTCCTTTTGATGCGAACAAAGCCAAAGGAAACCGTTGGTTCCTTCGCACATTGCATTTCAGTCATCAGAAAACATTTTCTTTGTCGCAGGCTCCTTACAACGGTTGGTGCGTAGCTCCGGATTTCTTCGACTTCTATACGGATGACGATATCCGGAAAAAGATATTCCTGTATGGTCAGCAATATGACGCTTCGGGAAATCCGATGATCTATAACGGAGTGAACGTTGTATTGGATCCTTATGGGTTCAATGCATTCGATGTTGGAGGAGCTGACGACAAAGGTCGTCTGGTCGGAGCACGTTGTATCAAATACTATCCGGATAAAGATGCCATCGGCGGTTGGGCAAACAATGACTTTGTTGTTTTCAGATACGCCGATGTATTGATGATGAAAGCGGAGGCTTTACTCCGTCAGGGAAAAGAGCTTTCTACCGCGGTTGAACTAATGAACCAGATCAGAAGCCGGGCCTTCCCGAACAATCCGGAAATGTTGTTCACTACAGCAACATTAAACCTGGAATCCCTGTATGAAGAACGTGGGCGTGAATTGATCTGGGAAATGCACCGCCGTGTCGATATGATCCGTTTTGGAAAATTTGAAGACCATATGCTCTTTAAGCCATCCACAAAAGGAGAAGAATACAGACGGATATTCCCTATCCCAACTTCCGTATTGGCATCCAATCCGAATCTGGACCAGAATACCGGATACTAAATACTGCTAGTAAATAAGATCGTATGGGAGGATAGTTTTTTTCTTATTCTCCCATACATAAACAAGATAATCATGAATAAAGCTCTATTCTTAGTAATCTGCTTCTTGCATATTACTATTTCCCACAGCGAGAATATCGACAAGGGATTCAGTGTAACGGATGATTCATTGCAGATATCCGTTTCATCTCCTCGGGACAAAATTATCCATGTACAAGTTGTACCTTTAGGTTCGCAACCAAGTAAATCGTTGATCATACCAGAAACATCAGATCCCGTTCCTGACTGTCAGATACAAAAGGGAGATAATTATATTTCACTGAGAACGGCGTCCGTTACAGCCACTTATTCCTATACGGATAAAAATATACGCTTTACTGATTCGAAAAGTGGGAAACAGCTGCTTCAGGAACAGGCACGCTCTTTCGAACAAAAAAAAGTGGCAGACGAAACAGTATGGCAGATAAAACAGATATTCAAATTACATCCGGACGAAGCATTATACGGACTGGGACAGTATCAGGAAGGTATTATGAATTACCGGGGACAAAAGGCTAAACTCGTACAGGCCAATATGGAAATTGTCAATCCATTCCTGTTATCCACACAACCATATGGTATTTTATGGGATAATTACTCCAAGACGTTGTTCGAAGATAATGAAAAAGGAGCCTCCTTCTGGTCGGAAGTAGCCGATGCCATCGATTACTATTTCGTTTACGGCACTGATATGAAGGATGTTGTAGCCGGTTATCACCGACTGACAGGAAAAGTGCCCATGTTCCCCAAATCTGCATTCGGATATTGGCAATCCAAAGAACGCTACAAATCATTTGATGAACTTATTGATGTCGTAAAAGAATATCGCAAACGGCATATTCCACTCGATAACATCGTACAGGACTGGGAATACTGGGGAGACCGCGATCATTGGAACAGCCTTCGATTCGATACTGTCAATTTCAATCATCCCACAGATGTTATCCGTCAATTGCACGATCGATACAATGTGAGCCTGATGCTTTCCGTATGGCCGGGATTCGGAAAGAAAACGGACGTATACAAAGATATGGAGAAGATCGGAGCACTGTTCGACGAACCGACCTGGGCAGATTATAAAGTCATGGATATATACAATCCGCAAGCTCAAAAGATTTTCTGGGAACATCTTTATAAAGGACTATACCGCACAGGAGTGGACGCCTGGTGGATGGACGCCACAGAACCATCCTTCAGGGAAGGTTTTACCCAGGATAAACAAGAGGAAAAAACAAAGTCGGCCGGGCAAACTTATATAGGTTCATTCGACCGTTACCTCAATGTTTATTCCTTATTCTTATCCAAAGCCATGTACGAAAACATACGCAAGCAGGACAATAAACGAGTAACAATTTTAACCCGTTCCGCATTTGCCGGTCAACAGCAATATGGAACTGCCGTATGGTCGGGAGATATTACTGCCTCCTGGGATGTATTCAGAAAACAACTACCTGCCGGATTAAACCTCTGTATGAGTGGAATACCCTACTGGACAACAGATATCGGAGGTTTTTTTGTAACGACAAGGGGCAGCCAATATACCAAAGGTCTTGCCGATCCTTCTTATAAGGAACTTTATTTAAGATGGTTCCAGCAGGGAGTATTCTCACCTATTTTCCGTGCTCACGGCAGTAATGTCCCGCGGGAAGTATGGCAATTCGGCGAACCAGGCGATCCTTTTTATGACGGGTTATTAAAGATGATCGACCTGCGGTACAGTTTGCTCTCCTATATATACTCATCAGCCTGGCAGGTAACATCAAATTCCCGATTAATGATGCGCGGGTTGGTCATGGATTTTCCGGATGACCGGAATGTACATAACAGAGCTGATGCTTATATGTTCGGTCCCTCATTACTGGTCAAACCGATAACAAAGCCGATGTATTATACAACAGAGGGAGCTATCGGTACACCTGACACAAAAGAGTCTGTTTATCTACCAGAACACACAGGTAAATATTGGTTCGATTTTAATTCCCGGCAGATCTATACGGGAGGTAAAACTATTTCATATCCAACTCCACTCGATGTTATACCGGTATTTGTAAAAGCCGGTTCTATTATTCCCATAAATAAAGTAGTCCAATATGTCGGAGAACAAAAAGAAGAAGAGTTGGAACTAAGGATTTATGCCGGGGTAGATGCCGATTTTGAACTTTATGAAGACGACAATAAAACTTATGCTTATGAAAATGGCGTTTATTCACTTGTCCGGTTTCATTGGGATGATCAAAACAAGCAACTGAGTATATACGATAAAGAGGGGACATTTGTCAATTATCCGCAAAGAAGTTTCCGGATAAAACTTTATATAGCGGAAGAAAGCAGCTCAAACTATTCTGTACGGGAAAAGCTTATCCGATATGAAAATAAGCATATTACGGTCGATATGATCAAATGAATTAAAATCTCGTTTAAAACGAGATAAAATTCGCTTTAAACAAAGTTACAGTCCATCTTAAACGAAAAAAACTCCTTTTAAACGAACCTCAATATCGTTTAAAAGGAGTTTTTCACTTTATTTCTTCACAAATTTGAATGTCTTCCTGTTACCATTTGCACAGACTACCTGTGTAATATAGACACCCTTGCTTATTGAGCGAATATCAATGGTCACAATATTGGTCATCGGTGATTCTTTTCTAATAAAACGTCCCGAAACATCTAAGATATCTATATTACGAACAAGATCGGTTGCCTCAATGATCAGGTATCCGTTGGAAATTTTATAACTGATAGCCTCATCACTGATATTCTCATTTCCTGTCGGTTGATCTTTAGAGAAATAGAGATTATCCAGGTAGAAGGTTCCTTTTGCATCACTTTCAAACCGAATATATTTAACAATATTCAAATCAGGTAAGAAAAATTGGAAGATCTGCCATTTTTCTTTTGCAACCGGTAATGTGGCAAACTCTATTTCATCTATTCCGTCCGACAGATAAATCTTCAAAGTTTCTTCATAAGGACTCCATACATCCAGGTGTAGATATTCCATAGAAGAAACATCCAATAACCCTACGTTGACCGCCAACAGATTCGTGTTAGTCAGTTTCCATACGGGAACGCCTTTGATCGTAATAATTTCCACTTCCGTTTCTTGTCCATCCACCCTTTCAAAGCTAGAATTAATATTCTCATAAGGATTGCTATGTACAGAGACCACATTTTCCTGATGGAGAGTAGGTACAGAAGCAGGCCAGACTGGTGCAGGTTCCTCTGGATCGGGGTCAGGGTCGGGATCAGGATCAGGATCGGGGTCTGGATCAGGGTCTGGATCAGGTGTTACCGACTCTTGGTATAGGTAGACATGATCCATATATATCCTGCGCTCTTCACCGGCCCCACCTGAAAAGTTGATACTTTTAAGTTTTCCTCCTGTCCGGGATAAAAAGTCGGCTAGGTCTATATCAATGCTATTCCATGCATGTGGTTTCAATGTATAACTTTTTTTAGATGAAGTTATTCCATTTCCAGTAGCAGTAATAGTTATATCAAACCAACTTCCCGGATATATTTCCAGATGAAGTTTCGTTTTATTTTCCGGAAACATTTCATTGAAAGAAAGTGCTTCCGATGCAAAATTCGAGAATAAGATTATTTTTTGGTTCTTCGTATCCAATGCGGAATCATCATCCGGCAAATCATACAAATTCACTTTATATTGTGAGCTGAAAATACTTGACACATTTTCAACACTTTTGGATGGAACAGGAGCCTTGGGAATTATTTCAGAACCCTTTTTTATAGTTATATCTTTTAAAGTTACCGTCGCTTCCCCTCCATTACCCAACTCAAATGCTATACGAGCGGAATTATCCGTTTCGTGATGCATGGTAAAGGTATAGGAGAACGTTTGCTCATTCAATCTCGGGGTAAAATAAAAACTTCCATATTTAGTATAAGGCTCATCATTAAATCCGATGTAACTCGAATAAATATCGCCGTTATTACTCGTTGTCTTAGCAATAAAGGAAATCTCATAAGTTGCATTTTTTTCTATGGTGAAGCCTGACAACAATGTCATAACCGAATAAGTTACATTGCCTCCATCGGTTATTTCTATTGTTAAAGATCCTTCGCCTTTATTCAATTTAGCATTTCCTCCCTGATTTTGAAGCAATGCCCAGACTTTGCCTTTCGGATCATTGATATCATAAACAACTTCTTTAGAAAGGAACTGTATTTCTGCTGCTTTAGCTGGGATGCCATAAGTCAGCAATGCATCGGGTAAATAAGGATATTCTCCTACCGATTCGTTGTATATACTCGACGTCAGATGCCAGTAAGCAGAACTAAAGCCGTATTTCTCAATTGTCCGAGCTATATGATTTGTCCACAGGAGGCGTGAATCGATATCCGCTTTATAATGAACACCGAACTCTCCGATATGGATAGGAACATCGTTGCTGTCACTAAAAGCTTTTATCTTGTCAAAATCAGCGGTAACAGCATCTCGCTCGCTCTGAGTATCGCTCCACCTTAACCCGACGGGGTACATAGGATTTACCCATTCAGCTCCCTGATGGGTAAAAGGTAATGGATTGTAATAATGGATTGTTACGATCAGATGATCATCATTTTCCGGCAGTACTAAAGCATTCGCACCTTCCAGGCCATAAATCGTACCCCAATTGGTCGTACCGACCATGATGGCGCGATTTTTATTATTATCGTTCCTGAAATCGTATGTTTGCCTTATCGTTTTGATAGCCTCCGGAAAAACATGATTCCATTCACTATCCATCTTATCCCTGGGCTCATTCAATATTTCAAATACCAGTCTTTCATCATAGTTCTGAAAATAGTCAGCCAACTGCTCCCAAAGAGTCATGAAGCGCTTGATCTCACCAGTCTGGGCTTCACCCGACAAGTCCATCAACGGGTCATAATGGTGCATATTGAGAATAACTTTCAGATCGGCAGCCAAAAGTTTATCAACGACTTTCTGTATCTCAACCAGAAATTCCGCTTTTATATTATAAGGAGCCTTATCCATACTCCTAGGATCTCCCTCCGGATAATCATCCCAACGGACAGGGAGACGTACATGTTTAAAGCCTTTTTCTTTTATCTTTTCAATATATGTATCACTCCATGGATAGTCGGCCTGTTGTTCAAAAGTGGCACCGATGTTAACACCACGACCTAACTGATTGTTAAATACGGCAACAGGAGTTGGGGTAAAAGATGCTTGTTTGTTATAAAAATATATATTGTCGATAAAGAAGGTTTTAGTGCCTTGATGACTATTAATTGACAGATATATGCCATACAAAGGACCTGATAATCCATTCGTTACATCTATCCGTGTCCATTCATTGGCAGTAAGTTTCTGAGCCGGAATTTCATAACTATCATCTCCTATCAAAGTAATAGTTAATTGTGTCTCTACCTCTGAATATACATCTATATGGAAAAATTCCATAGCACTAACATCGATTCCCGGAACATTTATTGGAATATGATTCATCTTGGCTAATGCCTTTACTTCACGATCTCCAATAGATGTAGGCAGTGGTACTGTTGTCTGATGTTTATTATCTGTAACAAAAGTAAGCTCACCCTCAATTCTGGAATCAAGGTATGAATCACCAAATAAAGAAACCACTTCTTCGGTATTACGCACAGGAGGAAGATAAGCGGTGAAATCGGGCGTACCTTCAACAATTATTTGTTTGCTGTCATAAAAATAGATATGATCTAGGTATACAGTTGAACCTCCGGACGAAGGCTGAATAACACTTACATATTGATTATCCTCTGTTTCTACGTAATATTCAGAAAGATCTACCTCAATAGAATTCCATTTACCGCCAGTAAGATTCTCAAATGTGAATTCCTTTGAAACCTCATCCGAAATACCCTCCACTCTGTCTTTATAAAGAATGAGCTTTACAGCAAATGAGATATTGGTTTCAGGATATACTTCCAAATGCAATCTATCTTTTCCACTAATATTCAATCGATTATTATCCGGATTATATTGTATACCCATCCAACCCAAATTCGAGAATTTGAGAATGTTTTTTTCATTTTCATCCTTTACTACGGATTTTACAGTCTGAGAACCCCATTGTTGATATTCCAAACTAATCCCTGTTCCATATTTTGTGCTGTAAAAGTTTTTGACATTAGAACTTTGACGTATTGGAACAGGTGCAGCTTTGATAGATGTCGGAGAAGGATTCTTTTCTTTATAGAAAAAAATATTATCTAAATAGACTGTTACTTGCCCCTTAGCAGAACTATCCGACTTATCCACAACCGTTAATTCTATAGAATTTATTTGCTCCAATTGATTCGTACCTGTCACATATTCAAATTCACTTAAAGGAATCCTCAGTGTATGCCAACTATCTGGAAGCAATTCACTGCCCACATTATCCATTGAAACAGTATATCCATAGACTGGTTTTGAACTGGGAGCATGCAATTTTATATTAAGCTCATCTATTTTCTCACTTAAATAAATATCGATATTGATATAGTTAATAGATGATGTTTCTATCTTAATATTAGGTTCACTCGCCTCCTCACTATAAAAGGCTATAAACTGGTTATCAAATGTAGAAAACTTAATTATATCTTGATCATTCCCGTTTTTCTCAATGGACTGTACTGTCGTATGATTTGGCTCCCAAGATACAAATTGTAAATCAGTACGCTTTCCATAGTAATTACTATAAATAAATTTTATACCATCATCTATTCTATCAAATCCGGGATCATTTGCAGCCGGAATAGTTTCCGCCCATACATTCTGTATCCCTGTAATCCCCGTTAATAAATACCAGATAATAAATAACTTTGAAAAAAAACTTGTTCTCATACTTGTGCACATACTACTCCTCATACACTGAATATCTTTGCCTGTAGGAAAAGCGAAAGAAACCCAGTAACAAATTGGTTTTTAACTCATTATACTCAAATACAAATATCGCTATATTTATTAATATAACAGATATACATTAAGTTTATTTGTAATTTAATAAAGATATGTCCAATCTCTCTCCTTATTATCATTTTGTCACTACTCTACCAGGAAAACAAGATTTATATACCAGGTAAATGGAAATACCCTAGCGGGTAATATTTTTTAACATATCAGATTAACATCTAAAGAAGAACTACTCAATCCTCCCTTAAACTCTTTTATCTTGCTGACTTGAACTATTTTATAAATCAACGAAGGGCGTATATTTGCTTTTTTTGCATTGACAAAATGACAATTTATGTAAAGAAAGGATTTATCTCCAATGAAAAAGTATCTTTGAAGCGTGAAAAGTACAGTGTCGGACATCGTGGATATCCTGCGCCAGGCATATCGTAATGAGGATATCATATCACAAAAAGAACATCAATATATGAATATGCAAATCAATCATTCATTTAGAATGGCTTCTATGAGAACGTTCTCTATCCCTTCCCATGCCAACGCAGGCAAACCTATGCTAAATTATCATTTTGACAAATGTTTTTCAATTCGATTAAAGAAATCTGATAAAGATATCTGAAAATAATCACATAATACTTTTAAGGTACTGACAGTTATATTATTCTTTCCCTGTTCCAAACGACCACAATGTATATCTGTATCAAGATAAACATCTTCCTGCGACAAATTCCGGGAAAGCCGAAGCTCTTTAATCTGCCGTGCTATTTCTTTTATTAACAAATCATTCTTAATGTTCTGCATGATTCAAATTACAGCAGCTTTTTCCACTTTCTCAATGACATATATGTCATATATCACAAAAAGCATTACCTTTGCCAAGAGATATTGATTATGGGAAGAAATATTGTAATCTTCAATTTTTATATATCTTTACCCTATCAATCATTCGATATGGAGAACATTTCAGAGATAAAGGAATTTAACAAACTGTTTTCAAACTATCAGGGAATTTTCATCCGTTTTGCTAATACTTATATTCAGGATGAAGAAACTGCCGAAGATATAGTAGTCGACAGTCTGGTATATTATTGGGAAAATCGGCATTCTCTCACCTCCAATTCGAATATCCCGGCTTATGTCATGGAAGTCGTCAAACATAAAAGCCTTAACTACCTGCGTAATCAGCGAATCCGGGAAGACATCGAACAGAACCTCTGGGCACACATGGACAGAGTCAGGAGACTAAAAATCACGACATTGGAAGCCTGCGATCCGGAAGAGTTGTTCAGTTCGGAAGCACAACGCCTGATAGACGAGACATTAGAAAGTCTACCCGAAAAGACACGTACCATCTTTATTATGAGCCGGTACGAAAACAAAACCCACAAAGAGATTGCCGAGTACTTTGGCTTATCCACTAAAAGCATTGAATTTCACATCTCTAAAAGCCTAAGTTCATTAAGGGAAAGACTGAAGGATTATCTCCCTTTATTTCTTATCTTCCTGAATTAATTTGCGGCTATCATATCTTTTTCCTAAAAAAGTAAATTTTTCCATTAGGGATACATTTTACTTATGTGCTTATTATATATGGAAAGAAAAATACTATATCGTTTTTTCGAAGGAAAAGCTTCCTATGAAGAAGAGGAAGAGGTTTGCAATTGGGCTGAAGCTTCTGAAAAAAATATGCAGGAATATATAAAGGAACGCAAATATTTCGATCTTCTGCTTATTCAGAACAAGAAAAACAGCACACCGTATTCTTCCTCGGGAAAAATGTTCCAACTGAACAATCTAATCAAATATGCAGCGGCTATCGCCCTGTTTGTCATGTGCGGCTTACAAGTCTACCGGATAACAAAACCGGAAGCGGAGCAGGAAATAAACATGATCACAGTTCCGACGGGACAAAGAGTTAATCTTTTATTATCGGACGGGACAAGTGTATGGCTCAATTCCGGTTCTAAAATGAAATATCCGGCCTCCTTTACAAAAGGGAAAAGCAAACGGAAAGTAACACTAGACGGAGAAGGTTATTTTGAAGTAGCCAAAGACATAAAAAGACCATTCATTGTACAAACCGATAAATATGACATACAAGTTTTAGGTACAAAGTTTAATGTCGAAGCCTACAATGACACTCCGTCATTTTCTGCAGCATTAATGGAAGGTTCCATACAGATTTCGGATAAGAGCGAACCTTCTAATATAATCCTGTTACAGCCTCAACAAAAAGCAAATCGTATAAACGGACAACTAGTTGTCGAAAAGATACAGAATTATGATATTTATCGCTGGAAGGATGGGTTACTCTGTTTTGAACACATCACGTTTAACAACCTGATGAAAGCATTCGAAAAGACATATGATATACAAATCATTAACAAAAACAAGAATCTGGACAACTATATTTGCAGTGGAAAATTCAGAATTTCAGATGGTATAGACTTTATATTACAGGTCTTACAACGAGACGTTAAGTTCCGTTTCTACCGAAATGAAAATAATACGATTATCTATATAAATTAATATGTTAAACCTTTAAATCATATTGCCTATGAAATAGCTCATAAAGAAAAAAAGCGATAAATGCGGGAACATCTATCGCTTTATGACTAAAACAATTATCAACAACTGTATTAATCTTTAATAATTACAAAGTTATGAATAAAGTATCTTTGTCGGGACCCTATTATCTAAAAAAATCACGACATAAACATTTTTTCAGAATCATGAGAATAACCTCATTCTTAGCATTTGTATTGATCTTTTCATTACATGCTGTCAATTCAAACTCGCAAAATACGCGAGTTACTGTCCAGGCCACCAATACTTCCCTAAAAGAAGTGCTGAATACGATAGAAAAACAAACTGATTATTTATTTGTATATAATATAAATGTTAATACAAATCAGAACGTTGGAGTCAATGCAGTAAACCTGCCGGTAAATCAGGTCTTAGATAATTTATTTAAAGGAATAGGATTGAGTTATGTAAAAGAGGGTTCTTATATTGTAGTCTCTACTGTTACCGAAAAAGCTTCTGTGAATCAACAAAAGAAACGGGTAGAAGGAACAGTAACAGATGCGGATGGCGAACCTATTATCGGAGCAAACGTAGTTGAAAAAGGAACAACAAACGGAACTATCACTGACCTGGATGGCAAATTCTCTTTGGAAATAACTCCCGGAGCCTTATTACAAGTATCTTATATCGGATATAATACCAAGGATATCACAGTTAACAGCAATCAGTCCATTCTGGCTATTAACTTATCAGAAGACACCCAGGCAATCGATGAAGTCGTTGTCGTAGCTTTTGGTACACAGAAAAAATCCAACCTTACAGCAGCCGTAGCAACTGTCGATTCAAAAGCATTGGCAAACCGACCGGTAGCTAATGTCTCACAAGCATTACAAGGTATTTCTCCCGGGTTAAATATTATTGCTTCCGATAAAGGGGGAGCACTGAATGAAACTCCTTCTATCAATATCCGTGGAACCGGTAGTATCGGAGAAGGTTCCAAATCGTCTCCCCTTATATTGATCGATGGTATTGAAGGTGATATGAATTTAATCAACACACAGGATATCGAAAGTATCTCCGTATTGAAAGATGCCGGTGCCTCAGCTATCTATGGTTCAAGAGCGGCATTCGGCGTTATCCTGATCACCACAAAGAAAGGGGAAGAAGGAAAGACTACAGTTAATTACAATAATAATCTGCGTTGGTCTACCCCTACCAAACTTCCCTCTTTCTTGAACGGTTATGAATTCAATACTTATTTCAACGAAGCGGCCGCCAACGCTGGCCTCGGAGCACAATACACTTCGGACGTGATGGAAAAAACAAGGCAATTCATTTCCGGAGAAATTGATTATGCGACAGAGTACGACTCCAACGGCATCTGGAAAAAGAATCTGGACTCCTGGGGAAATACAGAATGGTTTGGAGTTTATTATAAAGATTGGAGTTTCTCCCAGGAACATAACATAAGTATCAGCGGGGGTGGTAATAAAGTGAACTATTATATTTCCGGTAATTTTCAGAATCTGGGCAGTGACCAGAATTATGGGAATGAAGACTATAAAAGATATGCATTCAATGCAAAGATAAATGCTAAACCTTTTGAGTGGTTGGATATCAATGCTAATGTTAAATTCTCGCGCAAAGATTATCAGGCTCCTTCTTACCAGATGAACCAGGTATATTATCACAGTATGCCACGGCGGCGCCCCTCCAATCCGGTATATACTCCAGATGGTATCTTCAATAAAGAATCGCAATTAAATGAGATAGATCACGGAGGTATGTATTTCGAAGATCTGGACGTGTTGTATCAACAGCTACAGTTAGTTGTCAAACCGTTAAAGGATTGGCAGATAATAGCAGAAGCCAATTATCGTATTGACAGAACAGAAAAGCATACAGATGTTCAACTCATCATGGAAAAGAAAGAGGACGGTTCCTATTTTGCTATGGCCCGCGACGACGGTTACGGAGGACGGTCTTTTGTGAAAGAAGAAGCATTACGGACAAACTATTTTAATCCGAACATATATACTCAATACAGTAAAGATCTGGAAAGCGGGCATTCTTTTACCGTGATGGCCGGATTCCAGGCAGAATTAAACCAGTACAAACGAATTTATGCCCAAAGAGACGGCATTATTTCTCCTGAAATTCCGTCATTAGGAAACACAACTTCCAGTACTGCATACGAAATGGGAAGCGACCTGAATGAATGGGCTACCGTAGGTTTCTTCGGACGTCTGAACTACAGTTACAAAGGCAGATATTTAGCAGAAGTCAATTACCGATATGATGGAAGTTCACGTTTCAACCGGGAACAACGCTGGAATAGCTTCCCTTCTGTTTCCGTTGCCTGGAATCTGGCACATGAATCATTTATGACAGAAAATCAGGATTTGGTCAATACACTTAAAATAAGAGGTTCGTACGGTAACCTGGGAAACCAAGCTACAGAAGAAATTTATCCATTCTATTCGTCAATGATACTGGGAATGGGAACTGGTGGCTGGTTATTGAATAATCAAA
Organism: Parabacteroides sp. AF14-59; assembly: GCF_003479515.1. Taxonomy (NCBI): domain Bacteria; kingdom Pseudomonadati; phylum Bacteroidota; class Bacteroidia; order Bacteroidales; family Tannerellaceae; genus Parabacteroides; species Parabacteroides sp. AF14-59. Next base: position 55,624 of record NZ_QUHH01000026.1, on the reverse strand, counting down.
AACCCAATAAAGCAGAACCTGCCAAGCCCATATCACCGTTACTTACGTGGGAAACAGTTACATCTTATGACCTTGGTCTGGATTTAGGAATGCTCAATAACCGATTGACCGGGACATTCGATTATTTCTGGCGAACAACCAATGATATGGTTGCCCCAGGTGAAGAGTTGCCAAACACTGCCGGAGTTACCCCGCCTTATACTAATAATGCTAAAATGAGAACAACAGGTTGGGAACTCAGTTTAAATTGGCGGGATGTTTTGAATTCTGGTTTTAGTTATGGTGCCACATTGGTTCTGTCCGATAATCGCTCAAAGATTCTCAAATATCCCAATACGACTAAAACAATTTTTGACAGCGATAACAAAGTCCGTTACTATGAAGGAGCTATGCTCGGAGATATCTGGGGATACGAAACAATTGATCTGGCACGTACTGAGGAACAAATGAAAAACCATTTAGCCAGTCTACCTAACGGAGGGCAGGATGCACTCGGCTCTAACTGGGCAGCCGGTGATGTTATGTATACCGATCTCAATGGAGATGGAAAAATCGATGGAGGAAAAGGTATCGTAGGCGATTCCGGAGATAAAAAAATTATCGGAAATACTACTCCACGCTACAATTTCGGTCTAACCTTGAATGCCGCCTATAAAGGATTTGACATAAGTTTGTTCTTTCAGGGAACGATGAAAAGAGATGTATGGTTGACCGGACTTTATTTTTGGGGAGCAGACAATGGGTACTGGCAATCAACAGCATTAAAAGAAACGCAAAATTATTTCCGTGCTGCAGATACGGATAGCTATTTTGGTTCCAATGTCAACGGCTATCTTCCACGCCCACTTTTAAGCGGAGATAAAAAAAATAAAGAAATCAGCACCCAGTATTTACAAAACGCAGCCTATATCCGTTTGAAAAATATGCAAATCGGATACACACTTCCACTTCAGGTTATTAATAAAATTAAAGTAAGTAATCTGAGAATTTTCCTATCCGCAGATAATATATTTACAATCAGCGGATTAAAAGCTGACGCCTACGATCCGGAAGTATTGGACGGATATGCTGCCGGTTCGGGAAAAGCATCCCCACTAAAAACTACGATCTCATGTGGATTAAGTGTTACACTATAATTACAGATATAAAAAATAGAATCAATATGAAAAAAGTCTATTATATATTAGCAACGGCTCTTTCTCTCATTTCCTGTAACGATTTTCTCGATCGTGAGCCTCTTGATAAGATCACCCCTGAAGTGTATTTCTCAACTTCAGAACAATTAGGGACTTATGCAATTACCTGTTATGCTTATAAGTTAAATGACAACTATACTTTTAACTCAAATAATAAGGATGGTTATGGACTGGGGGTCTTCAAGTTAGATAACAATACCGATGTGCAAGTTGCCACGGAAGGCGATCAGGATAGATGGGTTCCAGGCATTCTTAAAGTAAGCGATGGTGACGGCGAATGGGAATTCGCAGAAATATATAACATAAACTATTTCTTTGACCATGCAATGCCCAAATACCAGGCAGGTCAAATTTCCGGAAGCAGAACGGATATAGAGCACTATATCGGAGAAATGTATATGTTAAGGGCTAGGGCATATTTTGAAAAACTTAAAAAATTTGGCGATTTTCCTATCATTAAAACCAACATTAACATAGCAGACAAAGAAGCATTGGTGAAAGCTAACGAACGCCGTCCGATGAATGAGGTCGGACGCTTTATCCTGAATGATCTGGATTCCGCTATCATACTAATGTCATCTCCCGCTTCCGACGATATAAAACGTAACCGATTGACCAAAGATGCAGCGTTACTCTTCAAATCGCGTACCGCTTTGTACATAGGGTCATGGCTGAAAAACTTCAAAGGGACAGCTTTTGTTCCAGGAGGAAACGGCTGGCCGGGAGTATCAAAAGACTATAATTCAAATTTTAGTATCGATATAGATAACGAAATTAATTTCTTCCTCACTGAATGTATGGAAGCATCCAAAGAGATAGCCGACCATATTCCATTAACCGAAAATACACAAACAGATTATTCGTTTAGTAATAATCCATATGTACAGATGTACACAGATAAAGATCTATCTGTGTATCCGGAAGTTCTGTTTTGGAGTGAGACTAACTTAATCGGTGGAGGACTGGGATACGGATTCGCTCATAGCAAAGGCGGATCAGGAAGTGGATATACCAAAGGTTATATCAATAGCTTCCTGATGAAGGATGGAATGCCTGCCTATGCTTCTTCGTTATATGCCGGAGATGAAAATCTGAAGAATGTCAAACAAAATAGAGATAACCGGTTAGTTCAATTCCTTAAAATCAAGGATGAAGCACTTTCCATAAAATCAGATGGAAGCAAAGCTTTATTACCAGCTCCAATGATCCTGACAACCGCAGAATATAAATCAGTAACAGGATATGACATAAAGAAAGGTCTGACAATGTCTGTCGACGATAAGACAGGCCCGGTACAGGAGTCTGGCGTTATTGAATACAGGGCTGCAGAAGCATATCTGAATTATATCGAGGCTTCTTACATAAAAAACGGTAACATAGACGGAACAGCAGAGAAATACTGGAAAGCACTCCGGGAACGTGCAGGCATTGATACTGACTTCCGCAAAACAATTCAGGCAACGGATATGGGAAAAGAATCTCATCTGCTCTCTGCATATACAGCCGGTCAGCTAATAGATGCTACCATGTATAATATCCGCAGAGAAAGGGCATGTGAACTGATGTCAGAAGGTTTCAGATGGGATGATCTGAGAAGATGGAGGTCTATGGATCAGCTAATCAACCAGAAATATATTGTCGAAGGATTTAAATTATGGGGAGAAATGCAAAATTGGTATATGGACGAATCCGGACAGTCTCTATTAAAATATACCGGCGGCAACGGTAGTTCAAAAGATGCTAATGTATCGAACCCAGCTAACAGTAATTATTTAAGACCCTATCAGATTGTAAAAGACAATAACAATTTGTATAATGGTTACGGCTGGATGGCTGCCTATTATCTGTCTCCTATCGGAATGAGCCAGTTCAACATAACATCTTCGGGGAATAGTGGAAATATAGATTATACCATCTCACCATTATACCAAAACCCCGGATGGCCGACAGAAGCCGGTGCATCTGCTGAAATGGTAAATGGTTTCTAAAATATTTTTACCAAACGCAGAATTCTAGATTAAATCTTTTTTATGGGAAACAATTTAGAATTCTGCATTTTCAACAAAATTCAAAATATGTAAATTAATCTACGCTAGACCCAAAATCAGGCTTTTCAAAGTATATTATTAAACAATTACTAAGCCACAAATATCACAAGGCATAAAAAAAGCAATTGCAAATTATGCAATTGCTTCATTTTTGTGGTCCCACTTGGGCTTGAACCAAGGACTCCCTGATTATGAGTAACACAAACAGCGTTTCTCCTTGTTTTAATTGGTTTTTGTACGTATCAAAATAATACATATAATATTAATTATCAATCACTTGCTATTTCGAATTGTTTTATGTAGTTTTACTGTGTATTAGAAAAATGTTTTCACAATGTTTACATTTTTGAATACACAAACATCTTAATAATTAAATCTTATGCACATGAGTTCAATAATAGGAAAATACGTAAAAGAAGCATTATTCACCAAGCAAGTTGAAGGAGCAAAAATTGTACTCATACTTGATCCTAGAAGTACGCTTGAACAAACTCATGTTACAGTAAGAGTGACTTATAACAGAAAAAGCTTTTATTACCGTACAGGCTTACAATGCGACCTGGAAATGTGGGATAAACTCCATGTAGCTAAAGGCACTAGCAAAGCCAATATAATCAGAAAAAGCCAAGAAGACATTTTTGATAAAGTAGTGAGCAAGGTCACCGAACTGTTTTCACTTGAACAATTCTCATTTGATCGACTCAAACAAGTGCTGAAAGAGCGTAATCAAGGAACGTTTTCTTCTCTTTGGGAGTCAATTATCGACTCTCTACGCAAGGAGGGAAGAGCTGGAACAGCAGACAGCTATCAGAATGCTTACAATAGTTTTTCTAAAAACATAGGTACCAATATTCCTTATACAAAAATAGGAGTTGAGACGATAGAAAAATGGACTGAAAGAATGATAGACGCTGGACGATCACAAACAACAATCGGAATATACCATCGCGGCATAAGAGTTGCGATCAACAAAGCCATCGCGGAAGGCCACATAAAACCAAGCCAATATCCATTTGGTAAAGCAACGAATAAAATTTCTATTAGAAAAGGCAGAAGTAAAACAGAGGCCTATCTTCCCGTTTCAGATATCCTCAAATTAAAGGGTTACGACACGCCTGAAAAACGAGAGAAATATCAAACAAAATGGATTTGTGAGGCCGTAAACATGTTCCTCTTCTCATATTTAGCCAATGGTATGAATCTAATGGATATTTGTTTGCTCACATATAACGACCACTATTTTAACAGTGAGGGCAAAGAGTTGATGTTTGTTCGTAAAAAGACAGAAGCTACATCTGAATCAGAAATTCAGATTATCATACCTATTATCCCCGAACTGGAAGAAATACTCAATCACTACGCCTCAGCTCCATCAAAAGACAGCTATGTTTTTCCGGATTTACTAAAAGGAGAAACTAATCCGACCAACATAAAAGCAATTGTAAAGGACTTAAATGCGGATTTTGGCTTCCGTCTCAAAAAAGCAGCAAAAGAAGTAGGAATATCAAAACCCATTTCAATGACCTACGCTAGGCATAGCTTTGCCACCAATTTGACACATGCAGGCGTTTCAGAACGGTATATCTCCCAAGCAATGGGGCATAGTAACAAAAATGTAACAGGTGGCTATATAGCTCCTTTTTCGCCTCAAAAAAGAGTTTTGTTTAATTCAATGTTATTAACCGTATAATAAAAGATTATTAATGAAAAGACGATTAAAAAAAAGAACAATCAAAAGGATAATAGACAAGAGGTTCATTACCCGAAAAATAACTCGTTTACTTAGATACGAAAAAACCATTCTATTTAAATATATTGATATTAAAGACACAGCTCTATATAACTCTTTTTGGATAAGTGGATTTATAAGCAGAGAGAAACAACTTCTTTCTAAATTTAATCCTTATGTGTGGGGAGACGCTTACGAAGAAATTAACCGGTTCTATGACTTTTTAGAAAATGTAGGAAGCAGAAGAATTGAGAAATCAGATGATAATAAAGAAATTATAAAAATTAGATTTTATCTATATCTGCTATACGATTTGTACAAAGATGAAGTTTATCTTTATAGATTAATACTAAAAGGAGATGCTAATCCCGGAAAGCTTCAAACTGAGCGAAAAGCGTGCCTTTCAGCAACCCCAAAAGCAGAGAAAATAAAAGTTACAATCCAAAGAGGAGCGATCCAAAAAGTTGAATCATATAAGTCTACTAAATATTTCCCTATGCCTCTAATTATCATGAAAAGAGCTTTCATCCCTGCAATTAAGAAAAGCCTAATTGCAAAAAGATTTGATACGATAGACAACGAAATGTCTGAGCTCATATTCTATAATGGAATAGTCTTCGAGACACTAAAAGAGATTATAATCGAATCTCTTGATAAGTATACGAGATTTGCTGATAAGAAGCAAGGGGGAAGCGATAGAAGTAGTTTCATCAACGACATAATGAAAAGATTTACAGCTCTCCACTATTTTATAAAGGATTGTGATCTATATATCCAAGGAGAGAAATGTCCAACAACAGAAAGAGACTTTATCTGTAAGTTTCTGAACATAGATATCCCTGAAAGCAAATTTCAGAATTTTCGAGGCTGGAATAAAAATCATAAAACGGAATTTCCTAATCCAAAACTACCAAAAGATACAAAATTAGACCCCATTTTTATTTATTATCCAGGTATGTAATTATGCTTACGTAAATCCGCAAGCACAACTACGTATTTTTCAGAAAATCAACACATTACATATCATAACCAATTTATACCTTTGTACCAATCAAACCGATAGCTGATCAGTATCGGGGCGAATCATTTTTTTTAATAATAAGGTATGGATATGAAATTATATCTAGAACAACAGATTGAAAGTGCAGTAAAAAAGGCACTAGAATCGTCCCTAATTTCTCAACCAATTGTTGAGGAGACAAAGGGCAAAATTAAATTGTTTGGAATCCGGAATGGTGCCGCTTATGTTGGATGCGCACCTTCCACTTTCCAAAAGTTAAAAAACTCAGGGAAAGTCCCATTCTATGAAGTAGGTAAACGAGTATTTTTCTTTTCAGATGAAATAGATGAGGCTTTAAAGTGCAAGAAAGGAGGTAAATTATGATTAAGCAGGAATTTGGCGAAGCGTTCAAACAGCCAGTTGAGGCATTAGGCGATAATCTATTGATCAATTATGCAGATAGAATAGAAAATTCTGTTGCCCTACTAGCAGTAAAGGATATTCTTATAGCCTCTGTCGGAAACATCTCTGTTATTGGAGGTAAGCAAAAAAGCCGAAAATCCTTTTTCACAAATATGCTTCTGACAGCATACTTAGAAGGAGAATATGGAGTAATAACGGGGAATAGCAATGAGAAAAGACCCGCTTTACTGTTCGACACCGAGATGGGGAAAAATCATGTTCAAAAATCACTTCGACGCATCTGCCGAATGTGCGGTCTAAATGAACAACATGATCGACTAAAAGTGTTTTTTCTACGTGAATGCAGCATTCAGGAGAGGATTGAAATAGTCAAGACCCAAGTAGAGAAGTATAAACCTGGATTTGTTGTTATAGATGGCGCTGTCGATTTATGTGCCAATTTCAACGACATAGACGCTTCTACTAATGTTGTACAGTGCTTGATGGAATTAAGTAGCAAATACAATTGTCATATCACCACTATCCTACATGAGAACAAAGGATTAGCTGACAGCAATTTAAGAGGTCATTTAGGAACAATATTATCTCAGAAATGTGAATCAGTTATCCAGCTTCAGAAAGACGGAGAGAACACCCGTGCATCGGCTGTTGCCACTCGTAACATACCCTTTGACGATTTCCTATTTAAGATCAACGATGAAGGTCTACCTACCATATTAGAATTGGTTAGCGTACCTCCAAAGCCCACTGCAGAGGATAAGATGATAAAGGTAATGCGCTTAGTATTGGACGAAAAAGCTCTTAATTACGGGATATTACAGAAAGAATATGAAGAAGCGGCAGGGGTGAAAGAAAGAACTGCTCAGAGCCACATCGCAAAATGTCTTCAATTAAAAATTATCTATAAGTCAGATACTGATGATAAGTACCGATGCACAAAATACCGTTAGAAAAAAACTTTTGGTTCCCGTTAACCGCACCCGCATATCTATATATGCGGATGCGGTACGTACGGTACAGCAAAAATTGCGATTAGAATGGTTATACGATGACTACAGAAGAGAATGCCCTAGCAACAACAACAATATGATGTTTTGCAAACTCTACCCCTTTCGCTTAGGAAAAAGCGTTTGTACTACTATGTTTATAAATTTAAAAGCCCGTGTGAAGGAGCACGATACAGAAAAAATGAAAAAGTTTTTGTACACAATTAAGCTTTATATCATTAGCTATAAAGATTATTTACAACGGATTTATCCTGACATCATTGACCGTATATATTTTAGGTTGAGGGATTATGACAATTCAAATTATGATAAGAGAGCTTTATCGTTTCTCATCGACGAAGAAATCGACAGGTATTATCGGCAATACAAAAACCTAATTGGTTTTAATCTAGACTGCCTTTACCGCGATGTCCTAAACCACGTTTGTGGAAAATATGAATATGCAAACTCAGACGAAATTCTAGCAAGGCTTTGTTTCAAAATTTTGAAGAGCAAAAAGGATATCGATCAAAATGGCAAGGAACGCGTTTCCCTATTTTTAAAAGAACTGAATAAACGCCGAGCATTTCTGTTCTCCGACGAGTTTCCCAGTAGTGAGGGGAGAGTTCGACTATGATTAAACAGCGTCCTCAACCTGATCATAAATATAATAGTATCCGGCATTCATGCCGGAACTGTTATAAATGGAAGCATTGTAAATTTGGAGAAAATAGACCGACATCATTAACTGCTGACTATGGCCTTTATGGTTGTATTGAGCACCAATTAAACTCAAGTAAGAAACATGAGAAGAAAAAAATTAAATAAGTATAGCACATGGCGCCATACCCACAGTGGATGGACACTCCTTAAAAATGAACTTGATATCCAAACAAGAACAGCAATGGTTCTTCGGGTATTAGGCGGTTATCCCATGGCAGAAGCATATAGAATGGCGTTCAATTTTAAAGGAAAACCTTCTTCACTTGCACCAATAGCCTCCCGATGGTGGAATGATCCTGAAATAAAAGATTATTTTTTCATCTTTTGTTTCAATTGTTAAGTTTTAAGGTATAAAACAGTCAAAGTTATGAAGGATATAAGTTAAGTCTGTGTAACAGCTTTTACAAACAATTACTAGCTTATCTTTCCAGATGACTAAATAGTAAATATTTACCATTTATCCTTTGCCTTTGTTCATCCCTTTTGTATATTTGCACAATATTCTGATAGAAAACGGAATATTTTTACATAAGAGCCTAATCGTCATCGAACTCCTACATCGACCAACAACAGGCTTTCAGACTTACTCATTGGGTTAGTGTATCTATGCCACAGGCGTAGAGCTGCACCATTGAGTAAGTAGGCTGTAGGAGGCCTAGATGACGTATGGCGGTGGCTCTACGTTTTTTTATGCATGTAAGTAGAGTAGTAGCTAGCTTGGTAGAAACCACTTTTGATTTTATTAATAATAAATTACATGTCATGAAAAAAAACTTATCACAATGTATGATGCTAATCACAGCATTTGTTTTCATGTTGCCATCTTGCTCAGAAGATGAAAAAGAGAGTATCGGACTAACTCCTAAAAATGTAGTTCTAAAAGCTGGAGACACCATAAAATTAGAGTATGGTGCAACATGTACTTGGACATCTGATAATGATTTTATAGCCAGCGTATCCAACAACGGAATGGTTACCGCAAACCATGTAGGTAATACCTTTATTAAAGCGAATGATGATCTTTGCGAAGTAAAGGTTTCTCCGGTCTACGACTTATATAAGGAACCTTGTATTGATTGGAATAAGACAAAGAGTGAAATAATAAATATGTATGGCACTCCAGATCTTGAAGATTATAATTCTATAAGCTATAATACTACTAACACCAAAGCCCCAGCAGTAGTATATTTCTTCAATAATAATAAACTATCTTCTTCCACTGTAATGGTAGACAGTTCATATTTAAGTGATCTAACTGCTTTTTTAAGCGAAAGATACGAATATGCAGGATATTCAGGAGGGACTTATACTTTTTATAGAAATAACAACAACGGCATTTTAGATATGGGGATTGGCTTTAAAAAGCTATCCGGATATAGACTGTATACTGTCATGTATATACCTTCAACCGATGTTAAAAGCATTAGTACTACAGATTATACAGAAATCGTTAAAATGATAGTAACAGGTAGATAAGACAAGGACTACACTCTAATCTATAGATTGTTTTTGATTTAGTATTAACTAATTAATTTACACATCATGAAAAAGAACTTTATTTTATTATTTATCTGCAGTTTCTTGTCCCTTGGAGCACAAGGGCAAAGCTACAAATATCAGGGAGAAGTCTTAGGCGGATACTCTGCCGGTATTGGGACATTTTCTTTGGACAGAGTCAATCTCCACACAGTTCACGGCGTTAGATTTAACCAATATCTATTTGCCGGTGTAGGTTTGGGCGTCGACTATTTTTACAATTTCGATGCATACCTCAGCGACATAGACACTAAAGGTGAGCTAACAATGCCTATATTCTTTGATATAAAAGGATATCTACCAGTCTCTCCCAAAGTGAGTATTTTTGCATCATTTGATATAGGCGCGGGCATTGGATTAACTGAGGGCGTATCAGGTTCAAAAGGCCTAATGTTCACACCTGCTATCGGAACAAGTCTGAAAGTATCTTCTAAAAACGCAGTGACGCTCAGTGCCGGATATAACTATCAGGCTTGGTCTGAGAGTGGACTCAAAGTTAATACAGACGCTATATCTCTAAAACTCGGATTTCAGTTTTAAACAATAGCATAGTCTAAATAGAAAGGAATGGTTTACAGCCATTCCTTTTTTATCTCATTCAATCTATTCTCCTCTTCGCATGAGCGAGCTTGTACGATGTAAAATAAAAAAATCTCAGGATCAGAAGCGCGTATATTATCAGCAGGCCAGGTACCCCTCCCACCCTTCACTGAAAAGTTCCTTAATCAAACAGCCATTGTAAAATCCCGACATATTCGCTCTTGGAAACGGAGCTAAAAACAATTTGTTTTCACAATGTTTACATATAGAAACAAAAAAAGCAGTCACTTATTTAGCAACTGCTTGATTTTCAACGTGGTCCCACTTGGGCTTGAACCAAGGACTCCCTGATTATGAGTCAGGTGCTCTAACCAACTGAGCTATAGGACCGGTATTTCAGAGGGTTACTCTGAAATCGGGTGCAATATTACGACTTTTAATCGGATTTTGCAAGTATTCTATTAAAAACTTTACTTTTCAGAAGTTTCCTCACCACCAAACTCCATCAGATAAGCTTTAATGAACTCATCGATCTTACCATCCATGACGCCATTCACATCGGATGTCTGGTAATTTGTACGATGGTCTTTTACGCGGCGGTCATCGAAAACATAACTACGGATCTGTGATCCCCATTCGATCTTCTTCTTACCGGCCTCGATCTTTGCCTGCTCTGCTAAACGATGCTTCAATTCCTTATCGTACAAGATTGAACGCAACTGGCGCATCGCATTTTCACGGTTCTTCGGCTGGTCACGCGTTTCGGTATTTTCAATCAGAATCTCTTCCTCCTCACCTGTATAAGGATCTTTAAACTGATAGCGTAAGCGTACCCCTGATTCTACCTTATTTACGTTCTGTCCACCTGCACCGCCTGACCGGAAAGTATCCCATGAAATAGCAGCCGTTTCAACCTTTACTTCGATCGTATCATCCACTAGTGGAGTAACGAACACAGAAGCAAAAGAAGTCATTCGTTTACCCTGTGCATTATACGGAGAAACACGGACCAAACGATGTACACCATTCTCACTTTTCAGATAACCGAAAGCATAGTCGCCTTCAATATTAATAGTGACAGTCTTGATACCTGCTTCATCACCTTCCTGCAGGTTGGCAATAGATACTTTATAATTATGTGATTCTGCATAACGCAGATACATACGCATCAGCATAGAAGCCCAATCCTGACTTTCAGTTCCTCCTGCTCCGGAATTTATCTTGAGCACGCAACTCATCTGGTCGGCCTCATCACGAAGCATATTCCGGAATTCCAGGTTCTCTACCAACTCCAAAGCCTTGGCATAAGCAGAATCGACTTCTTCTTCAGTAATAACTTCTTCCTTTACATATTCATAAGACAACTGCAATTCCTCTGCTGCTGCATTCACCTCATTATAAAGTTCAATCCACTTTTTCAGCTCTCTTACTTTTTTCATCTGAGTTTCCGCCCGTTTGGCATCTTCCCAGAAACCGGGATCCTGCGTACGCAATTCTTCTTCTTCTAACTGGATGGTCTTACCATCTATGTCAAAGATACCCCCTCAGCGCTTGCTCGCGCTCCAACACGTTCTGTAGTTGGTCTGATGTTATCATACTCTTGTTCTTGTTTTAAATTTTGTGCAAAGATAAGAAATTAATCGCCAGTTCACTCAGCATACATCGCTTCAATCTCATCTGCATATTTTTGCAGAACGACCGGACGACGTAATTTCAATGTATCTGTTAGTTCACGTCCCTCCATCGTAAACGGCTGGGGCAATAAAGTGAACCGCTTGATCTTTTCATACGAAGCCAGATTTTTTTGATGTTCTTCGATATGCGACTCTATGAGGCGAATTATTTCATGATTGGTCATAAGCTCCTCACGACTATTATAAGCAATCCCTTTTTTCGCAGCATACTCTTCCAGAAGAGGATAAGACGGCACGATCAGAGCACTGACAAACTTACGCTGGTCACCGATAACGGCGATCTGCTCGATATATTTATCGCTACTCATTTCCATCTCGATAGCCTGCGGAGCTATATATTTCCCATTTGAAGTCTTATAAAGATCTTTAATACGTTCTGTAAAAAATAATACATTTCCTTCCAGGCGTCCGGCATCTCCCGTACGGAAAAAACCGTCTTCGGTAAAGGAACGGGCATTTTCTTCCGGTTTGTTGTAGTAACCGGTAGTAACAGTCTTCCCTTTTACAAGGATTTCTCCGTTACTTTCATCGATCTTCACTTCCACCCCAGGCATTGTTTCGCCGATAGAACCGAACTGGAAACCTATTTCCGGATAGAAACAAACAGTAGCCGTCGTTTCACTCAAACCATAACCATATACTATCGGAATATTGACAGACTGCAAAAATTCATTGACAGTATCAGACAATGGCGCACCTGCAACCGGGAATAAACGACCTCTCTCGATACCCAGAACCTTTTTCAGGAGTGTAAATACCGTTTTATCATAAAACTCAAATTTAGCTTTCAGACATAATGGCGCCTTGATACCTTTATTCTTGTATTCCAGATTATATAAACGTCCGGTTTCGATTGCGTTCAGGAATATTTTCTTCAGGAAAGGTGACGAAGAGTTTATTTTCTCATGAACGCCGACATATACTTTTTCCCAGAAACGCGGCACATTACACATTAAAGTAGGATGAACCTCCGGTAATGTCTTTTGTATCATCTTCGGATCCTGGTTGATAGCGATCTTCACCCCTTTATGAAGGCAATAGTAAGTCCATGCCTTCTCAAAAATATGAGTCAACGGAAGAAAACACATCGATAAATCTTTATCGTTTACCATCGGCAGACGAATATCATGGATACGCATCGCCTCCAGGTAATTAAAGTGGTGAAGAACCACTCCTTTCGATTCACCGGTCGTGCCTGACGTATACATTATAGTAGCAACATCATCAGGATTTGCTTCGTTGGTACGGATCTTTACCGTCGTTTCTGCATGCGCATTATCACCCAAACGCAGGAAATCATCAAAATAAATGGAAGTCTTATCGTCTGGGTTCAGTTTAACGGCCGGATCAAAAACAATCAGACGCTTTAGCACAGTCGATTCTTTCTGTACTTTAAAAGCATTGTTATACTGAAGTTGTTCGCCGACAAACAAAGTATGTATCTCCGCATCATTAATGATATACTCAATCTGCGCCGGAGAATTTGTAGCATACATCGGAATCGAGATCACCCGGTTTCCATAAGCCCCAAAATCAGTAAACAAACACTGAGGCATGTTCTGGGAATAGATACCGATCTTCTCCTGCACCTCTATTCCAAACTCAGCCATTGCTTTGGCCGTAAGCATTACTTTCTCAGAAAACTCTCTCCACGAGATCTTCAACCATTTTCCGCTCGCATTATCGCGGTATTTTAAAGCTGAACGCGAACCATATTTTTCAGCCTGTCGGTGAATTAGCTCTGCATAGTGGTAATATACCATAATTCTTCGTTTTGAATTGATACAACAAAAGTACGGCTTTCCTACTGAATAGCAACACATTCCTTTCTTTTTTTACACACTATTGCACTTTTTGTGCAAAAAGCGGATTCGGAAGTGTAATCCTACCTCCACTTGACAGATGTTAAAATAGAATAAATATAGTAGTATGTATTGCATGGTACATAGGCAATACATATATTTGCAACATAAAATAATAAAAGATGAATGCAGAGAACGTAAAATCACAGATGAGGAAAGGGACACTGGAATATTGTATCCTCTTACTTCTCAAAAAAGAACCGGCTTACACCTCTGACATTATTCAGAAGTTACAGGAAGCAAAACTGATTGTAGTAGAAGGTACACTATATCCTCTCTTAACCCGGTTAAAGAACAGTGAGTTGTTAAGTTATCAGTGGATAGAATCGACTCAGGGGCCGCCCCGCAAGTATTATCAACTCACTCCAAAGGGAGAAGAATTTCTTGGAGAACTGGAAAACTCGTGGCAGGAACTAAATGATACAATAAACCACATTAGGAACAATTAAAATTTGAAGACAATGAAGAAGACGCTTACAGTTAATTTGGGAGGAACAGTTTTCCACATTGACGAAGATGCATACCAGCTGTTGGATAAATATCTTTCTAATTTACGTATACATTTCCGTAAAGAGGAAGGATCCGAAGAGATCATGAATGATTTCGAAATGCGCATTTCCGAATTGTTCGGCGAACGTGTACGTTTAGGACATGAAGTGATCACGATCGAACATGTGGAAGAAGTGATCAATCGTATGGGGAAACCGGAAGAGATTTTTGAAGAGGAAGAAACTGAAGAAGAAAAAGAGAACGCTAAAAAACGCGTTTTTCAGGAACAGGTTATCACCGGCAAGAAGAAACTGATGCGTGATCCGGACAACCGTGTAATCGGTGGTGTTGCCGCAGGTATCGCCGCCTATATGGGCTGGGACACTACTGCTGTCAGATTAGCCATGATCTTGCTGTTGTTCATCCCGTTCGTGCACTGGATGGCTCTGCTGTACATTATACTCTGGATGGTTATGCCAGTAGCAAGAACAGCAGCCGACCGTCTGATCATGCGAGGAAAGAGTGTCACACTCGAAACGATTGGACAAACAGTCACAGATGGTTTCGAAAAGGTATCCAGTAATGTAAACGATTATATCAGTTCTGACAAACCTCGAAATTTTTTTCAGAAACTAGCTGATCTGTTTGTTACAGTATTCGGCTTCCTACTAAAATTCGGAGCTGTCTTAGCCGGAATTATCCTGCTACCTCCTCTTTTGCTCATCGTTTTTATATTGTTCATTGTGACTGTAGCCTTAGTCGGAGGCGGAGCAAGCGTTTTATATCAGCTTTCACCTTTCGGATGGGATCTGTATAGCGGAGTACCTGTTTACATGGCTGTAATCGGCTGTATCGGCGTAATTTTATTAATAGGTATTCCTGCAATCGCATTACTTTATGCAGTATGTGGACAACTATTCAATTTAAAACCATTACCCACCTCAGCCAAATGGACATTGTTAGTTTTATGGTTGATCGCAGTTGCAGGATGTATCATTTATTTTGTAAACGTAGGATTACCTGCACTCAGCCCATACCTCTGGCATAACACCTACTCAATACATATATAAAAGATTAGATAAAAAACTTGTTTATAATTTGTGTGTTTAAAAAAAGAAGGCCGCTCTGTCTCAGAGGGGCCTTTCTTCTAAGGTTAACAAATTTATGAGTAAAAACCACTAATGAATCATTTAAAAAACCACTATCACTGCCGTTTTGAGACTTGCAGTAATAGTGGTTACAAATATAGGTATAATTTTCAATAAAAAAAACTTTATCGAATTATTTGTAAGCTTTTCTTATCAAGGCAGCAACCTCTGCCAACTCATCCTGAGTTATTGTCTTTTTTTCTCCTCCAAAATACATATCCGATTCCTTGGTTATAGGGATTAGATGAATATGTGCATGAGGCACTTCCAACCCCATCACAGCTACCCCTACACGCTTACAGGGGATAACTGCTTCCTGAGCACGCGCCACACGTTTGGCAAAGGCCATCATTCGCCCTAGCAATGGGTCTTCCAAGTCAAAAATATAGTCTGTTTCCTGCTTCGGAATAACCAATGTATGACCTTTTGCGACTGGATTTATATCCAGGAAGGCAAAGAATTCTTCGTCTTCCGCAACCTTATGGCAAGGTATTTCACCTGCCACTATTCTACTGAATATTGTTGCCATATCTTATTGTATTAAATTGAAATTTCCATAACTTCAAAGGTCATCAATCCGGATGGGACTTTGATTTCCACCACGTCACCGACCTTCTTACCCATCAGCCCTTTGGCGATCGGAGTACTGACAGCGATCTTACCTTCTTTCAGGTTCGCTTCAGAGTCAGAAACCAATGTATATGTCATTACAGCATTATTTTTCGTATTCTTGATCTTTACCTTGTTCAGAATCTGAATTTCATTTGTCTGAACACGTGATTCATCAATCAGACGTGCATTAGAAATCAGACCTTTCAACTGGGCCAGCTTCGCTTCCATGATACCCTGAGCCTCCTTTGCTGCATCATATTCTGCATTTTCAGACAAGTCACCCTTATCTCTGGCTTCAGCAATCTGGGCAGAAATTTCGGGACGCTTCACGGTTTCCAAATAGTTGATTTCAGCTAAAATCTTGTTGTAGCCGTCTTCTGTCATATAACTAACAGCCATATTAATTCCTCCTAATTATTGATTTTTAAATTAATGTTTATTACTACATAATAAAAAAAGAATCCCGACCAGAACATGGCCGGAACTCCTCTTTCTCTTTATTTAAGACAATGCAAAGATAAGACATCTTTTCAAGATGCACAAACCAGCGCAAGTGCTTTACAACATATAAATCTGATTGTTAGCGTACTACATTAAAGTACTGCTTTTACATCCGCTTCCAGGTTTTTCACATCATCCACCCGTTTCACCAGGTTACCTTTACGGTCAAGGATAAAGATAGCAGGCAATTGCTTTACATTATACAGTCCTGCGATCTGGGAATAAACCGACTGCGGATCCCGCACGGCCACCCAGGGAAGATTGGATGCGGCATTCTTCCAGAAATGGACATCAGAGTCAAGCGATACCTGATAGACATCCAATCCCTGACCATGATATTTCGTATATAATTCACCTAAGGCCATATTCAGTGCCGGAGACCACTCAGCCTGGTAAGCCGTAAAATTAATGATCACAGGTTTCCCTTCCGCTACAGAAGATAGTTTTACTACTTCCCCTTTCAGATTCGGCAATTCGATATCCAAGAAACTCACCTCGGTCGTTTTCACGTCATCCAGGTTCACCGGACGTTGTGCACGAAGAACCTTCATAGACTGTAATGTCAGGTTATAAAGATGTTTCGAACGCGGACTTCCGGGATAAAAATGATCGTAGCTGGTAGCTACCGCTCCATAAGCCTTCACATCGTCTCTGTCGTACAGATCAAAGAACAGCAATCCGTCAATCTGCTGGAACAACGCATAATAAGCTGCTGTCGACATCGGAGCCGAATAGATGTACTTACGGGCCACATCCTTGTAAGCTTCAGCCGTTTCTATTAATCTTGCACGGTAAGTCGTATCTGCGATATGTTTATCTTCATATTCTTTGCGCAAACGTCCGATCGCCTGGTTAGCATCGAGCTGAGCCAGTGTAATCGCTTTGATCGCCTTGCAGTTCTCCGATCCTTCCACCGAATAAGAAGTGGCGAATGTTCCCGCATCGGCAGCAAAAGTGATCGTCTCGACCGAATCGATCGCAAAATTGATCTTCTGATTATTCAGTCGCAAACGATAGAAATCCGGAAAGTCCGGACGTTTATGAGTGAATTTGAACTTACCTGCAGCTGTGAGCTTGACAGAATCCAACAATTCAACATTTGATATACCGACATTTTCCAAATACATGGTCTGGCCGTCAGCGCCGGATACAACCCCTTTCACAGTAAAATCAGAAGTGTTGTTGCATGCCGTAAACAACAGCATACTTATTCCGAAAAGAACCAGTAGTCGTGCAGATATTTGTTTCATCCTAATTTCCTTTACAATGTTCGTAATTCCGATGCAAATATACATTATTTTACAATTGTGGCACTATTATTCGTAAAATCTTCCCTTTATTTTTATAAAAAAGGGCTTTTCTGATGTTTTTTATTTTCATTTTCATGTGTTTACAGGTAAACTTTCATTACATTTGCACCAATTTTTACAGATAGAAAAATAAGAAAGAAGATTATGCTTAATCCAATTAACAAGACGATCGAGTTGGCTGATGGAAGAACCATCACCATCGAGACCGGGAAATTGGCTAAACAGGCGGACGGTGCGGTTACCGTTCGTATGGGCAACACAGTGTTGCTGGCTACTGTTTGTGCCGCTAAAGATGCAAATCCCGGTGTTGACTTCATGCCGCTGCAAGTTGAATACAAAGAAAAGTACTCCGCATTTGGCCGTTTTCCCGGAGGTTTTACAAAAAGAGAAGGAAAGGCTTCAGATTATGAAATCCTGACATCGCGCCTCGTTGACCGCGCGTTGCGTCCGTTATTTCCGGACAATTACCACGCAGAAGTATATGTAAACGTTATATTATTCTCTGCTGACGGCGAAGATATGCCGGATGCTTTGGCTGGTTTAGCAGCATCAGCTGCTTTAGCTGTTTCCGATATACCTTTCAACGGACCGATCTCTGAAGTTCGCGTAGCACGTGTCGACGGTAAATTTATTATCAACCCGACATTCTCTGAATTGGAAAAAGCAGATATCGACATGATGGTTGCTGCGACGATCGACAATATCATGATGGTTGAAGGCGAAATGTCTGAAGTACAGGAAGCAGACATGCTGGAAGCAATCAAAGTCGCTCACGAAGCAATTAAAGCACAGTGCCAGGCTCAGCTCGAGCTGTCGGAAGCTTGCGGCAAACTCGTTAAACGTGAATATTGCCACGAAGAAAACGACGAAGAACTGCGCAAAGACGTACACGATAAATGTTTCGCAAAAGCATACGCTGTTGCCACATCAGGCACAGACAAACACCAGCGCTTCGATGCTTTCCAGGCAATCGTAGACGAATATAAAGCTAACTTCTCTGAAGAAGAGTTGGAAGCCAAGGCTGAAATGATCGGCCGTTACTACCACGATGTAGAAAAAGAAGCCATGCGCCGTGCTATCCTTGACGAAGGAAAGCGTCTGGACGGTCGTAAGACTACTGAAATCCGTCCGATCTGGATCGAAACGGATTATCTTCCGGGACCTCACGGATCTGCAGTCTTCACACGCGGTGAAACTCAGTCACTGACAACTGTTACACTCGGAACCAAAGCCGATGAAAAGATGGTTGACGACGTACTGAACCACAGCAAAGAACGTTTCTTATTACATTATAATTTTCCTCCGTTCTCTACAGGTGAAGCTAAAGCATCACGTGGCGTAGGACGTCGCGAAGTAGGTCATGGCAACCTGGCTCACCGCGCTTTGAAGCGCATGATCCCTGATAATTATCCTTATGTTATACGCGTGATCTCTGATATTCTGGAATCAAACGGTTCTTCTTCTATGGCAACTGTTTGTGCCGGTACACTGGCATTGAGAGATGCCGGCGTTCCGATGAAAAAACCGGTATCAGGTATCGCAATGGGTCTTATCTCTGAGAACAAAGGTCAGAACTATGCTATCCTGTCGGATATCTTAGGAGACGAAGACCACCTGGGAGATATGGACTTTAAGGTAACAGGTACAGCAGACGGCATCACTGCCACTCAGATGGATATCAAGGTAGACGGTTTATCATACGAAATCCTTGAAAACGCACTGGCTCAGGCAAGAGAAGGCCGTATGCATATCTTAGGAAAGATCATGGAAGCTCAGCCGGAAACACGTGCTGAACTGAAACCGCATGCTCCGCGTATCGAATCTATGACGATCGGTAAAGAGTTCATCGGTGCAGTGATCGGCCCGGGTGGAAAGATCATCCAGGGTATTCAGGAAAAGACAGGTGCTGTTATCACGATCGAAGAAGTTGACGGTGTAGGTAAGATCGAAATCTCCGGAACAAACAAAGATACGATCGATGCTGCTATCAGAGCGATCAAGGGTATCGTTGCCGTTCCTGAAATCGGTGAAGTATACGAAGGAAAGATATCTTCTATCATGCCTTACGGTGCATTCGTTGAATTTATGCCGGGCAAAGACGGTCTGTTGCACATCTCTGAAATCGACTGGGCTCGTCTGGAAACAGTAGAACAGGCAGGTTTGAAAGAAGGCGACACTATTCAGGTGAAACTGGTAGACATCGATGCAAAGACCGGTAAGTTCAAACTTTCTCGCAAAGTGTTACTACCGAAGCCGGAAGGTTACGAAGAACGTCCGCCGAGACCCGAAAGAGGTCCGAGACCGGAACGTGGTGATCGCGGAGACCGTGGTCCTCGTCAGGATCGTGGAGATCGTGGAGACCGACGTAACGATCGTTATTAATAAACGACTTTCTTATACATTATATATAAAGAGCTATCCTGTAACAGGATAGCTCTTTTTTGTCTTCTTACCCTTGGGTGAAGGCGTTTCGTATAAGTCATATTGTACGCTTATCAGTCATTTATTCACAAAAAAAACCTGCCCCGAACAAACGGAGCAGGCTCTTTACCTCTTATTTAGCAATAGTTTATTTACTGCAAGAACAACGCGGCTTCAGTTGTTTGAAGAAATCGTTGCCTTTATCGTCAACCAGGATAAATGCAGGGAAGTCTTCCACTTCGATCTTCCAGATTGCCTCCATTCCCAGTTCCGGATATTCCAGACATTCTACTTTCTTGATGCTTTCCTGTGCAAGGATAGCTGCCGGACCACCGATACTTCCCAGATAGAAACCACCATGCTTCTTACAAGCGTCTGTTACTTGCTGGCTACGATTACCCTTGGCAATCATGATCATGCTACCGCCATTATCCTGGAACAAGTCCACGTACGAGTCCATACGACCGGCAGTTGTCGGGCCGAAAGAACCGGAAGCCATTCCGGCAGGAGTCTTGGCAGGACCTGCATAATAAATAGGATGATCTTTGATGTATTGAGGCAGACCTTCACCCTTGTCGATACGCTCTTTCAGTTTGGCATGAGCAATGTCACGACCTACAACGATCGTTCCGCTCAGAGAAAGACGAGTTGAAACCGGATATTTAGTCAGTTCTTTCAGGATATCGGCCATCGGCTGGTTCAGATTGATCTTTACAGCATTACCTTCACCTGCTTTACGTAATTCTTCTGGGATCAGGCGACCCGGATTTGAATCCATCTTTTCGATCCAGATACCGTCTTTATTAATCTTACACTTGATGTTACGGTCGGCAGAACAGGAAACCCCCATACCTACCGGGCAAGAAGCACCATGACGGGGTAGACGAACGATACGAACGTCGTGAGCATAATACTTACCACCGAACTGGGCTCCCAGACCGATGTTATGAGCAGCTTCCAATACTTCTTTTTCCAATTCGATATCACGGAAAGCC
Source organism: Parabacteroides sp. AF14-59 (assembly GCF_003479515.1). Lineage (NCBI taxonomy): Bacteria > Pseudomonadati > Bacteroidota > Bacteroidia > Bacteroidales > Tannerellaceae > Parabacteroides > Parabacteroides sp. AF14-59. The sequence continues at coordinate 34,411 of NZ_QUHH01000026.1, read as the reverse complement.
TGTCCGCCTTCGTTACCGCTTGTAGGCAGGTTATCGTAATAATGAGTGGAAGCCAGCTTCACTGTCAGCAGATTCTTTTCAGCAGAAGTACCGCCGATAACGAACGCAATATGATAAGGAGGGCAAGCAGCCGTACCTAATGTCTTCATTTTTTCTACCAGGAACGGAACCAGGGTTGCCGGATTCAGGATCGCTTTCGTTTCCTGGAACAGATAAGTCTTGTTGGCTGAACCACCGCCCTTAGCGACACAAAGGAATTTATATTCCATACCTTCGGTAGCTTCGATGTCGATCTGTGCAGGTAAGTTACATTTCGTATTTACCTCGTCGTACATATTTAAAGGAGCATTCTGTGAATAACGCAGGTTTTCCTCCGTATACGTTTTGTAAACACCTAGAGAAAGCGCTTCTTCATCGCAATATCCTGTCCATACATGTTGACCTTTTTCACCGTGGATAATAGCCGTACCGGTATCCTGACAGAAAGGGAGCTGACCTTTTGCAGATACTTCCGCATTACGCAGGAAAGTCAGTGCCACGAACTTGTCGTTGTCGCTGGCTTCCGGATCGCTCAGGATCTTAGCCACCTGTTCGTTATGCTCAGGACGAAGCATGAAAGCCACGTCACGGAAAGCAGCGTTAGCCATCGCTGTAAGTCCCTCTTTTGCAATTTTCAGCATCGGTTGTCCTTCAAACTCGGATACCGATACATACTCTTTTGTAAGCAGATAATACTCTGTCGTATCCGGTCCGAGTGGGAACGGTGCCTGATACTTAAAAGGAGGTGTTGCCATATCTTTATTATTTAATTATGTAATATTGGTTTTACAATTTCAGAATCATTCTTTTTCGCTTGGCAAACTTAGATAAAAATCACGAAATACGGGAGTGCTTTCACAAATTTGTTCACCAGAAACAATTAATTAGTTAAAAGAAAAACATATATTTGCACGTATATGAAAAAGCTAGTCACACTTTTCATCCTGTGTATATTGTCATCTAACCAATTGGCAGGGCAGGTCAGCCACGGAGGCAAACCTCTTCCGTTTGCGACACTCAGTACCCGTTCGGGAAGCCAGTTCAAAGAGATGCCTCCTTTCGACGTTGCCGAACAATTACGAATCGACTCACTGAATGAAAGTGACCTGCGTAGCGGATTCCATTTCGCTTACAAATTCATGACAGATTTTACCCCGGAGAATTCAGGAAACTGGTTCACGCAAGCTGATGGCACGCGGGTATGGCGGTTAGGCATACGGTCGGCAGGAGCCTACTCGATCAATGTCCTATTCTCCGAATACGAAATTCCGGAAGGCGCCCAGCTTTTCTTGTATAACCCGGACCAGACACATATATTAGGCGCTTTCAACCATCTGAACAACTCCGAGTTAGGCAGACTCCCCGTCTCACCGGTCCAGGGCGACGAACTGATCATCGAATATCAGGAACCTGCCAATGTTCCGTTTCACGGCAGATTGAAAGTAGGTGAGGTAAATCATGATTACCGCAACCTCAGAGGACATGAACCTGTCGGGCACAGCCTTATTTATCATTGGTGCATAAAACCATTGGCATGCTTCCAAAACAATACGGACAAATACAACGAAATAGGCCGTAGTTCTGTACTGATCATCGTCAATGGACAAAATGCCTGTTCGGGTACTTTAATTAATAACACATCGAACGACGGAAAACCCTATCTGTTAACGGCATCACATTGCCTGAACGATCAGTTCGCAATCAAAAATCCTGATTATGAAATGATAGCAGGTAATATCGTTACATTCTTTAATTACGAAAGTCCACTTTGCGATCCTGTTATGAAAGGCACGGAAGAAATGTCGATGGCTTCGACTCATTTCAGGGCGACCAACGAAAGCACCGACATGGCCTTACTTGAACTGACGGAAATTCCGCCGGTCTATTACCAACCTTATTATGCCGGTTGGAATGCAAAAGATCAAGGTTCTGCCCCCTATGTCGGAATCCATCACCCGGATGGTTCTGTAAAACGGCTCAACACGACCGATCAAGTCGAGTTAACGACCTATCCATTTACAGATAATTTTATAAAGAACGGACACTGGCACATAAAAGAATGGACCGACGGCTGCACACGCCCGGGGTCCTCCGGCTCCGGCTTGTTTGATAATAACAACCAAATTATCGGAGGACTTTCAGGAGGTATATCCAGTTGTCCGTCACCTTATGACGATTTCTATTTCGCTTTAAGCCAAAGCTGGGACGTCTCGCCGGACGCAGATAAACAACTGAAAGCATGGCTCGACCAGGCAGGAACAAACACTGCACGAACCTGTAAAGGACTCGACCCTTACAGTGCCACCCCTTGCATCCGTCTGAGCAATGTCAAAGAAAGCGGAAAAGCGGAAAATGTAGAAGCGACGCTCCTCCCCTCTCCCGGAACGGGTCCGGCCTTCGGAAACAATTCGCTGAACATGAACGAGTTCGCTGAAGCTTACAAAATAACCGGAGAGGCGAAAATATACGGTACATATATCGTGAATCCGGCTATAACCAAAGACAAAGAGATAGATGTAGAAATTACTGTTTACGGTGGCTCCGGCAAACCGGAAACATTGCTACATACCGAATCATTCAAACCGTCGTTCGTAACCACCAATAACAACATCGATTTTATCGATTCCATTAAGCCATTGAACCGTGATCAGGAGACGTTCATCACGTTTTCCGAACCGGTAGATGTATCCGGCGATTTCTTTATCGGATATAAGATCAAGACAGCAACTGCCGCCACCTCTTTCTCGGCATATAATCTCCCGAAAGGAGAAACAAGCAAAAACACTACGTGGATCAACTACAAAGGGCAATGGATAGAGGCATCCGCCCATCCGGCCTCTCCCATGAGCACTTCCCTGTTCATCGATCCCGTCATCCAATACAATACGGCTTCTGCCAACACACCTATCGACAACAACAACCCAATTCGCATATTCACGGAAACGGCATCCGAAACAGTCCATATCCTGCTACCTGCCACAATCCGTGAAGCCCAATATTCCATCATATCCATGAACGGAAATACATTACAAAGCGGGATTGTCCGCAGCGGACAAAATACGATCCCGGTAGCAGGTGCCACATCAGGTATTTATCTGATACAAATCACCTACGGCGAGACGGGTTTTACGCAAAAGATATTATTTTAATCAAAAATACACAATAAGTGAACGACAGACGAAGCATGTCAAGATAGACAAAGAGAAATGAAACTTGAAATTTTAACTAAAATACAGTCGGACAAGCATCATTAGAACGTCCGTAAATCCTGCATTTTATATCCTTTTTAAGGAAAAAAGAGGCACGGATTCATTAATAAGTATTAATTAGAAAGATTTTATCGTATCTTTGCTATTCATAACAAAAAAATGCTTTAGTTTTGCACTTTGATGGCTAAGGGACAATTGAAAGTGAATATATAAACATAGTAACATTTTAAACTTACATCAAATTATGAACAAAAAGTTTTTATTGTCATTCTTTGTAATGGCAGCAATTTTAACCCTTTCTTCTTGTTCAAACAAGTTGAAACCGCTAGCTGAAGAGTACATCAAAGCTGAGCCGCAGCCGCTAGAGGCTATCGGAGGCAAAGTACCCGTGACTATCAACGCTACTTTCCCTGCAAAATGGTTCAACAAGAAAGCAACTGTAACAGTAACTCCGGTTCTTCGCTATGCCGGTGGTGAAGCATGGGGAACTTCTTACACTTATCAGGGTGAGAAAGTAAAAGGTAACAATCAGGTTATCCCGCAGAAAGAAGGTGCTAACGTAACCATGAAATCTGCTTTCACTTACAAACCTGAAATGAAGAAATCAGAATTGTATCTGACTTTCGATGCAAAGATCAAAAACAAAACAGTTAAATTGCCGGACGTAAAGATCGGTGAAGGTGTAATCGCAACTTCTGAACTGGCTGACGCTGCTACTGCAACTGCTGCTATCGCTGCTGACAAATTCCAGCGTATTATCAAAGAAGCTCACGATGCTAACATCATGTTCTTGATCCAGCAGGCTGAACTTCGTTCAAAAGAACTGAACTCTACTGCTATCGCAGACTGGAAAGACTTGGTTAAAAATGCAGACGAAGCTCCTAACCAGAACGTAGCAATCGAAATTTCTGCTTATGCATCTCCTGATGGTGGTGTTAAACTGAATACAGGTTTGGCTGAAAGACGTGAAGGTAATACTTCTAAATATCTGGCTAAAGAATTGAAGAAAATGAAAGTGGATGCTCCGGTTGACGCACGTTACACTGCTCAGGACTGGGAAGGCTTCAAAGAATTGGTATCTGCTTCTAACCTGCAGGATAAAGACCTCGTATTAAGAGTTATCTCTATGTACCAGGATCCTGAAACAAGAGAAAAAGAAATCAAAAACATCTCTGCTGTATATTCTGATCTGGCAGAAACTATCTTACCTCAGTTACGTCGTTCTCGTTTGACTGCTAACATCGAAATCATCGGTAAGTCTGACGACGAAATCAGCGCATTGGCTAAGAGCAATCCTTCTGAACTGAACATCGAAGAAATTCTGTATGCTGCTACTCTGACTAACAACGATGCTGAAAAGATGACAATCTATACTAAAGCTTCTGAGCTGTATCCTAACTGCTACCGCACTTGGAACAACATCGGTATGATGGCATTCAAGGCTGGTGACCTGGCTAAGGCTGAACAGATGTTCAACAAATCTAACTCTGTTAAGGCTAACAACGAAGCTAACATGAACTTAGGTCTTATCGCTCTGACTAAGGGTGACCAGGCTAAAGCTCAGCAATTGTTCGGTAACGCTGCAGGCGTAGCTGAATTAGGCGAAGCTCTGGGTGTTCTTTACCTGGAACAAGGCGAATGGGCTAAGGCTGTTAACTCTTTCGGTTCTGTTAAGACTAACAACGCTGCATTGGCTCAGATCTTGGTAAAAGATTATAGCAAAGCATCTCAGACTCTGAACGCTGTTGCTAATCCTGACGCAATCACTTCTTATCTGAAAGCTGTTGTAGCTGCTCGTACAAACGACGCTAACGGCGTTGTAAGCAACCTGAAGGCTGCTATCGCTGCTGACAGAGCTTTGGCTAAAGAAGCTGCTATCGACCTGGAATTTGCAAAATATGCAACTAACAGCGAATTCGCTAGCTTGGTTAAGTAATTAGATATTACCACAATCCTATAAAAAAAGGCTGTCTCGTAATGAGATGGCCTTTTTCATTTCCAGAACTTATCAAATACAAAAAAATCACAAGTCATTCTTTTATTAATCAGAAAGTTGTATATTGCAGACATAAATCTTAAGCATTATGAAACGGCTCGCTATTTTTCTATTTATCAGTATAGGTTTTCTGATTGAAGCTCACGCACAACGAGTTCCGATCGATAGCACACAATTCCTGTTGCAGCATTTCGAAAACGGGCATGTGTACTACAAAGACGGGCGGGTATTCAATGTTCCGCTAAATTACAGTCTTTTGATCAAGAAATTTTTATTCCGGGATAAATACGACAAAAATAACATCAAAGAGTTCTCTGAGCCGGACATGGTTGCAACGATTAAAATCGGGGAAAGAATATTCCTCCCGACTAAAGACGGGGCAACGGAGGTGTTACAGAAAGATCCGCCTATTTTCGTACAGTACAGAGGTTCATTAAAATGGGAAGGGAAACAAGTAGGCTACGGCGGCCGTTCGGAAACATCGGCTGTCGACACTTATTCGTCGTTCCAGTCAGGCAGCACCATGCATAAACTGGAAACGGAAAAATTGATCCTGACCCGCATCGACAAGATCTTCCGGATAGAACGTAAGGGAAAACAATACCGCTTCATCAACGAAAAGCAATTCCTCAAAGCCTTTCCGAACCATAAAAATGAGCTAAAGAAATATGCCGATGACAATAAGATCGATTTTAACGACATCGACAACGTCTTACAAATCTACAACTACGCATCTGCACTAAAATAAAAGTAGATACCAAATAAAAAGCCGGATACACGATGTGAACCCGGCTTTTCTATATTATAGATGTAAATTATCTACCCTGACGTTTACGTTCTGTTTCATCCAGGATGATCTTACGCATACGCATATTGTTCGGAGTGATTTCTACATACTCGTCTCCCTTGATATACTCCAGGGCATCTTCCAGACTGAATACAATAGGAGGAGCCAGAGACACTTTATCGTCTGAACCGGAAGCACGCATATTCGTCAGTTTCTTCGACTTTGTTACGTTAACAACCAGGTCACCTTCCTTTGTATGCTCTCCCACTACCTGTCCGGCGTAAACTTCTTCCTGCGGAGCAATAAAGAAACGACCACGTGACTGAAGATTGTTCAAAGCATAGGCAAACGCAGTTCCGGTCTCCATCGCAATGATAGAGCCATTGTTACGACGTTCGATATCTCCCTTCCACGGCTGATATTCCAGAAAGCGGTGAGCCATGATCGCTTCACCGGCAGAAGCAGTCAGAACAGCATTGTTCAAACCGATAATACCACGTGAAGGTATATTGAACTCAAGATGCATACGGTCGTTCTTGCTTTCCATCATCGTCATCTCACCTTTACGTTTTGTCACCATATCGATAATACGGCTGGATGATTCTTCCGGAAGATTGATTGTCAGCTGTTCTACCGGTTCACATTTTACACCGTCTATTTCTTTGATGATAACCTGCGGCTGACCTACCTGCAATTCGTATCCTTCACGACGCATCGTTTCGATCAATACAGACAAGTGAAGCACACCACGACCATATACCAACCACGAATCGGCTGAATCGGTCGGAACCACACGCAATGCAAGGTTCTTATCCAGCTCTTTCTGCAAACGTTCAAATATATGACGTGAAGTCACGAATTTACCGTCTTTACCGAAGAACGGAGAGTTATTGATCGTAAAGAGCATAGACATGGTCGGTTCGTCGATAGCGATTGTCGGCAATGCTTCCGGCTCATTCACATCGGCAATCGTTTCACCGATCTCAAAACCTTCGATTCCGATTACAGCACAAATATCACCCGATTGAACAGAAGATACTTTTGTACGGCCTAAACCTTCAAATACATCGACTTCCTTGATCTTTGATTTCACCATCGAACCGTCACGTTTACACAACATAACTTCCTGGCCTTCTTTCAGCTCTCCGCGATGAACACGTCCAACCGCGATACGTCCGACATATTTTGAAAAGTCCAGCGAAGTGATCAGCATCTGAGGAGTTCCCTCCAGCACTTTCGGTTCCGGTATATATTCAATAATAGCATCCAACAATGCCAGAATATCTTCTTTCGGTTCTTTCCAGTCGGTCGACATCCATCCCTGTTTTGCAGAACCATAGATTGTCGGGAAATCCAACTGCTCTTCCGTTGCGTCCAGGCTGAACATCAATTCGAAAACCATTTCCTGAACTTCCGACGGACGACAGTTCGGTTTGTCTACCTTATTAATAACCACAATCGGTTTCAATCCCAACTGGATTGCTTTTTGTAATACAAAACGAGTCTGAGGCATCGGCCCTTCAAACGCGTCGACCAACAACAAACAACCATCGGCCATGTTTAATACACGCTCTACCTCTCCTCCGAAATCGGCGTGACCCGGAGTATCAATAATATTGATTTTGTAATCTTTATAATTAATAGAGACATTCTTGGCCAAAATCGTAATTCCTCGTTCACGTTCCAAATCATTGTTGTCCATGAACTGATCCGGTTCTGCCTGTCCTTCACGGAAAAGCTTACCGGCTAATAACATCTTATCCACAAGCGTCGTTTTGCCGTGGTCTACGTGCGCGATAATCGCGATGTTTCTGAGTTTTTGCATCGAAGACTAATTTATTGGCTGCAAAAATACGACATTTTTACGATATATATATGTCATTCATGTCTCAAAATACAAAAAATAAGATGAAAAGTCTTGTATATCTCAAAGGAATGCCTACCTTTGCATCCGCTTAGATAATATAGTATCAATTTATTAAAGTACAAAGAATCATGTTTTTAGATTCAGAAAAGAAAAAAGAATTATTCGAAAAGTATGGCAAATCTGCAACTGACACAGGTTCAGCAGAAAGCCAGATCGCTTTGTTCACAGTTCGTATCGCACACTTGACAGAGCACCTGAAAAGTAATCACAAAGATTACAGCACTGAAAGAGCGCTGAAAATGTTGGTAGGTAAACGTCGTCGTTTATTGGACTATCTGATTAAAGTTGATATCAACAGATATCGTGCTATCATTAAAGAGCTTGGTATCAGAAAATAAGAAACTACTTCTCCGGAAGTTACAAAAGGGCAACTCATACAAGGGTTGCCCTTTTTTTCTTTCAGCAATTTACATGGTAAAATAAAATATTAATGTAAATTTGCGGCGTTTAGTTACAAATTAAAAGAAAATCTAAAATAAACATACTTATGGGAAACAACAAAATCATCGGAGCCAAAATTAAAAGTATCCGTGAATCAAAACAACTTTCCGTTGAAGAAGTAGCCGAACGCTCCGGCCTGAGTATCGAACAGATCGAACGCATAGAAGGTAATGTAGACTTTCCTTCACTAGCGCCACTTATCAAAATAGCACGGGTACTCGGTGTCCGTCTGGGAACATTCCTCGACGACCAGTCAGAACTGGGTCCGGTTATCTGCCGCAAAAAAGACAGCAACGATTCCAATAGCATCGGTTTCACCAACAATTCGATGGAAAACCGCAAACACATGGAATATCACTCCCTGTCGCAGGATAAGTCCGGGCGGCATATGGAACCGTTCCTGATCGATGTTTCCCCATCAGAAGAAGGTGTTGATTTCGTTCTTTCCACACACGAAGGCGAAGAATTTATTTATGTACTGGCCGGCGTAGTTGAAATAAACTATGGGAAAAATACGTATTTACTGGAAGAAGGCGACAGTATTTACTACGATTCTATCGTTGCCCATCATGTTCACGCTGCCGCCGACAGCACAGCTAAAATACTTGGAGTTGTTTATACCCCGTACTAATTGACCGAAGGATATGGAAATACAATTACAGGACAAGACTTTAGGTCAATGGCTGGAACATTGGGCCACTTTGACGCCGGACAAGGAATACGTGGTTTATTCCGATCGTGACCTGCGTTTCACATGGAAAAAGTTTAACGAACGTGTCGACCGGATGGCGAAAGGTATGCTGTCTATCGGTGTCGAACACGGCACACACGTAGGTATCTGGGCAACCAATGTACCCGACTGGCTGACATTCCTTTATGCAGCTGCCAAGATTGGGGCCGTTGCCGTTACGGTAAATACGAACTATAAGCAGAACGAACTGGAATTTCTGGTTGAAAATGCCGATATACATACCATGTGTATCACCGACGGTGTATTCGACGGAAGTTATATCGATATGATGTATTCCATGCTCCCCGAGTTAAAGGAATCACAACGCGGTTACCTGAAAAGCAAGCGTTTTCCACGACTGAAGAACGTGGTTTACATCGGTCAGGAGAAATACCGCGGCATGTACAATACACCGGAGTTGTTACTGCTGGGTGAAAACATCAGCGACGACAAACTGGAAGAAGCCAAAAAGCTCGTCAATTGCCACGATGTTGTCAATATGCAATATACCTCCGGTACGACAGGTTTCCCGAAAGGGGTTATGCTGACGCACTATAACATTGCCAACAACGGTTTGCTGACCGGCGAGCACATGAAATTTACTGCCGACGACAAACTATGTTGCTGCGTTCCCCTCTTCCACTGCTTCGGCGTGGTATTGGCATCCATGAACGTACTGACACACGGATGTACACAGGTGATGGTTGAGAAATTCGACCCGCTGGTCGTGCTGGCATCTATCCATAAAGAACGTTGTACGGCTCTTTACGGCGTACCGACCATGTTCATCGCCGAACTGAACCACCCGATGTTCCCGATGTTCGACCTTACCTCACTCCGCACCGGTATTATGGCCGGTTCACTCTGCCCGGTCGAACTGATGCGCCAGGTGGAAGAGAAAATGTATATGAAAGTAACCAGTGTATACGGCTTGACGGAGACATCTCCGGGTATGACACACTCACGCATCGACGATCCGATGGAAGCACGTCATAACACGGTAGGACGCGACTTTGAATTTACGGAAGTGCGCGTTATCGACCCGGAAACCGGCGAAGAATGCCCGGTCGGTGTACAAGGAGAGATGTGTAACCGCGGTTACAATAACATGAAAGGTTATTACAACAACCCTGCCGCTACAGCCGAAGTAATCGATAAAGACGGTTTCCTTCATAGTGGCGACCTCGGTATAAAAGATGAAAACGGATATTATCGCATCACCGGCCGCATCAAGGATATGATTATCCGTGGCGGAGAAAATGTATATCCGCGTGAGATAGAAGAATTCCTGTATCACCTGGAAGGTGTGAAAGACGTGCAGGTGGCAGCCGTTCCGTCCAAGAAATACGGAGAGGAAGTAGGCGCTTTCATCATCCTGCATGAAGGTGTAACGATGACAGACGATGTGGTAAAAGATTTCTGCCGCGGCAAGATCGCCCGCCACAAGATACCGAAATACATCTTCTTCGTCGATACCTTCCCGATGACCGGCAGCGGAAAGATACAGAAGTTTAAACTGAAAGACCTCAGCCTCAAGTTGCTTGCCGAACAAGGCATTACTCCAGTATAAGTCCGGAATTTTATTACCGGTGCGCAGATGACGCTGATTAAACAGATAACCGCAGATTTATCGTTTTAAATAGAAATGAAATCTGTGTGAATCTGCTTAATCAGCGTTATTTGTATACTCTTTTATCGCCTTTTGCAAAGTATCACTCATAATACTATTACACAACCGATTACAGTTTTTTCGTAATTCCAAGCTCAGGAAACTCCGGTTTCCTGCCTGGGGAACTGTAATTTCCTGCCGAGGGAACTAGCGTTTCCTGCCTTGGAAACCGGAGTTTCCCAAGCGGGAAATTTTGAAGACACCAGGGGATGATTATGTTTGTCCCCAGGAATTATCTGAACAACCTAATAATTTCTTATCTTTGCCACACATTCAAAATAAGTATTATTTATGTCACAATTATTTCCAACTAATCTGCCTTATAAAGTGGCAGATATGAGTTTGGCAGACTTCGGTCGTAAAGAGATCGAGATCGCCGAACACGAAATGCCGGGACTAATGGCTCTGCGCCAGAAATATGCCGATCAGAAACCTCTGAAAGGTGCCCGTATCACCGGCTCACTGCACATGACTATCCAGACTGCAGTGTTAATCGAAACATTAGTTGCGTTGGGAGCAGATGTACGCTGGGCAAGCTGTAACATCTTCTCTACACAGGACCATGCCGCTGCGGCTATCGCTGCCGATGGCGTTCCCGTTTTTGCCTGGAAAGGTGAAACGCTGGAAGAATATTGGTGGTGTACCGACATGGCACTTCGTTTCCCCGACGGGAAAGGCCCTCACATGATTGTTGACGATGGCGGAGATGCCTCTTTATTGGTTCACATGGGATACCGTGCCGAAGATAACGCAGAAACGATCAACCGTAAAGGCGGAAACCATGAGGAACAGGTAATTCTGGATACTTTACATCGCATCCTGGAAGAAGATAACGGACGCTGGCACCGTACAATTGCAGAAATGAAAGGTGTTTCGGAAGAGACAACCACCGGTGTACACCGCCTGTATCAGATGATGGAAAAAGGCGAACTGCTGGTTCCGGCTATCAATGTAAACGACTCCGTAACGAAGTCCAAATTCGATAACCTGTATGGTTGCCGCGAATCGTTGGCCGACGGTATCAAACGCGCTACCGACGTGATGATTGCCGGTAAAGTCGTTGTCGTTGCCGGATATGGCGATGTCGGTAAAGGTTGTGCCCATTCCATGCGTTCCTACGGGGCTCGTGTACTGGTTACGGAAATCGACCCGATCTGTGCTTTGCAGGCCGCTATGGAAGGCTTTGAAGTAACTACAATGGAAGATGCTGTGAAAGAAGGTAACATCTTCGTTACGACGACCGGTAACTGCGATATCATTACAATCGGTCATATGTCTCAGATGAAAGACCAGGCTATCGTATGTAATATCGGTCACTTTGACAATGAAATCCAGGTAGACAACCTGATCAACTATCCGAATATCCAGCATACCAATATCAAACCGCAGGTAGACAAATATACTTTCCCGACAGGAAATTCTATCTTCCTGCTGGCTGAAGGCCGTCTGGTTAACTTAGGTTGTGCAACCGGTCACCCGTCATTCGTGATGAGTAACTCGTTCACCAACCAGGTGCTCGCACAGATGGATTTGTGGCAGATGGCTTATGAAGTAGGTGTTTACCGCCTGCCGAAACGTCTGGACGAAGAAGTAGCCCGCCTACATCTCGAACGGATCGGAGTGAAACTGTCTAAATTGAGTCCTAAGCAAGCTGAGTATATCGGAGTTCCGGTAGAAGGACCATATAAGGCGGATCATTACAGATATTGAAACAAAAAGGACCTGACAGATGTATTGGAAATACTCTGCCAGGTCCTTTTCTTTATTATACGTTTCTTCAGGCTTTCTTCTTGTAATGTTTTTTTAGCTCTGCTTCCACATCCACTTGCTGTTTAAGAATCACTTTGCGGATAAACGCACCGATAAAGCCTATGCCATATCCTCCCAACTGAATAAAACTGGTCACAATAGAAAGCAATGCGATCGGCAAACTCTTATTAACCCAAAGGGATTCCAGAAAAAGAGCCAGTATATAAATTCCCAAAGGGAGTAAAGCCCAGGGACAAACCAAGGACGACAACAGTAAAAAGACCACTCCCAGAACAAAACAAGCAGGTAGCAGATGAACTAATTTCAAAGAGTCCGGATGCATCTGATATAAATCGACACGAGCCATCCCAAACACATAAACCTGCCTGTAAAATGATTTAAGACTCACTCTGCGCTTGTGATAAACATAAGCATCCGGGAACAGTTCCACTGTAAATCCAGCCTTACGGATACGTGTACTCAAGTCGATGTCTTCTCCGAACATATCCTTGAACCCACCCACTTTTTGATAAACCTCACGGGAGAATCCCATATTGAACGTACGGGGCACGAACTTTTCCAATCCTTTCTTACTTCCCCGGATACCACCGGTAGTCAGAAAAGAGGTCATCGAATAACTGATCGCTTTCTGCATCAGGGAAAAAGAGGAATGTGCCCTATCCGGACCACCGAAACAATCAGCCTTCGTTTCCTTCAGATAGTTTGTTACTTTCTCAAAATAATCTTCCGGAATAATACAGTCGGAATCAAAAAACAGTTGGTACTTCCCTTCGGCCCGTTCCATTCCATAATTCCGGGTCAGGCTACGACCGGAATTGGGTTTAAAGAAATAACGGATATTCAATCTATCCTCATATTCCTTAACGACCTCATCACAAGGGACGACAGAGCCGTCTTCCACAATCAGGACTTCAAAATCCTTACAGGTCTGATTGACCAGACTCTCCAATAATTCACGCACCTCAGCCGGGCGGTTATATACGGGTATTATGATTGAATAAGAAATCATCGTTATTTTATTTCTGTAGTAGCAGAATGTTGCTGACGCCAGTATTTCCAGCCGGACCAGCCCACTGCAACGATTAGCAATAATAAAATCAGGAAGGAACTATAAGAAGATATATTGGCAGCTATCACATAATTCTCCGGGTAAAAATCAAAAACGACCGTATGTTCCCCGGCCGGAATCAACATAGCACGCAATATCCAGTCGGCACGGAAATGGGTTGTTTCTTTCCCGTCTATTGTCACTTTCCAACCCGGATAATAGATCTCAGAGAAGACAGCCAGTTGTTCTGACGAAGCTTTTGTCTTATAGGTTAAACGGTTTGGACGGTATTTCTCCAATACGATCGTTGCTGTAGTATCTTTCTCCGGAATAAAACCTTCCAGATCTTTCGCAAACCGTTTATCCACCACTGCCGTTTCCTGGGGATCAATCGTGTTCAAGGCTTCAATTTCCCCATCTGCGTTCGCTACGACATTCACCTTATCCACAAACCAGGCATTCCCATAAGCAAACGGATTACGGATCGGAGCCTGATCCGGATTATAAATGATGTAGCGTGTGTTCAGCATATTCAAAGAAGGAGAAGATGCCAGGGCAGGTAATATATCTCTTATCGTCTGTGCCTTTTGTAAAGCCCCGATTATATTCCGGTACTCTCCATTCAGACGATGTTCGATCAGTTCCTGATAACGCCGTAATTTAACAGCATGATATCCGCCCAAAGAGTGATGGAAATAGGAAACGGTCGTCTCCTCCCAGGGATTATTCAACCCCAATACACGATAGGACTGATCGGTATCTTTCAGTATCTCCGCATCTGCAAGCCGTTTTTTATAAGATTCCTGCGGACTCTCTTTTACATAATTGCCATCGTTCAGATAACGCCGGTCGACCGTCCAAAGGTCTGCAAGCATCAAAACTGCAATTCCTGCACTCACCCAAACGGCCGTTTTCTTTTTATCTTTCGCTTTCCAATACCAGAACAATAAAGCTGCCCCCAGAAGAATAAAGATAAGAGAACGTAGTGCATCGGCAGAAGTCAATGATGCTCTATCTCTCAACAAAGCAGTATAATACCAGTCCGGAAACTGATTTTGTATATTTACATCCATAGGAGACTGGAAAGTCAGAAGTAGAGATGGCATCAGCCACAGGATAAGACAGATTCCTCCGGTAAGTCCCAATGCCCACAAAAAGCCTTTCTTCAGGACTGATTCCCCTACATTTCCTGCAAATAACTCCCGCAATCCCCAGATAGCAACGACCGGGAATATTAACCCCGGAATAACCAAAGCCATCTCTACCGTCCTGAATTTATTATACAAAGGCAAATGATGAAACACAACATCATTAAAAAGGTCAAAATAACGACCTAACGCCAAAAATACAAAAAAGACAGAAGCAGCAAACAGCCACCACTTCATCGGATTACGGATCACAAACATTCCCAGAACAAACAGGAAACAGACCAAAGCTCCGAAATACACAGGTCCGGATGTGCTCATTTTATCTCCCCAATAGGTATAAGTCTGTATTTCTTTTCCTACCTGGGCTCCATTGGCTTTCATCTCCTTATAAAGTTCGGAATCGCTGCCTAATGTACCGATACTGGCACCCCCATAGGCATTCGGAACTAATAAAGTGAGGAGTTCCATCCTTCCATAACTCCAGTGAAATGCATAATCTTTATCAAGTCCGGTCGAGATCTTCTCCCCGGCAGGAGTTGTTGTTGTCAACTCCGTCGGCCCACGAGTGGAATGCTGGCTCAAATCCCAGTTAGAATAGAGATGTTGTGTATTGGGTAATACCGCCAGTATGACACATCCGACCATAATCGCCGATACTTTGCCCAACTCCCCTATCGACTTTTCCCTGATCAGCCGGATCGCATATCCCAGATAAATAAAAAAACAGAGTAAAGCCAGATAGTAAGTAATCTGAACATGTCCGTTAGCGATAGAAAATGCGACTCCCAATAAAAAGATCACAGCGCCCCAAAGATACCGGCGCCTGAATAACAGGATCATTCCTGCCAAAGTAACAGGCATATAAGCAATAACATACGCCTTTACAATATGTCCTGCTACTATTATTATAATATTATAAGATGCGAACGCAAAAGCAATGGCTCCAGCTATTGCCAGCCACCAGTTCACTCCCATTATGCACATCAGCAAATAGAAACAGACTAAACCGACGAAAACCATTGCCGCATGTGTATAACCGACTTTCTTCAGCCAACCGTCGATTATACTGTAAGACGGAAGTTCCGGAGCAGGATTTCCATATCCCGGTCCATAAGGCATTCCGGAGAACATCGCATCAGACCAGACACTAAATTCTCCTTCTTCAGCAGTTTTGGCATATTCATCGACCTGGCTGCCTCCCATCCCGGCTGCCTTAATATTATCACTTTGGCTGATGACCTTTCCCTCAAACACTCCCGGAGAGAAATAAGCCATAACCAATGCCAGGAACAGAAGAACTGCTACAACATGCTTACCGACTTTATCTAACAGAATACGCATCTTCTATACAAATCGATTAATCACGTTTTTTCTGCCATATCTGCCAGCCGGACCAGCCCACTGCCACAATCAATAACAGCAGGATCAGGAAAGAGCTATATGCCGAGACATTAGCCGCCAGAACATAAGTATCCGGATGAAAATCAAAAACAATCGTATGTTCTCCTGCCGGAACCAACATACCACGCAAGATCCAATCGGCACGGAAATGAGTTGCATCTTTTCCATCGATCGTTACTTTCCAGCCCGGATAGTAGATTTCAGAAAATACAGCTAATTGCTCCGAAGAAGCCTTCGTTTTATATGTCAACCGATTAGGACGGTATTTCTCCAATACAATCGTTGCTGTAGAATCTTTATGAGGGGTGAAGCCTTCCAGGTCTTTTGCAAAACTCTTATCCACAACAGCCGTTTCCAGAGGATTGATCGTATTTAAGGCCTCAATCTCCGCATCTGCATTCTCCACAATATCGATCTTATCTACAAACCAGGCATTCCCATAAGCAAACGGATTACGGATCGGAGCCTGATCCGGATTATAAATAATATAACGGGTATTCAGCATATTCAGGGAAGGAGAAGCTGCCAGGACAGGCATTATATCCTGTATTGTTTGTGCCTTCTGCAAAGCTCCGATTATATTACGATATTCGCCATCGAGGCGGTGATCGATCAATTCCTGATAGCGGCGCAATTTAACGGCATGATATCCTCCGATAGAATGGTGGAAGTAAGATACGTTGGTGTCCTGCCAGGGATTAGTCAGGCCAAACACACGGTAAGATTCATCCGTATCCTTAAATATCTCTTTATCGGCAACGCTTTCCTTATAACTTTCTTCAGCTTTCTCTTTTACATAATTACCATCATTCAGGTAACGACGGTCGACAGACCACAAATCAACCAGTATCAACACTGCCATACCGGCACTCACGATCAGGGAAGCCGTCTTTTTATTTTTAGCTTTCCAGTACCAAAGCAATAAAGCTGCTCCCAATAATATAAAGATCAGAGAGCGTAGCGCATCGGCCGAAGCCAAAGAAGCACGGTCCATCAACAAGGCTGTATAATACCATTCCGGTACCTGATTCTGGAACTGTGCATCATATACAGAATGGAAATTCAACAATAACGAAGGTATCAAGAAGATAATCAGACAAATACCTCCCGTTATACCCACAGACCACAAAAAGCCATTCTTCATTGTTTTATCATCGACATTTCCTCTGAATATCTCCCGTAATCCCCAAATACCAACAATAGGGAATACAAATCCGGGAATAACCAGAGCCATCTCCACCGTTCTGAACTTATTATACAAAGGCAGATAATGGAACATAATATCATTAAACGCATCAAAATTACGTCCCAATGCCAGGAATGTCAGGAAAATAGAACCTGCGAACAACCACCATTTCATCGGATTACGCACCACAAACATTCCAAGTACAAACAAGAAACACACCAATGCCCCAAAGTAAACAGGACCCGACGTAAACGGTTTATCTCCCCAATAGGTATAAGTCTGTACCTCTTTCCCTACTTGTGCCCCATTTTTCTTCAATTCTTTATATAATTCGGAAGAGCTATCCAGCGTACCTCCTGAACTACCACCATATACATCCGGGATCATAACAGTCAGCAGTTCCTTCCAACCGTAACTCCACTGAAATGCATAATCTTTATCCAACCCGGAAGATGCTTTTTCCACCTTTCCCGTTTCATCCGGTTTCGGAGTCAGTTCCGACGCCCCACGAATCGAGTGTTGGCCAAGGTCCCAGTTAGCATACATATGTTTTGCATTCGGAAGAACTGCCAATACGACACAAGCAAGCATAATCAAAGAAGTCTTTAACCAATCTGCTGTTAATTTTTCTCTGATCATCTTTATAGAATATCCCAAATAAACGAATAAACACAACAAAACCAAATAATAAGTAATCTGGATATGCCCATTTAATAAAGAGAAAGCCACTCCTAAGAGAAACAAGACTGCTCCCCAAAGCCATTTTCGTTTAAATAAAAGGAACATCCCCGCCAATGTAATAGGCATATATCCTATTACATAAGCTTTTACAATATGCCCAGCCTCTATAATAATTATATTATAGGAAGCAAAGGCAAAAGCAATAGCCCCTGCAATTGCCAACCACCAGTTTACCCCCATTATGCACATCAATAGGTAAAAACATACCAATCCGGTAAAAACCATCGCAGCATGAGTATATCCAGGTTGTTTCAACCAATTATCAACGATGCTGTAGGATGGTAACTCGGGTGCAGGATTTCCATATCCAGGTCCATAAGGCATCCCTGAGAACATAGCGTCCGACCAGACACTAAACTCCCCAGGTTCAGCCGTCTTGGCATATTTATCTACCTGACTACCGCCCATACCTGCCGCTTTCACATTATCACCTTGTCTAATGACTTTTCCGTCAAATACAGCCGGAGAAAAATAAGCCATTACCAACCCTAAAAATAAAATCAGGGCAGCAACATGCTTACCCACATTTTTCATAATACTATGCATAATATGTATCTTCTATATATTGTTTCGTTTATACTCTTCCTTTCACCCACTTTGCAAAATAAAAGCGAATGGCAAACCACACATGAAGCAGGGATGTTGATACAGTCCCGTAATACCGGCACATTATATCATATCTTTCTTTCAATGAGGCTTTACGCTGAGTCGTACTGACTCCGCCATCCAGAAAATTAGACAGGGTCATCCGTGTATTATATATTCTCTTCGCCTGTTTCATACACCGGATACACCAATCAAAATCAGCAGAATAACGATATGTTAAATCATATAACGGAGCAATTGTCCGTTTTGTTATAAATGACTGATGACAAACCAACATTCCCATCCGAAATTTCTTCCATGTTAGTTTATCCGGAGCTTTCAACCTCCGTTTCCCCAGCGATTTTCCTTCTTCATCAATAAGAATAGTTTCCCCGTAAATAATATCAGGCAGCACTTTCTTTTTTTGAATTAAGGAAGCAACACCTTGTACGGTATCAGAAGTATATAAAGAATCACCAGCATTAACAAACCACACATAATCTCCCGTAGCCTTTTGAAGCCCTTTATTCATTGCATCGTATATACCTTTATCCGGTTCACTGACCCAATAAGAAACTCCGGAAGCGTATTGTTTGATAATATCTACAGTCCCATCGGTCGACCCTCCGTCAATAATAATATATTCGACATTCGGATACGACTGGCTCAACACATTCAAAATGGTCGACTCCACCCAGCGGGAAGCGTTATATGTTATTGTAATGATCGAGAAAACAGGTTGTTGCATACATAATCATATTTACTTTGCATTTACTTTGCATTTACTTTGCATTTACTTTGCATTTACTTTGCATTTACTTTGCATTTACTTCGCATTTACTTCGCATTTACTTCGCATTTACTTCGCAAAACACATAAAAACAAACTAAACCATCTCATAAGTTTGAGTCGGATCATTTATCCTTCCATTACGCTTGATAATACCTAAACTAATCAAGTGATTCAATCTCATTATTATTGTTCTACTCGCTTTGCCTGTGTGCATTACCAGTTCAGAGCGAATCACTTTTGACCGACTCCCCATATACGTTAGTATTTTCCTTTCTAACTCATCTAGTTGATTCCAGATATCACCATCAACATTCGCTTCAATACGTGCAGACTGCCGTATAGTTCGCATCACAATATTATTTTTCAACACAAGTTTTACCGACTGCTCCGGTTCCGTATATATCGGATCGTCCAAAAAGAATTCTCTCATATCCGAATAAATACGTTTCACTCCCTCATTCAACTCTCTAACCCAACCAAAATCTGTTAAGACTCTTGCGATTCTAGGGTTTCTCGAATAACGAGTTTCCCTTATATTATCAATTGTTACCACATTTGGTAATTTCCCTGGACTCAAAATCTCTAATCGATCATCAAACATGGTAACCCTGATATATCCCCCTGCCATACCATATTCACGATGAGTAACAGCATTAACAATTCCCTCAAGCCAAGCGAATTCAGGATACTCCGGAACTATTTGAAATTTACCGCTTTTTTGATTCAATGCAGTAAATTCTCTCAATTGAGATGATATAAATCTTTTAGCCTCATCAATGATTTTCAATATTGGCAGTTCTATATTAACGTCTCTAATGATATTTATACTTGTACCAACTTGAGCAGAACTTCCTTCATAACGAATAAATCGTATTCTACAGTTCGGATAAAATTGTTGTACATTCTGTGCAAATAATAATACTGCTGCATTTGTCAGATATTCATCGCAACCCCGTTTCCTCAAAAAACCTCGAGCACGCAACACTTGTTCCATTGATAAATGAGTAGCTCCTATATACTGTTTATACTCTGCAACAACTTCTAAATCTAAATCCGAAATCGAAGCATCCATATTACATTCATCTTCATAGTGCCGACTACTTTTACTATATTCTAAATTCCGTAAATCAGCTCCTTTCAACTCTTTAGTCTTATCACCTATTCTTAAATAAGTGGAATCATTAGTCGTTCTTATTATCTGATCTACACTCGCATGAATATGGAGAAGTAAAATTTGATCTTTCTGCCCAGCAGAATTTGTCACATCCAAAAACTCTTCTTCATAAACCGGCATTGGCTTACAACAGTCCTTAGGCACAGCAAGAAAACTATTTATTTTCTCTACACCACAATGATTTATACCTTCGATTGTCCTTGTTTTATCACTTATCCCAATAGCAATAGTTCCACCCTCCGCATTAGCAAATGCAACAACTAAATCGGCAATATCAGAAGCTTTAATTTTAGCAGACTTCCTATCGAAATATTTATTTTCAGGTTGTGAAGTTAAATATTCTAAAGTCAGTATAGGATTAATTTTCGACTTTATCATTATTATATCTTTCTTTCGATTTATACCCCAAATATCATTATCCTTACATCTGCAATTTATAGAAAATGCGCCGAACCTTTGATATCAAGAACAATGCCATTGATACTTTATTTCAATTTTGCCTTCACAAAATTAACTATCATTTGTGGATTATGAATTGCTTTTTTTATTCCTTTCAACCTGGCCCCCAATATCTCTTTTGACAAGGACCATTTTAAATTATACCAAAAACCGGAATGATGAACTTTATGCTCATCCACTATATACTTATACATTGAATACTTCGAACGTCCCTGAAAATGCAAACAATAAAATCGAACCAGGGATTGATCATTCATTAATTTTCCATACGGAAGATTATCTATCCAATAAACCTTCTTTTTACCGTCTTCCATTTCGAAACCCTGCCCCCATGTAATACATCCGTCAAAACATGTACCGTTCGTCGGAATAGCAATGTCTATCACATTGCATTTTGTATTATCCTGAAACCAGACAAATGCAACCATATCACATACACCGCCCAATTGTTTATTATCAATAATCTCTTGATACATAGATTTCATCTTGTTTAAAAGAATATCTTCTGTATACATAGACATCATATATTCACAAAAATCAGATATAGAAGATATATTGAATAAAGCGCAGCCAGGCCCTTGTTTATTGCATGTAGTAAAGTCATAAGATATATATTGTTGCATGACTTCATCAATATTACAATACAGCAATACATCAGAATCCATACAAAGAAAATTCTCTATTTTCTGAGTTTTTACAAAATCCCGAATGCAAAACCATCTCTGAAAACATATCAATTCATAATCATAGGGATTAGATGACATATGTATATAAGCCATCTTAAAAGCATCAGCTCCTTTCGAATAATCATCAATATTGTAATGCTCTACAAAACAATATTTATCAGTAGAAGCATCACTGATCAAACAAATTCTAGTATGAGGATTAAATAAACGGATTTGTTCTAAAACAAGCTTCAGATAAAATGTATCTCCCCTATGTACTATGATTATCGGTATATTCATTGTTATTAAAACTTATTTAAGACTTCTATTACTTTAGAAACATCATCTAAAGTATGCCCATATGATATAGGAAGACTTAATGTTGTCTTATGTATTTCTTCTGATAATGGATATTCACCCTCAAAAAGACCTTCCATCGCTTTTTGTTTATGAGGGGGAATCGGATAATGAATATCTGTTTTAATTCCATTTTTAAGAAGATATTCCTTCAAATCATCTCTTTTAGGATGACGTATATTAAAAATATGATATACGTCAAAATAATCAGGAGAAACTACCGGTTTTATAAAATCCTCTTTTAGTTCCTTCAAATAAATATCAGCCAATTCTCTTTTATGTGAATTAATCCGATCCAAATATTTAAGTTTTACATTCAACAATGATGCTTGAATTTCATCCAAACGCGAATTATAACCTATATAATCATTCTGATATTTAATCTTTGAACCATAATTTCTCAAAGCTTTAAATAGTTCTTTTTTATCAGAATCATTTGTTGTAATTGCACCAGCATCACCTAAAGCTCCTAAATTTTTAGTTGGATAAAAAGAGAAAGCTCCTATTCCAAATGTTCCGACCTTCTGTCCTTTAAACATCGCACCATGAGCCTGTGCACAATCTTCGATGACAGGTAAAGCATATTTATCAGCAATCCCCATGATACTCCCCATATCACAAGCTTTTCCATATAAATGGACAACCATGATAGCACATGTATTTTTCGTTATTTTCTCCTCTATGTTTAAAGGATCAATATTATAAGTATGAATATCAGGTTCTACTAAAACAGGTTTAAGATCACATTGAAGAATAGACAAAATTGTTGCTATATAAGTATTTGACGGGACAAGTACTTCACTACCTTTCGGGAAATCATAACTACGCAAGGCCAACATTAGAGCATCCAGCCCAGAAGCGACTCCTATACAATGTTTTACCCCACAGTATTGTGCAAAAGCATCTTCAAAAGAAACAACTTGTTTACCAAGAATATACCAACCACTATTCAGTAATTCCCTAAAACACTGCATGTATTCATCTTCGAAAGATTTATTCAATCTTCCTAAACTCTCATATTCAATCATAAGGCTCATAAATATAATCGTTCGAATCAAAAAATTCAGAGGCTAATACCATTAAAATAGCATCTTTGCTAAAATGGTGCATAATATGCCAATCCGTAGGTTCCAGGATCAGGCATTTGTGCGGAGAATCCAATACAAATTCTTGTTTTTCCGCTCCTGTATTATTGGATATCGTACAATGTCCTTGCAAACAAATAGCTGCCTGTACTGTTTTATGATGGCGATGTCCTCCTCTTACAGAATCATCAACGCCATATATATAAAATATTCGTTTTATATCAAACGGTAATACCTTTTCTACCACAGTCAGATTTCCACGCTTATCTGTAAATGTTTTTAAATCTATTATATGAGCCATATTTTAATTTTCATGTAACAACTTAATATAATGTTTTTCTCTTAATCCGCGACGAACCAAAAGTTCAAGCAGATATTTATAATATTTCAACCCATGCAAATATAACTCAGAGGTTTGTATTACAGGATATTTACTTCTTATTTGTTTTATTTCTTTCACATATGGTTTAAAGAGCAATAAAATTGATGAATCATTTCTTTCATAATAAGGGCGTGGAGAAAAAAAGTCTGGAGATACAAAGACAAAAGAGTGAAAATGGAAAAAGATAACTGAAAATTTTTTATTTGTATTCAGTTCAGTACCTATTACCTTATCATCTTCCTGTTCAAACTTATATTGTTGCATATTCCAGGGAGCAACCCCACCTCCTAAATTTTGAGAGACAAAGACTCCTTCAAAACGATTAGGCCAATCATCCAGATATTTCTGATCTCCAAAACGTCCGTCTTCAAACCGAGCATAACACCATTCAAGACAGGCATTACGCCACCATTCTAAAACAGTTCGTCCTTGCCTATTATTTTTAAAGGTAACGAACTGTACACAATATATCCCTGTCTTCACACTTTGGTCATATTGCCGGGTATATCGATGAGGAGTTATCAGCACTGAGTTTTCTCCCATTTCGTCCAGCAAGACTTGAGGTGATGAAAAAAAGTACAAATCTGAATCCAGATACGTACAATGATCTACATTATAACGATCTAATACATATAATATGGTTGAAGAAGAACAGGTCCAGCAGTATTCAGCTCTTGTACGAGTCGGTTTTACCCTTAACAATTCTTCATCTTCAAACTCAGACAAAGAAATTACTGTGACATTCTTCAACTGCAATGCCTGTAAAATCGAATAGCACTTATCATTAAAAGCAAATATATATAAATGGAAATCCTTACAATGTTGACTTAACGAATTATACATCGCTAAACCTCTTGAAAGATAAACAGAGTCAAAAAGGGTACAAAAATTAAGCATATCAACTAATTTTGAAAATACGTTTCAGTCTAGCCTTTACTTTATAGTAAAACATTATATATCTAAAATAATAAATAAAAGCATCTCTTCCCTGCTTCGATTCTTGAATATCTATATTAGAAAGTACTATAGGTGAATTAGTCAAAGGTACATCAAACATCTCATTAGTACTACAATGAGTACCACTTCCATCCATTCCTATTTGATTTACCAAAGATCGGCCTGGATATAATGTTAACTTATTATGCAAGAATGCCGATGCATACCAACGAACTGCCCACGAATTATTCCTTCCTTCAATTTGATGTTTTAGCATTCTACAATAGGGATAGGAATTACTAAAATCAAACTCTTTCTTTAAGTTTCGCTTCTCTATTTCTCCTAATAAAGCTTTTCCATCCGAACAAAATAAATCCCAGCCACGTTTCCAAGTAGCCCACCCCCAGCAATCAGCACCTTTGATGAAAAAGGTCTCAGGCAAAGGCTTTTTTACAGGATAAACATATCCATGAATGCAACAAACATCTTCTTTATTCTCGTACAAGTCCAACGCATCATTCATATATTTAAGAAAACATGATGAAACGATTAAATCATCTTCCAAAACAATAACTTTCCCATATTCATTGATAACAGAGGTCACCCCATCAATAATATTATTGGCAAGTCCATAATTAGTAGAACGTTCAATCAATCTTACACTTTTAAAACCTAAAATAGATTTAATATACGTACGCGTTTGTTGTACAAGATTAATATCAGCGGGAGTCTTAGCTCCATCTGAGTAAACAATCAAATCACTATATTGAAAATACTCATTATATCTAAGAGAAGATATTAATTTCTGTACATGTGTTGGCCTATTATAAACAAATAAAACTATTGGGGCAAATTTATTATATTTCATACCATTTATCCTAGAAGTTTTATCGCATCTTACTCTTTAAATCCAAAGCCCTCTGAATTAACCATCTATGGCTTTCACATCTAAATATATTTAACAAAAATAAAGGCATTCCTTTTTTACGAAATAATGCTCCATATAACCGTTTTAAAAAGAAATTCAATCCGTATTTCAATGTTAATCCATTAGTTCCTATGAATAAGTACTTTTCATAAACATTATCCCACAAATCAAGAACCAAATTATTGAGAGAACTCATGTATGACCCATTGGATATCCGTTCTGACAAACTTTTAACATATTCATTAATCTCAGGACATTTATCCACTCTAATAACCCCATCGTCATTCAACAAATTTAAAATACTGATATTAACAATAGTATTGTTTTTATATTCAAGCACAACGCCTAGTCCTCTATTCCACATCGGAATATCTGAATGCATATCAAAATAAAAATTACCCAAGCTATAAAATATGGGTTTTCCATTTATTAACTCCCATCCTTGTGGGACATGAGGATGCATACCTATTACAGCATCTACACCTAAATGAATAAAAGATTTATAACGTTCTCGCCATTCAGGTAAAGGTAAATCAATATCTTCAACACCTGCATGTGCTACCAATATCAGCAAATCAACCGTTTTTTTACTTTCCTCTATAAGACTATCCACACATGGATGATTGATCCATGCAGATCCTAAAGTTTTATTATCATCCCTATTATCCAGGATACCAAATTCATAATGACAAAAAGCTAAAAAACCTATTGTATTTTCTCCTATCTTCACCTTTTTCAAGGAATATGCCTGTTCAAAGGTCCCAACTCCAAGAAGTAATGAATGTTGAAAAGATTCCATTGTTCGCAAAATCCCTTCTTGTCCAAAATCAGCAACATGATTATTTGCTAAACCAATGACATTAAATCCTTTTTTCTCAAGAAAATCAGGAGCTTTTACAGATTGTGCCAAAGAAGGACCAACTTTCTGTGTAGCTATATTATCAATTTTGATAGGAGCTTCAAAATTACAAAAAACAATATTACTCGCATTTATCTCCCTCTCCAACTCAGACGAAAAACTAACTTTCTCAATATCATTAGAATAAAAATCCCCTACAAAAAGCAAACGCAACAAATCTTTTTCTTGAGCCATATTAAATATTCAGCTTCTGTTGTACCAATCTATATTTTCCGCGGGGAGTTAATGCAATATCATCCACGTAAAAAAACTCAACCTCAAATCCCATTAACAAGAACTTATTCCTTATCTCTGATTCGTCTTTTTCTGTATAATAATTATTCTTTATTATTTTTATATCCACTTTACCCAATTCTGATTGAATTATCTGCCACCTCAGAATATTCGCAAACGCATGAAAATGTTGACCAAATATTAGTGCTGTTATATTAATTCGATTCTTCTCAAAATCATATATAAAATCTTGTTTTCTCCCGATAATTGCTGTAAAAATAATATTCCCATTTTTGTCCACACCGCCATATTCAGCCAAATCACCTGTGTCATACCTTAAAAAATACATTGCATTATTATAATAGCTGGATACTGTAATTCGTCCAACCTCACCTATTTTAACATGATTATTATTTTCATCCAATATTTCAACAAAACCATAATAGGAAGAACATGTATATGACAAAGAGTTAGCTTCAGTATAAGCAAATATACATTTCTCTGAATGTCCATATTGTCCATATACTGGGGCATGAAAGGCTGCATTAAGCAAATGTACATGCTTCTCCATTATATTTTCTGCTGTCAAAACTATCCCCTTTAATTGAAAATCTATTTGAGTACCTGAACTTAATATAAACTCAGCTATTTCACATATTGCGCTAGGATAACCTCTTAATATAGCAGGCTTTTCACGTTCAAATGATTCTAAAATATAAGGAATACTTTTTGAAGATATTGATAATGCAGAATAAGCATATGAACCAAACACTGCGTCAGAAGAACCACTCTTAATCCAATAAATATGTTTACTTTGTAAATCTTCAGGAATGATAGTCCCATCAATTGAAAAAACCTTATCACCTCGCTTATATCCTATTTTTTTATGTAAAAACCGCTGATGAGCAGCATCCACATAACCAGACAGCCTATTAGTATAAAAAACAAAAGGCTCACCTGTACTCCCTCCCGTATTAAATCTAAAACGATTATAAAATGGACATTTTGCATTGATAAAATCATCCATATTCTCCCGAATAATGCTTTTATCGACTACAGGTAAATCCATTAATCCATTGCCATTATTCCTTTTATAATATAAAGCATTCTTTTTCGCTGAATCAAGAATCAAATTTAAACGAGAATTCACAAATGAGTTTAAGCTTTCTGATGTTTCTTTTTTTGACTCTAACAAATTCAATATTCTTTTAGCAAATAACAATTGCCTAAAACAGAGTAATTGCATTACAAACTTTCTGCAATTAATAATATAGTATTTTACCTTAGTATTCATAAAGTTCAAAATGACTTTAATCGCTGATAAAAAGTACCACAAAGAAAATCTACAGCGCCTAACAACGTTGCTCTCAATAAATTATATTGCTGATTTATAAAATATTTCAAACATCTTTGAGGTATTGATACTCCTAGTGTAAAAATTATCGAACAATACTTATACCTTCCTCTCAAATTGCGTTTAAAAATCAACAATCTATTTCGAGTAGTATAGTATTGAACTAAAGGACTGTTCTTCCCCGTTGTCATAGATCCTTTATGATATATAGATGCATTAGAATCATACCAAATCTCATACCCATGGCGACCTATACTCAGACACCAATCCAATTCCTCCTCATAAAGAAAATATATTTCAGGCCAAAATCCAACTTTATCTACAACCTCTTTTTTTACCAGCATAGCTGTTCCTGGAGCATAAGGTATAGGAAATGATTTACATGCCGAAACTTCATCATCATAGTAATGTATCCTAATTAAAAATTTACCTAACGGCTTTGAACCAGCATAAATAATTCTGGAAGTATCAAAATCTAAAATTTTAGGAGTTACAACCCCTATTTTATCACTTTGCCGAAATCTATTCAACAGTGGAATTACTATATCATGATCTATGATAACATCATTATTAATAAACAAGTAGTAATTACCAGAAGCATGCTCTATTCCTAAATTATTACCTCCGGAGAATCCTCTGTTTTGAGAGCTAGAGATAACTTTGACCCAAGAATATCTATTTTTCAACAACGTTACATCATCCGTTGTCGAGGCATTATCTACAACAATCATTTCATAACTATAGCCTCTACAGGTTAAATTATTCCTTATAGAATCCAAGAACTCTGTTGTTTCGAGGTAACAATTATAATTGATTGTTATTATTGAAATCAAATCCATTATTAAAACAAAACTACTTATTATCTATTTTGACTAAAATGTAATACAGCATGCCTCATCTCTTTCTCAAAATATAAATATCCTGGCTGTATTGAGGTCCTACATGCGTTATTACATAAATATTTTTCAATGACTTCTTCATCGTCATGCCGATGATATATGCAAATGGCACCTGAAATATTTCTAAAACTACTCAAAAGTTTTTTACACCCTTGTAATGCCTTTCGTTCATACCCCTCGATATCCATTTTGATAAAAAGATTATCAGCACTTTTCTCTCTAAAAAAGTGATCTAAAGTCATACTATCTACCCCATTATCAACATCACTTATATAACTTCTAATAATTGTCACTTTATCGGACCAAGGTCTAAAAGTAGCATTTAAAGCCTCTATCCAATCTTCATCACACTCAAACAAATATACATGTTTAACAATATCAATCATTTCCAATGCAAAATAAGCCTCTGCAGAACCAATATCAAGTAAAACTTTGTTCTTCAGTTCATCATAAGATTTTATATAACAATGTGCAGAGCGTTCATCTTGTTCTATAAGCAATGACCGGTATACATCAGATACAATATCAGACATACTCCTTTTAAAATATAAGCGTTTTTGCTTATGTAACACATAAGGCAAACCATTTTCTGTATCTATATAACTCGGATAATCAATTCTTTCATATTCTTTTCTCCACAAATAAGGATATGGAGAGACCCCCATTTTTCCTAATAATAGATAAGCTCTCTCCTGATCATTTTTAGGTTTTCTAAAAAAATAATAAATAAGATACCATTTGCATCGCAAACACTCTTTAAAATTACGAAAAAAGAAAAGAATATCACCTAAAAACAATTTATAGATACGAGATCGCATCTCTTTTGGTAATAAACTCCTATATAAATTTACAATAAAAACAGCCATAATGATTATTCTATCTAGAAAAGATTACTAAAATCGTCTTTTACCAATAAAAAAAATAGTTTCTCGCAAAAGAACAGATTTCATTCTCCATAATATAGCGATATAAAGCAAGGTTACTATAAAAATCTTAGAGAAAAACAAAATATATAAATTTTCTATCTTTAAAGTTGCAAACCAGGATATTAAAATACAAATTACTATAAGAGAAAAATAAGGTGATATATCCTTTAATAAATCAATCGTTCGAATCTCAATTAATCTTTTA
This sequence comes from Parabacteroides sp. AF14-59, assembly GCF_003479515.1. Classification (NCBI taxonomy): domain Bacteria; kingdom Pseudomonadati; phylum Bacteroidota; class Bacteroidia; order Bacteroidales; family Tannerellaceae; genus Parabacteroides; species Parabacteroides sp. AF14-59. Next base: position 4,440 of record NZ_QUHH01000026.1, on the reverse strand, counting down.
GCACAAAAATGCCAAAAGAGATTTGAAAAAACAGTTAATATAGAACATCCAATTATCATAGTAAAAATCCCGTATGGAACTAAACAAAAAGCCAATATCAAATTTGATCCATAAATAATAGAACTTCCATATAATACAACATTAGATTTACCATGCGTCAACAACAAACTACAATACAGATTTGTAATAAAACTAAAAGAATATGCAATAGTCAGAATTTGAAGATATGGAACACTGTTAATCCATTTTTCTCCGACTGTAAGCAAGATAAACTCTTTCGCAACAAAAGCCAACCCCAATAATGTAGGAAAAGAAATAAAAGCACCAAATCGCAACATCTTCCTAAAAACGTTCTTTTGTCGCTCTTTATCATCTACGACTTCAACCAAAACAGGTTGAGCCACCCCTTGTATCATACCACTTACCGTTGTATTCCCTATTATCATCCATTTGTTTCCTTGTGAATAATAGCCTGTATCAGTATCTGTATAATACTTACCCAGCAATACAGAAAAAACATTCATATTCACTTGTCCCAATATATTGTTAAATAATATCTTAGAACTAAATCCAAACATTTCTTTAATCGGAGAAAAATCAAACGAGAAAGTAGGCCGCCATCCTGAAAAACACCAACGTAATAAAGTTGCAACCAGACATTGAGTAACCAACTGTATTGCCAACGCCCAATAAGCAAATCCTAATAACGCGAATATCAATCCAACAACCCCCGAAACAAAAACGGCAACTATATCAACAATTCCTCTCTGTTTAACCTTGAGTTTCTTAAATAAAATAGCATTATGAGCAATACCTAAACTCGAAATCAAGAAGCTTAAAAACAATACACGGGAAAGATTAAGAAGAACCGGTTGATTATAAAATTCTGCAATAAGAGGAGCAGAAAAAAATAAAATCACATAAATAATTATTCCGCAAAATGCACTAAACCAAAATACTGCATTGTAGTCTTCATGTCGAATAGTTTTTTTATTTATCAATGCCGTTGTAAAACCACTATCCATAATTGTATTAGCAACAGCACTAAAAATACCAAGCATAGCCATCAAGCCATAATCTCCCGGATTAAGGATGCGCATTATAAAAATCCCCAAGACCATTCCTATTATTTGCTGAAAGAATGTACTAATTCCTCCCCAAAAAAGCCCTTTAGCCGTCTTATCTTTTAATGTTTCTTCCGCCATGATTATGAAATCATATACGACCTATTGAAAAATACAATTTCATCATAAAAATTTGTGCAACAACTATCATACTATCATAAACCATCTTATTGGATATAAAATTCAACTAATACAGAGCATGACAGTTTCAATGATAGTGACTAATCCATCTATCATACTATCATAAAAACAGTTATCTTTTCTCCCTCAGTATATTGTTTATTTTCAGATATATAACTATAAAAATCCATTGAGACCCGGATCTCAATCACCTCCACACCCGGGTCTCAGTATCGATCAGATGGGGGTGTAAAAGAGGTGAAAATGGGTATCTCTGCTAAGTTTCCCTACTACTTTCTCTTAAAAGGTAACTACTTCTGCGAATAAAAGACTATGTATATGCAAAAGTGAGACTCTTTTTAAAGCCTTTGGGAGACCTGTTTTTCGACAAAACAGCTAAGAATGATAGTTGAATGAGGGTTTATGATAGATAAATGATAGATAAAACGAACAACTATCATACCCAGAGAGCTTATAGATTAAGCCTTCAGGCATAAAAATGATAGTATGATAGTTGTTTTTCGATTATCTTCCTATGCAATGATAAACAAACCCATTCTCCTCCATTTCCTTGATATCGTAAATATTACGGCCGTCAAGAACGAGCGGAGTAGCCATTAGTTTCTTTACTGCAGACCATGATGGCATACGGAATTCTTTCCACTCCGTTACAAGCATCAGGGCATCGGCATCTACAACTGCATCATAAATGTCTTTTGCATAATGGATCGCATCGCCAATACGACGTTTTGCTTCTTCTACTGCAACCGGATCATAAGCATACACTTCACAACCCGCAGCCAGTAACTTTTCAATCAGGACTAAAGATGGGGCCTCACGCATATCGTCTGTTTCGGGTTTAAAAGCTAATCCCCAAATAGCAACACGTTTCCCTTTCAAGTCACCATCGAAATGTTTTTCAAGCTTACGGAATAAAAGAGACTTCTGTTCATCATTTACTTCCTCTACAGCCTGGAGGATACGCATCGGGTATTTATTCTGTTTAGCCGTATTGATCAATGCTTTCACATCTTTAGGAAAGCAGGAACCACCATATCCAATGCCGGCATACAGGAAACGGTTACCGATACGGTTATCCGAACCGATGCCTTTGCGAACCATGTTTACATCCGCACCGATGATCTCACATAAATTGGCTATATCGTTCATAAAACTGATACGGGTAGCCAGCATCGCATTCGCTGCGTATTTGGTCATCTCTGCCGATGGAACATCCATAAAAATTACACGGAAATTGTTTAAAAGGAAAGGACGGTACAGACGAGTCATCAACTCTTCCGCACGCTCAGATTCGACACCTACAACCACACGATCCGGACTCATAAAGTCCTTGATTGCCGCACCTTCTTTCAGGAATTCAGGATTTGATGCAACATCAAATTCAACCTGCACACCCCGTTTATCCAGCTCTTCCTGAATAGCCTGGCGCACTTTTTTAGCAGTTCCCACAGGAACCGTACTCTTCGTTACGACCAGAATATGTTTCTTGATATGACGACCGACAGTACGGGCTACTTCCAGTACATACTTCAGGTCAGCACTACCATCTTCGTCAGGAGGTGTACCAACGGCACTGAACAAAACCTCTACGTCGTCCAGGCATTCGGTAAGATCGGTTGTAAATTGTAATCGCCCGGCTTGCTGGTTACGATGAACCATTTCTTCCAGACCAGGCTCATAGATAGGAATGATACCTTGTTTAAGGTTCTCTATTTTTTCAGTATTTACATCTACACAAAAAACTTCGGTTCCCATTTCTGCAAAACAGGTCCCCGTAACCAGGCCTACATAGCCCGTTCCTACTATCGCTATTTTCATAATTTATAATCAAAATGCAAAATTAAAGGCTCTTGAAATATTTAATAGTCTCTATCAGACCTTCTTCCAAACGTACTTTCGGTTCCCAGCCATTCAGCTTCTCTTTGGCTAAAGTAATATTCGGTTTGCGCTGTTTCGGATCATCGGAAGGAAGAGGTGTAAATATAATTTTCGACTTCGAGTTCGTCATCTTCAATATGATCTCTGCCAGTTCGATCATGGTGAATTCACCCGGATTTCCCAAATTGACAGGGCCTGTGAAATTTTCAGATGCCATCATACGCACCATTCCTTCAATCAGGTCGTCCACATACTGAAAGCTACGTGTCTGCATACCATCCCCGTAAATAGTGATATCTTCCCCTTTCAATGCCTGCATGATAAAGTTCGATACAACCCGGCCATCATCCGGACGCATCCGCGGACCATATGTATTAAAAATACGGATAATCTTAATGTCTACCTTATTTTGACGATGATAGTCCATAAACAATGTTTCCGCACAACGCTTTCCTTCATCGTAACAACTACGCAAGCCGATAGGATTCACATTCCCCCAATAGCTTTCTTCCTGGGGATGAACAACCGGATCTCCATAAACTTCACTGGTAGACGCTTGAAGAATCCGTGCTTTCGTACGTTTTGCCAATCCAAGCATATTGATTGCACCGATAACAGATGTTTTAGTAGTACTCACCGGATCGAACTGATAATGTATCGGGGATGCCGGACATGCCAGGTTATAAATCTCATCCACCTCCACATAATACGGAAACGTCACGTCGTGGCGCACCATCTCAAAATAAGGGTTGTCCAACAAATGAACAACATTTTGCTTACGACCTGTAAAATAATTATCCATACAAATCACATTGTTTCCGTCTTTCAACAGGCGTTCACAAAGATGAGAACCAATAAATCCGGCTCCTCCGGTAACTAAAATCTGTTTCATGCTATTTGTTCAATTGGTGTTTTCCTATATATCTCAGTTATTTTCATAAACAGAGAGCACAACAATGTTGGTCAGTCCCAGACCGGAAATGACAAAACTTGCACAAAGATAGGAATTTGAAAGGATTCTTTCCCTTCAAAAGTCGTTATTTATACGAAAGGGAATTTAGCAATCTCCATTTCTTATTCATATCGGATATTCAATATAAATATTCCTCCCTATTACTTGCTTGTTCACAAACGTTTATTCGTTTGATATATATCAAACGAATAAAACACATATATGTTCTTTTCTTTTGATAATTGTAGACCTTTCATTCAATATATATCAAACGGATATTTGTATTGCTACTTTGACCTTTACTGAAAGTAGTTTACAGATAAAACATTTATTACTAAAAACAAT
>NZ_QUHH01000025.1:97343-106376 GCF_003479515.1 Parabacteroides sp. AF14-59 | reverse complement strand
TGTTCTCTCATTTTGGATTCTTATAGAGAGTCAACCATATCTACAAAAAGACACTGTTTACCGGAAAAGTGACAGTCTAAAACAGGATGCTGAGGCAAAAGAACATTGATGCTTCTTCAAAAAAAGGTAAAACATAATCTCGGACTTAGAATAATAAAAGTAGAGAAAACTCAAATAGACTCAATTGGGCTAATTGTGATTTTAAATCGAATGTTAACTTTGTTACATGTTAAAATCTCTTATTAATTTTAATACCATTAAAGAAAATGAAAACTTTAGGTAAGCTTAAATTACATGAATTCAGAAAGGCTGAATTAGAGAAACGTGAACTGAATGCTTTGAAAGGTGCTTGTAATTGTAAATGTCTTTGTATAAGCAGCTATACACAGGTGTATATTCTCAGCAATTCCAGTATGAATGATGCGAGTGCATATTAGTATTACTTTAAAAAGTATTTAAATTCGATTTATGTTATATTCGAACGCCCATTCATTGTTCAGAAATAAACAATTTATATTTCTATGACCATCAATTTACAATAGTTCGTTAAACATTCAATTAACATTTATGCTGCAATTGCTGCAAATTTAATTTTCTCTTCCCATAGTCTTCGATTTATTTCTTTGTAGGGTTCAATCCCTAATCTGGGAATAAATCGTTGCATGAGGAAGATCTTGTGACACAATACCTTTACTGAGGCCATTTCTATTTTCCCATCGTACAACTTGTGACATCATTTCCCATCGGTAATTTTCTCTTTGGTGAGATAACGAAAATAAGTATCATTCTCTTCTAAACTGAGTATTAATTTCACCGGATGACAAATCTGTGGTTGTGCTTATGGAGAACTAAAAAATGGAGTACTTATCACTAAGGTGACTTTATATCTTTGGGAGAGTTTATAATGATATAACTGGGCTAATTTGTTATGAATGTGTTATTTGAGATAGTGTGGTAGTCTTTGTGTGTGTTGTGGAAGTAAAATATTTTAATTTCTTGAATACTATTTCTTGTTAAGATAAAATTAATCAGTAAATTGTATCCTGAAATTTTGAATTTTATGAATCGTGAATATCCATATCAATTATCCTGTATCGTTCCTATATATAATGTAGAGGAATATTTGGAGGAATGTCTGGAATCTTTATTAAAGACTCCACAGGTTAATATGGAAGTAATACTGGTAGACGATGGTTCTACAGATTTGTCCGGTGACATAGCTGATCGTTACGCTTTACGTGAACCTTTTATAAAAGTAATTCATCAATCTAATCAAGGATTGGCTGTAGCTCGTAATCGTGGTTTGGAGGCAGCAAATGGAGACTATGTCGTGTTTATCGACAGTGACGATTGGGTAGACCTGGAACAATTGAGTAAACTATATCAAAAAGCAGAAGAGGTGGCGGCAGATATGGTTTTGGGAACGGTTTTGCATGTGAATCCGGATGGAAACTTTTATTCTCCGTTTTTACCATTACCGGAATCTGTCACCAACAAGCAAGTGTTGTCTGGGAAGGATTGCTTTACGGAGTTGTTTCGGGCAAGCAAATTTGTTCCGATGGCTACTTCCTATTTATACCGTCGGAGATGGTTGGAAAATAATAACTTTCATTTTGAATCGGTTCTCCATGAAGATGAATTGTGGAGTGTGGAGGCACTATGTTTGGCAGACCGGGTTGCCTGTACAGAATTTCCATTTTATTATTATCGACAACGTTCCGGTTCGATCATGAATACACTGGAGGCAGGGAAGCGACTGAATAGCCTGCTGTATATTGCTAACCGATTGCTTTGTTTTGCTGAACGTTTTGATGTGGCTGAAGAACGGATTATTTGGAGTTTACTTTATGCTAAATCTGCTCAATTATATAAATTGGCCTTTTGGCTGTTGGATAAGAAACGTGATAGTCGTTTCCGGTTGGCCAGCCATTCTTTGTACCAAATCTATCATAAACATCGCCTGTTGATAGCAGAAGTCCGTTCTCTTTGTCTGTCATGTTTTCAGACAGCTCACAAAAAATTGAAAAATTATCATTCCTGGCGAGTATCGGCAGAGGTGACCGGAGTTCCGAAGGTAATTCCAAATGAAACAACAGTGATTCTTTTTCATAACCGTATGTGGGAAGCTCCTTTGATGTATCCTAAAGAGCAGGTACCGGAAGGTATATTGATAACTTCTGATCAAAAACATCTTGATCGGGCTGATGTAGTTGTATTTCATTTGCCCACTTTGGGCTTTGATTTGGAAGGAGATCTTGATAAGCCGGAGAAACAACGCTGGGTGGGGTGGACGTTAGAATGTGAAGAGAATTATCCTTTTATAAAAAGTACGGAGTTTATGGGATTGTTCGACTACTGGATGTCTTATCATCAGGGGGCAGATATAATATACCCCTATTATGAAAAAGATTATCCGATCCGTCTGCAACAGACAGTTCTCCAATCGTTTGAATCGCTTGATGATATTTGTATGATGGTTTCAAGTCCGTTTAATCAGAGTGGAAGACAGGAATATTTGAAAGAGTTGATGCAGAAAATACAGATTGATTCGTATGGAAAATTATTTAATAACAGTCGGTTAGAAAAAGATGACGGGCATTCTTCTAAAATGGCTTTGTATGGTCATTATAAATTCGTAATAGCTTTTGAAAATTCTTGTGCCGAAGATTATGTAACAGAAAAATTCTTTGATCCGCTTTTGGTGGGATCTGTTCCTATTTATTTCGGTGCACCTAATATTGATGAGTTGACACCTGGAGACAATTGTTATGTAGATGTACGTAAGTATAAGACTCCAGGAGAATTGGCTGTTCATTTAAAGGCTTGTTGCGAAAATCCAACATTGTATGCTCAATATCATCAGTGGCGTAAAGAACCGCTACGCTCTTCCTTTATAAAAAAAGCAGCATTACAAGAAATACACCCATTTATCCGGTTATGTCATTTGGTAAAAAGCGAACGAAAACGTTTTACTTTTCAAAAAAAGCCTGAGGGGCAGTTGTTCCTCTGTAGTTTCGGTGATTCCCGTTACGAGAGAAGTCGTGAAAGGCTGCAGGAGCAAGCAGAAGATTTTAATTTGTTTGATTCTATTCATCTTTATAACGAATATGATTTACCGACTTCGTTCCGGAATGATTTTTCGGAGTATTTAAGTGCAAATGTACGTGGCTTCGGTTATTGGGTCTGGAAACCATTTATTATACTGGATACATTAGCCAGAGTGGAGGATGGAGATGTATTACTTTATGTGGATATGGGATGTCATCTGAACAGTAGGGGAAAAGATAAATTATTAGACTATTGGAAAGAGGTAAAACAGAATGAAAGCGGATTCTTAGTTTCACAGTTAGAGCAAGTAAGAAAAGAATGTTTTTGGACGAAGGGGGATTTATTGGATTATTTTGAGGTACGTGGAAAAGAAGGGATGTATTCGCCACAATATCAATCCGGTGTTATTTTTATCCGTAAAGAGCCGAAAACGGTCGCTTTAGTTAAAGCATGGCTAGATATGTATTATGAAAACTTTTATTTAGTGGATGATACGCCTTCGCAATCTCCAAATGAAGAACGATTTGTTGAGCATCGACATGACCAAAGTGTTTTTTCGCTTTTACTAAAAAGTCATGGCACATCGGTGATTCAGTTAGAAGAAATATATAGGCCGAATTGGAACTTGTACTCTCGGCTTTATCCGATATTGATAAAAAGAGATTTGATATAGTAATCAGTCCATTAGAGAGTAAATGTACAGTTACCATATTTACTCAATGTATACTTCTTATACCAAATACCGTGTTGCACGCTTGTGTTCCAGTGACGAAAATAGAAATAGTAGAAAAATAGATATGACTGTTGTCAAGTGATAGTTAGTCGATAACCTTGTCCTCGCAACGTGAAAATTTGAACTTTCGAATCTTTATTTAGGAAACTGCGTAGATGGTTAATACAATTGTTCAAACTGTCATCGGAAATAGTATTATTCCATATTTGTTGCATAATAAGGGAGCGCGAAACAACCTTTCCTTGATGTGATAGCAGTATTTGTAATAATAGAGATTCTTTAGGAGAGAGGATAGCGATGCTTTGTTCGTCTATAAATAGTTGATTGCATTCAGTGTCGAATGTGAATTTTCCAAATGAAAGAACTGACTTTTTTAACAGAGAGGTTGAATTTAGCAACAAGTTGATATTGTGCAAAAGTTCTTTGATGCTGAAAGGTTTTTTTATAAAGAGGTTTATCCCATTGTCGTAACTGAGATCGACCGTTTCAATGTCGGTGTGAGATGAGGTAAATATAATGGGAATCAGGGGATACTTATTTCGGAGAAAAGGCAACTCTTCCAGACTGGACTGATTACCAACCTCGATGTCTAGTAACAACAAGTCTGGTCTGATGGATTGAATTTCTTCGACTATGCTAGATAAGTTGTTTTTTAAACTAACTTTGAATCCTTTTTTTTCCAGCATTTTAACTATCAAAATAGCTAAATCCAGATCATCTTCTACATAAAGTATATGCCTTTGGTTTTCCATGTCGTCTAAAATTAAAGTTGAATAGTAAATGTGGAGCCGACCCCCTCGGTACTTTCAATCTGTAAAGATCCTCCTAACTCCCGAAGTAAATCGTTTACACTGCAAAGTCCTATGCCATACCCTTTTCTTGCCGGTTTTACCGACTTCTTGACCCTATGAAACAAGTTACCTGATTTTTTCAAATCATTTTTAGGAATACCCCAACCTGTATCTTTTATTTCAATGTTCAATTTGTTTTGATTATTACTTAATGTCACAGTTATCGAAACGTCACGGTCGGAATATTTCAAAGCGTTGTCAAATAAATTCCGAAGGCAGCGTTCCAGGCGCATCGGATCCGTGAAGAATGTCTCGGTCGATAATCGGTTGATTATGTTGAATTGGATAGTTTTGTCCGGATAACAGTTACTGATGTCCTGCCATATATATTTTATTAATTCAAGCAGATGTATCTCTATATATTGTAAAGGGGAGGTGTTTTTCCGGAAGACATCTAACATTTGATCCATGAAAATTGCTATTTGTTTAATTCGTTTTTTCCCTTTATCCAGGATAGTTATCTGTTCGGGCTCTGTTTGATCCATTTCAATGAAGTCAAGAAATGTGTAAAGTGAATTCAAGGGGGATTTCAGGTCATGGATAATCGCATATACAATTTGTTTTTGTTTTGCCAGCAACTTTTTTTCTTTCATAATGATAGACCATTGATAGTATAATATAAAAAGTACGATACAAACAATACTAAAAGAAGCTATTAACTCGTATTGTATGTGTTCTACTATTAATTCAGGCGGAAGTGTGACTGCTGCCTGAACAAAACGTAAACCTTTGGTTCCGATCGGCTTTAGGCTGGTGAAGATAGTCGAAGAATTTGTAGGACGGTCATTTCCTATTTCATGTATGAGGTTGAGAAATTGGTCATAGTAAAATATCCGAACTACTGTGGCTCTGGCATCTTCGCGATTTAATTCTTCGGTAAACAGACTATCCAATACATGAAGTTGAATAGGGTTATTATTGATACCTTTGTCTTGCATGTTTTGGGTTAAAATTTCTGAATAGCAGATGGTTCTGCCTGAATTTTTTATATTTTCCCAATTTATGCTGTCAATTGATTGTACTATTAATTGGGCATCCTTTTTGTTTGAAAGGGAGTCACACTCTCTTATGGTAAGTTCCTTTTCAATGGCAATATTGAATAATTCGTTTATAATTTGTATTTGTTGTTGTTTATTTACATAATACAAATCATGAAGCCAAAACGTTTGTAAACACAATAACGCTATGATTCCAATTGAAACTATTAAGGGAACTTTTTTCATTGTAAACACATGCTTTTTACAAAATTAGAAATTTATTTTTTATAAAAAATGCTATTTGTTAGTTTCATTAGGTAAATATTAGATTTTCGTTAGATACTTCTTTGTGGAAAGTAGATAAATTTATCTCGTATTGAAATAATTTCATGAAAAACAACGATTTAAAATATCCCTATCAGTTACCTTGTATTGTTCCTGTATCTAATGTGGAACAATATATCGAAGATTGTGTTGAATCTCTTTTGAAAACCCTATTGGATGAAATTGAGATTATATGGGTCGGTGATGTGGTAATGGATTCGCTAGGGAGTCTATTGGACTGTTGTTCGGGTACAAATTCCGGTTTTATCCGGTATTGATTGAAAGGAATTTATAGATGATGAGTTACTAATATACAAATAGATTATTATGAATATCTCAAACATTAGTTTTGATGGATTATTGGATGAGGCTTTATCTTATCTGATTTTAAATTGTGGCTTTAGTCCTGATTTGGGCTTGTTTCACGGAAAGATGGGGTATATTCTATTTTTTGTTCATTATGCTCGTTATTCTCATAATAAACAATTTGAAACTTTTGCATATGAGTTATTAGATGATCTTTATGAAGATGTCAATAAAGATTTACCTATAAATTTTGAATATGGGTTATGTGGGATTGGGTGGGGAATAGAGTTTTTAGTACAAAATGGATTTATAGAAGGGGATACTGATGAAATATTAAAAGAAATAGATCGACGAGTGATGGAATATGATGTATTTCATTTTTCAGATTTTAGCTTTCGAACAGGATTAGGTGGAATTGTTTTTTATGTCATTGCCCGGCTTTCAGCACAACGGGATAAATTTGTACAAGTATTTGATAAAGACTATCTTGATGCTTTAAAATATGTTCTACTTTATACAGAATTTACAGAGAAAGATGAACTTCCTCCCTTCTTGATTGATACTTATTTAAAGATACTTGATAGAGAAAAAGTAGGTGTGGTATGTTTACCTGCAATATTAAGTTGTATAAATCTTTGTTTATCTGAAAATTTATCATCTATTTCGTTAGGTTTGTATAATGGTATAGCGGGCCATTTATTATATTGTATTCAAAGAGAAGAATTGACCAAAAATGAGGTTTGTGTATTTTCAAATAACTCAAATGGATCTATTAAGAGAAAAAGTTTAGTAATCTTTAATGAAGAAAGCCAGGCTTCTAATTATGGAGTAGGTAATTATATAAAAGAATTGATACGAGCATTCCAAGATACAGAATGGGAATTAGTTGTAATTCATTTGAGATCTTATAGAGGAAAGACTATTTTTATGGAACGAATAGGTGATGTACTTCATTATTTTGTTTCCAATGTAAGGCTTTTGAATGGTGTAAGGGATACAGAAAAACAAAATCGATTGTATTATAGAAGTATTCTTTTATTGCTGTATCCTTTTTTGTCGAAACTTAAAAATCCTGTATTTCAATTGAATTATATGAAGATGAGTGATTTAGCTTCTGGACTGAAAAAATTGTTCCCACGGTCTAAAGTAGTAGTGACTATACATTATGTAGAATGGCGTTTTAGTTTGATGGGAGATAAAGCAAAGCTTCATGAAATACTATCTCATCCTGATAAAAAAGAGAATATAACACTTTGTAAGAGTCTTGAATCAGAAAAAGTATTATTGAATCTTTGCGATCATGTTATAGCTGTTGCTAAACATTCTTACGATGATTTACGAAAAATTTATAAAGTACCAAAAGAGAAGTTGATATATATTCCTCATGGGATAGAAGATTCTTATTCCAAATTAGCAAGAAAAGACTTTCTATCTCTTAAAAGAAAATATGGTTATACAGAAGAAGAGAAAATTCTTGTTATTGCAGGTCGATTAAGTCCTGCCAAGGGATGTGGTATTTTAGCAAAATCCTTTGTCGATTTGATAAAGGAATATCCTCAATTGCGATTAATAATAATTGGCGATGGAGATTATACTGATATATTATTAAAAATCACGCCTTATTGGTCAAAAGTTTCTTTTACCGGATATGTAAATAAACAGATTTTGTATGAACTTTTGTCAATTAGTGATATAGGAGTATTACCTTCTTTCTATGAAGAATTTGGGTATGTTGCATTGGAAATGATGATGATGGGTCTACCATTAATTGTTGGTCGAACAACCGGATTGTCAGAGCTCGTATTAGATGGTGAAACAGGAATCACTGTACCTTTATATACTGATGAGAATAAGTCAGAGGAGAATGTAGAGGTTTTGAAATCAGGGATTAAAAGAATGTTGGATAATCCGGAATTGTGTAAACAATATGCAACTAATGGAAGGATTCGTTATTTGGAAAAATATAACTTCGATGATTTTAATCAGTCGTTAGTAAATTTTTTTGTGAATATATTTTAATTGATTGGTTTGTAAATTGTGAAAGTATTATGAAGAAAAGGTTAATGTATATAGTAGGCTTTGTTGTCACATTATTATCATGTCATCAAGAAAATAAAGGAGGCATAGAAATGATAATAGAGGATCCTGCAGAACTGGCAACCATAACTGATGTGGTGAAAGTGCGTGATACGCAGCATAATAATGATGATATGTCGATAAAGAATGAATTTAAGAGTATAACATATGTTCGTATTGATAATAAAAAAATAATCGGAAAGATAATAGATATAGCTTTTACAAAGGATTATATGTTTTTAATGCTCTCTCATGATGGAGGAATAATGAAATATGACCGGAAAGGTAATTTTATCAAAGTAATCGCCAGGGTTGGAGAAGGTCCTGAGCAAGTTAATCCCCATCATATATTTGTGGATGAATACAGAGAAAAGGTCTATGTAATGCAGTTTAGAAGGAAACATAGTATAGCTGTTTTTTCTTTTGAAGGAAAGTTTTTAGGAAATTTAGAATATCCGTTCGATCAAATAAGAGTTATGCAACCTTTAGGTGATGAGGTCTTTTTTACTTTTAGGGAATCTATAATTCCTTTGACTGATTCCTTGAATTATGTTTCTGGTATTTTTGATATTCTGGGGAAAAAGTATTATTCAAGAAAATCGTATGTAAAACAATGTGATCTTGAAAATTGCAGATTAGGACGTGTGTTCTTTTTTTCTCATAAGAACAGTGTGTTGTACAAAATCGGAGGTATTAATATCCTTTATAGGGCAATGCG
>NZ_QUHH01000025.1:96925-97333 GCF_003479515.1 Parabacteroides sp. AF14-59 | reverse complement strand
CGGAGGTATTAATATCCTTTATAGGGCAATGCGAGATACAATTGTTCCTGCTTATTATTTGGATTTAAAAAATCCTATCAGAGGAGAAATTTATCAATTGGCTTACTCTTCTAAATATTATACAAATTCTCTTGATGGGAATAATTTGAATTATCTATTTATTAATAGAGAGGGCTTTTTTGAAACAGACTCTTGTTTATATTTGAGATATGCAAGTGATAGAGGCGGTACCGTTTTGCAATATAATAAAAGTAGAAAACAAACAAAAAGTTATGCACCAAAAATAACAAGAGTTTTAGGTGTTAAAAATGATATTGATAATGGTGTTCCTATTTGGCCATTATACTATTATGCAAAAGAGAATATATATGTTCAGACTTTATCAGGTGGAGAAATTCAAGATCTGAA
>NZ_QUHH01000025.1:0-96915 GCF_003479515.1 Parabacteroides sp. AF14-59 | reverse complement strand
AATATATATGTTCAGACTTTATCAGGTGGAGAAATTCAAGATCTGAAAGATTTGAACTATTTTAATGAACAAGCTCCAGCTGTCTATCGTGATATGGACGAAGATAGTAATCCTCTCGTTATTATATATGAATGTAATTAATTAATTAACAGGTAGTAGTATGAAAAAGTTGTCGATTTTAAAATTAACAAAGGCAGAGAAAAGTCGCTTATTTGGTGGTTATAGTTGTAATCCGGATGGTCTATATGCATGTCGTGTTAGTAGCTGTACATGTCGTGAGCAGTTGTTTTATAACAATTCTCATTTTACTGATAAAAATGCTAGTAATGAAACGGATTCAGCTCATAATCATGGTATTTCATCCAATCAGAAGAATCCAGATTATTACACACTTTAGTTTATTAAACTGGGGTCTAGACTAAAACCTAGACCCCAAAATGTATTTTTTAACGACTTAATATGAAACCTATAGTATTTGTTGATAATTCAAAAAATTATTATTTATATTCTGTTTATAAAAATCAGATAATAAATATTGATCGAAAATTATATGATTTGATAACTGAATATTTGAATAATCCTAAAACGTTTGTCTCTAATTATTTTTTTAAAGATAGAGATGAGGAACTGAATTATGTTTTTAAAAGATTTGATTATCTAAATAAGAATGGATTCTTTAAAATAGATAATCCTTATACTGTAAATGGACGACTATTTGCGGAAGATATAGAAATGGCTCTGTCTAATTTGAAAGTGATAACATTTGAATTAACTCAAAAATGTAATTTGAAGTGTACTTATTGTGTCTATCGTGAGATGTATGATTCCTCCGCACCGAATGAGAGTGTTGATTTATCTTTTGGCATTGCCAAAGCTGTGATTGATTTTTTTTATAAACAATTCAATTCTAATGCTGCAGCATCTATAAATAGAAGCGTCTCTATTGGTTTTTATGGTGGTGAGCCTCTTTTGAGGTTTGATTTGTTAAAACAAATCCTCTGTTATTCAAAAGATTTAAATACGCAAAATTTCTCTTTCCACTATAATATAACTACGAACGGTTTACTTCTGGATAAATATATGGATTTCTTAGTTGAAAATAATGTTACTTTGTTAGTGAGTTTAGATGGTGATTTATCGACATCAAAGTATAGATTGACACGAAATAATTCAGATTCTTTTCCTGTAGTTTTTAGAAATTTAGTTCAACTTAAAGATAACTACCCAGAGTATTTTAAGAAAAATGTTTCATTCAATGCTGTATTCCATAATAGAAGTGACATATTGAAGATACTTACTTTTTTTAAGATAAACTTTGATGTGATTCCGATATTTTCAGAGTTAACGAGTGTTTCTTTGAAAAGAGAATATCAGGGAGTCTATAAAAGTATGTTTCAAAGTGTTAATAGGGCTGTTCAGTTGAATAAAGATTTAATTTCTCCAGTTATTCATCATAAAATCAATCCAATACTTCCTCAAACATTTAAATTTGTTGAAGGATGTGGAGGCTCCCATTACAGAGGATATAGACATTTATTGACAGGGGATATGAAAATGAATCATATACCAACTGCTTCGTGTACTCCTTTTGCGAATAAGTTGTTTGTCTCTGCTGATGGTAAGTTCCATCCCTGTGAAAAAGTCGGTCATGATTATCCTTTAGGGTATATAGATGAAAATTTTAATGTAAAGATTGATTATAAATCTATTTTAGATAGATATAATGGCTATTATGATAGAATAGCTCAAAAATGTATTAAATGTTATCGTGTTAATTCCTGTACGACATGTCTTTTTCAAAGAGATTTGGATTGTCAGCCTATTAATCGAGAGGAAATGACCCAGTATTTGAAAAATAGTATAAATAGTATTAGGAGAAATAAATCGATACTTAATCTTCATAAGAATAGTATACAATAAATTTGATGATAATGAGTAAATATATTATTTTTTATAGCTACATATATATAAGATATTGCAGAGGGAAGGCCTTGTTATACAGTCTACTAGATGGTGGCCATATTTTAGTTGAAGATCCAATACTTGCCTCTAAGATTTCAAAGGTTCATAATAAACCTTATTATGGATTTAAAATATCAAAATCTCTTTTGGATAATCATTTATTTATTTCATTTGCAAATGAAGTAAAAGAAAAAATGTTTGGTGAGATTATTGAGAAATCTGTTGAGCATTTGCCTTTAGTTTTTCAACCTGTGGTTGATGTTAAAAGCTATAGCTTAGATGATGAAAGAATTTCTTCAAATTTAAATAGTAATCAACAGGATTTTGAATATTTCAAACATAGAATGGGTACTGATATTATTAATAATTTGTATGAAATAACTTTACATATTAATTCTGCTTCTGAAATATATAAGCATAGATTTGCTTATAAACAGTATTGTTATCCTTTTTACTCAAAATCAATAACACTTGATCTTGAGTGGGTGAAAAGAGAACTGAGTGTTTCCTTTCCTAATTTAGAGGTGATAAATTTAGTAATAGGAGAAGTGAATGATGGTAATTTATTAGATTTGCTGGAGTTTATTTCTTATCAGTCCAGATTTTATAGATTAAGTATATATATGTTTGCGCATCATTTTTATCAGTATAGGACAGATTTTATTCTACAGGATAATATTCAATATATATTATGGCTACAGGGTAAGGATGAACTTTTGCGATCTTATACAAGTAATGTGATTTTGTCAATATTAGTTGAAAATGAAAGTGAATATAGGGGTTGTAAGAAAATGTTGAATATAGAAAATAATACTATGTTGATACTCCCATATTGTAATAAAAATAATCGTGATTTTTGTTGTCGAATATTATCATATACAGTTAAAGATCTTTTCTCTGTTAAATTGAAGCATAATGAAATTGTATCAAAATCAATATTAAATGTTAATACGTTTGGATCACTTGTGATTCTTCCAAATGGAGATATCTTTTCTGATATAAATTGCAGGAAATTAGCTGTTGTAAGTCCAGATATTAGTTTAAAAGAAGTGATTTTCTTGGAATTAGTAAATAGTCGTAATTGGTTTTTGACAAGAAAAAAAGTGAGTCCTTGTAAGAAGTGCATTTTTATGAATATTTGTCCTTCTATTACGGATATGGAACATTTTATGAATAAATATGATTTTTGTGATATTTATAAAACATAAATATAATTGTTTTCTTATATGCAATTAAAGTATTTTCCCCACTTTCATCAACTTGATGCAGCTGACTGTGGTCCCACTTGCCTTCGTATGATAGCGAAGTACTACGGTCGTACTTATGCGATTCGGTATTTGCGTGAACATGCCTATATCACCCGTGAAGGCGTATCTATGTTAGGGATCAGTGATGCAGCAGAACAAATAGGGTTTCGTACAATGGGGGTTCGGATTACATTGGAGCAATTACAGACAGAGATCTCATTGCCTTGCATTTTACATTGGAACCAACGTCATTTCGTAGTGTGCTACAAAATAAAAAAGGGGAAATATTATATAGCCGATCCGGCTGCTAGCCGGGGGGTATTTGATGAGGATGAATTCGGGCGTTGCTGGTTTAGCACCCCTGTGGAAGGGAAAGACACTGGAACGGCTTTGCTCCTTGAGCCTGGTCCGGATTTTTATGAACGGGAAGATGTGGAGGACCAGGAAAACAGAAAATTATCTTACTTTTTTCGTTATCTGACACCCTATAAACGGGAACTTTTTCAGTTGATATTAGGTATGCTGACGGTAAGTATCCTTCAATTGATTATGCCGTTCCTTACTCAAAGCTTGGTTGATACGGGTATCCGGGATAGTAATCTGAGTTTTATTACTTTGATCCTAATCGCACAGTTAGTAATTTTTATAGCCCGCTTATCGGTCGATTTTATTCGCAGTTGGATATTATTGCATGTTAATACTCGAATTAATATAGCCTTAATCTCTGATTTTTTAGCAAAACTTATGCGCTTACCCCTTCATTTTTTCGATACGAAGATGGTGGGTGATATTATGCAACGTATCGGTGATCATAACCGTATTGAGGCATTTATGACGGGGACTTCTATTAGTACATTATTTTCTTTTGTGAATTTCATCGTTTTTGGTTTTGTATTGGCTTATTATGACTTAAATATATTGGGGTTGTTCTTATTAGGAAATGGTTTGTATGTTACTTGGATTCTGCTGTTTATGAAGTATAGGCGGGAATTGGATATCAAACGATTTGCGCAGGCGGCAAGTGAGCAGAGTAATTTGTTTCAACTGATAACCGGTATGCAAGAAATCAAATTGAATAACTGTGAGACGGAAAAACGTTGGGAATGGGAGCGTATTCAAGTAAAGTTATTTAAAATCAGTATTAAGGGATTAGCTTTGGGGCAATATCAACAAATAGGATCGGTATTTTTTAACCAAACTACCAACATCCTTATTTCCTTCCTTGCCGCGCGGGCTGTTGTTTCGGGTGAGATGACGTTGGGTATGATGATGTCATTGATTTATATTGTAGGACAGTTGACCTCACCGATCGAACAGTTTATTGGTTTTGCACGTTCATTTCAAGATGCAAAGATTAGTTTGGAGCGTTTGGGTGAGATCCATCAACGAGAAGATGAAGAGCAGACTTTAGCTTTGAAAGTAAATACTTTACCGGAGAACCAGACTTTATATATAGAGGATGTGAGTTTCAGTTATGACGGGGCAGACCGGGATTATGTGTTGGAACATATTAATCTGACGATCCCACAACATAAGGTGACGGCTATTGTCGGAGCCAGCGGAAGCGGAAAGACGACATTGATTAAATTATTACTCGGGTTTTATGAACCGAACAAAGGGAATATCAAAATAGGTGATCTGTCTTTGAAGAATATGAATCCGCATGTGTGGCGGGCCCGTACGGGGTGTGTGATGCAGGATGGCTTTCTCTTTTCAGATTCGATCGCAAAGAATATTGCGATAGGAGAGGAAGTGATTGATAAGGAACGTTTGTTGCATGCAGTGACGGTGGCTAATATCCGGGATTTTATTGATTCTTTGCCTCTAGGATATAATACAAAGATCGGTATGGAAGGGAATGGTGTAAGTCAGGGGCAGAGGCAGCGTATCCTGATCGCCAGGGCCGTATATAAAAATCCTGAGTTTATTTTTTTGGATGAAGCAACGAATGCTTTGGATGCCAATAATGAACGTGAGATAATGGAGCATCTGCATCAGTTCTATAAAGGAAGAACAGTGGTTGTTGTGGCTCACCGGCTGAGTACGGTACGAGATGCGGATAATATAGTGGTATTGGATAAAGGCCAGGTCGTGGAAGAAGGAACGCATGAGGAACTGACAGCACGGCGGGGAATATATTATAAGCTGGTAAAGAATCAGTTAGAATTGGGTTCATAAAATATATTGATATGCCGGAGATTAGTGTTATTCTGATAGTTGATGATGAAAACGAAGATTTACAGGAAACTGTGAATAGTGTCTTCATGCAATCGTTTACAGGTTTTGAACTTCTTGTAGTGAAGGAGAGGGCTAATAGCTACGGAGATACTTGGGATGATATGGAATTTGATGATATACGCTTGAGAATTTTGAATGTCGTATCATTTAAAGAACCGGGAGTATGGAGACAGGTTATGGAAAGCATAAAGGGAAAATATGTTGTTCTAATGGATGTAAATCATTTAATGATTCCCCGGAAACTACATATGCAATTTTCTTTTATGGAGAATCATGGAGATGTTGATGTTTGTGGTACCTGGGTAACGGAAAATGTAGATTCTATAGTAAATCATTTTTATCAGGTGCGGCATAATGATATTGTTATTGAGATGCTGTTTTCTAAAGCTATATATACTCAGTCGGTGATAATGCGCAAGCATGTTTTTGGAGAGTTTCTAAAAATGTGTTTAGGAAAAGTACAGAGACATGAATCTGTGGAATATTATGAGATATGGACTGATTTAATGATAAAAGGATACCTTTTTGCCAATATACCGGAGGTGTTATTGAAAGTGCGAACAGGAAAAAATATATCTTTATTTTCTGATCCAAGTTTAGAACAAGCAGATCAAAGAGATATCCAATGTAATTATTTGGATTATCTTATGAATAAGATCATTGAGCTTGATCCTGCGTATTTTGATTTTTTGAATAGTGCTGTTGAATTGCAAAATAGTAATAAATTGACTTTTGAAGAATGTAAAGAGCTTGTTCGGAATGCATATATTCATATTAGAGAAAAAGAAGAGATACATTTAGTGGAAGGTAAAATCAGGATATTGTTTTGTATCGATACATTGGGAGGTGGCGGTGCAGAAAAATTATTGATCGATGTTTTGAAAAGATTTGATTATGACAAATATGCTGTTGATCTATTAGTCCTAATTAAAGATGGAATCTATTTTGCAGATATACCGGAGGAAGTTTCGTGGTTCTTCCCGGACAGTGAAAAAATAAAAAAACGATTTTATGATATAGAGATTGCTTTTTTAGAAGGACTAGCTGCAAAATATATAGGGGAAAGGGATAGCACTGCTGTTAAAATAGTTTGGGTTCATGCGGATTTGTATAATTATCATTGGATAAAGCAATATTATGAAAGTGATGAACATGAATATCGCATTTTTCAAAGAATGGATAAAATCGTTTTTGTGAGTGATAATGTGAAGGAGCAATATCTTAAGTTGTTTGGAGATGTTAAATCCGAATTGTTAGTAGTCTATAATCTTATTGACCGGGCGGGACTCTTGAATAAGTTGGATTGTGTGGGTATAACGAAAAGAAAATTTACATTATGTAGTATTGGGAGATTGACCCCGGTAAAGGGGTATTTGTTGTTGATACAAGCTGTCCGGCGTTTGGTAGAGGATGGACTGGACTTTGATTTATGGATTGTAGGAGAAGGAGAACAAAGAGTAAAACTGGAAGACCAGATCAAGGAGTTTTCATTAGAGGATATTGTTTTTTTACAGGGGTATCATAAAAATCCAATACCTTTTTTGAGAGAAACAGATATTTTTGTTTCCTCTTCTTTGTCTGAAGGTTTTCCTCTTGTAATTTGTGAGGCTTTGTGTATGGGGCTACCGGTTGTTGCAACAAAGAATGCTGGTTCAGAAGAAGTTTTGGGTAAGGGGAAATATGGCTTGATAACGGAACAAGATGAATATATGTTGTATAAGGCATTGAGATCCGTAATTGAAAATGCTGTGTTGAGAAGTGATTTACGGAATAAGGCATTGGAAAGGGCGAGGTTGTTTAATGAATCTGCAATAATGGATCAGATTTATACTGTTCTCGGATAACTAATAACTATAGTAGGAACAATGGATGGTAAAAAAATAGAATTACGTAGTGAAGAGGTACAAGAGGTGATGGGGCAAATCCCTGCCTGGATTGTACGATGGGGTATTACGTTGTTGTTTGTCGTGGTACTGGCTCTTTTGGTGGGTAGTTATTTTTTTATTTATCCGGATGTGATTGAGACGGAGATGACATTGACAAGCCGGGAACCGGTTGTGAAGGCAGTGGCCCGTTCGTCGGGAAAGATCAATGAACTTTATGTCTTTAACGGGCAGGAAGTGAAAATGGATGCTCTGCTGGCTGTGGTGGAGAATCCTGCGAAGACGGAAGATGTACTTCGATTAAAGAAATTATTAGCTCGTTATATGGGTGAGCCGGAACGACTGAGTTATTATTTATTACAGGATGTATGGTTGCTGGGTGATATTCAACCGGCATATATGGATCTGGCATCGAAAGATGTTTCTGCCCGTGATTACCGTGCTTCTGTCGGGCAGTTGCTGGCGGCGATCCATACCTGGGAGATGTCGTATTGTCTGATAGCACCCTCGGATGGACGAGTGCAACTGCTTGTTCAGGAGGCTCCGAATCAGTATTTATCGTCGGGAGATATTTTTGCCCGTATTGTGCCTAAAGAAGGTGAGAGTTGGATAGGGAGGGCGTTGTTGCCGTTACAACGTTCTGGAAAAGTAAAGGTTGGGCAGAGAGTAATTGTGCGTTTTACGAATTTTCCGGATCAGGAATTTGGTATTGTAAATGGTCGTTTGTCATCTGTCTCATTGGTCCCCTCGGAAAACAATTATATGGTAGAGATTGTTTTTCCTGACGGATTGATTACCAATTATGGAAAAAAACTGCCTGTTTTTTATGAAATGAAAGCTACCGCCGAAATTGTAACTGATGATTTACGTTTGATAGAACGCTTTTTCCAGCCTCTGAAAAAGATTCTGAAAGAAGGACTTTAAATCTAAAAGGTAACCGATCCTTTGCTGTTTTTTTTCATAATAGCCTGGTCTATTTTTCTATATATATGATATTTTCCATCCGCTTCATATTTACAAAACGACTTGGCTGGATTTAATGCTGATGATACAGGGTGTTGACTGGGATAATTGTACTCGTTGAAAAAGATGGAATACACATAAAAAAGCTGATAAAAAGGATCCGGAAATAGTTGTCCAACTCCCTGAAAATGGCTATCTTTCCATCATAATAGATAGTCTGATGGAATAACTGGATAAACATCTGTCAGTTAGTTGTTTGTGGATATAGTTGATTAATGTGTAAATTACAAAAACTTTATGACAAGTAGATTGATATACATATTTGTTTTTGTTATTGCCTTATTTTCTTGTCATGAACAAGGTGATAAAAAACGTATGGAAATGATAATAGAAGATCCTGCTGAATTGTCAACCATAACTGATGTGGTAAAAGTGCGTGATACACAACATAATAATGATGATATATCGATAAAGAATGAATTTAAGAGTATAGAGTATGTTCGTATTGATAATAAAAAGATAATCGGAAAGATAATAGATATAGCTTTTACAAAGGATTATATGTTTTTAATGCTCTCTCATGATGGAGGAATAATGAAATATGATCGGAAAGGTAATTTTATCAAAGTAATCGCCAGGGTTGGTGAAGGTCCTGAACAGGTTAATCCACATCATATATTTGTAGATGAATATAGAGAAAAGGTCTATGTAATGCAGTTTAGAAGAAAACATAGTATAGCCGTTTTTTCTTTTGAAGGAAAGTTTTTAGGAAACTTGGAATATCCGTTCGATAAAATAGATTTTATGTTGCCTTTAGGTGATGAGGTGTTTTTTTCTTTTAGGGAATCTATAATTCCTTTGACTGATTCCTTGAATTATGTTTCTGGTATGTTTGATATTCTGGGGAAAAAGTATTATTCAAGAAAATCGTATGTAAAACAATGCGATCTTGAAAATTGCAGATTAAGGCGTGTGTTCTTTTTTTCACATAAAAACAGTGTGTTGTACAAAATCGGAGGTATTAATATCCTTTATAGGGCAATGCGAGATACAATTGTTCCTGCTTATTATTTGGATTTAAAAAATCCTATCAGAGGAGAAATTTATCAATTGGCTTACTCTTCTAAATATTATACAAATTCTCTTGATGGGAATAATTTGAATTATCTATTTATTAATAGAGAGGGCTTTTTTGAAACAGACTCTTGTTTATATTTGAGATATGCAAGTGATAGAGGCGGTACCGTTTTGCAATATAATAAAAGTAGAAAACAAACAAAAAGTTATGCGCCTAAAACGAAAAGAGTTTTAGGTGTTAAAAATGATATTGATAATGGAGCCCCTATCTGGCCATTATACCATTATGCGAAAGAGAATATATATGTTCAGACTTTATCAGGTGGAGAAATTCAAGATCTGAAAGATTTGAACTATTTTGATGAACAAGCTCCAGCTGTCTATCGTGATATGAACGAAGATAGTAATCCTCTCTTTATTATATATAAATGTAATTGATCGATTCATAGTAGAGGGGCGTTTGTCGTCAATTTTTATGAAATGAAAACGATTGCTGAAATAGTAACCGATGATTCTCGTTTGATAGAACGTTTCTTCCTGCCACAGAAAAAGATGCTGAGAGAAGGGTTGTAAATTTAATAATGTAAAGATGAATATTTTTATCTGCTACATATTTACTATCTTTGCAGTCTGTTATTGGAATATCTTAATAAATCGACGATATGATTCTATTCTTTCAATCTCCAACAAAGACGGTGCTGGCTGTTGAGGCGGCACATGCTTTCTCTCCTGAAGATGTTCAAAAGCTCGTTTGGTTGTTTAGTGAAGCAACTCCCGTTCAATCGGAAACATTGGATGGCTGGTATGTTGGTCCCCGCCGGGAAATGATCACCCCGTGGAGTACTAATGCCGTGGAAATCACCCAGAACATGGGATTGAGCGGTATCTCACGTATCGAAGAATACTTCCCTGTATCTTCCGGTGAGGCAGACCACGACCCGATGCTGCAACGCATTTACAACGGACTGAACCAGGATATCTTCACGATCAGTAAACAACCGGATCCGATTGTTTATATCGAAGATATTGCAGCTTACAACCAACAGGAAGGGCTGGCGCTGAGTGCTGAAGAGGTGTCTTACCTGAACGAAGTAAGCCGGAAGCTGGAACGTAAGCTGACCGACAGCGAAGTGTACGGTTTTGCACAGGTAAATTCGGAACACTGCCGTCACAAGATCTTCGGCGGTACATTCGTTATCGACGGAGAAGAGAAAGAAAGCTCTCTCTTTAACCTGATTAAGAAAACATCGGCAGAAAACCCGAACAAACTGGTTTCTGCTTATAAAGATAATGTGGCTTTCAATGAAGGTCCGGTGATCGAACAGTTTGCTCCGGCAAGCGGTGACAAACCTGATTTCTATGAAACAAAGGTATATAAATCGGTTATCTCTCTGAAAGCTGAAACACATAACTTCCCGACAACGGTTGAACCGTTCAACGGTGCTGCTACCGGTTCAGGTGGTGAGATCCGTGACCGTCTGGGCGGAGGTAAGGCTTCTTTGCCTATCGCTGGTACAGCCGTTTACATGACTGCTTATCCGCGTACGGAGGGTGCCCGTGAATGGGAAAAGATCATGGACCCGCGTCCTTGGTTGTACCAGACACCGGAACAGATCCTGATCAAGGCTTCCAACGGTGCTTCCGACTTTGGTAACAAGTTCGGCCAGCCGCTGATCTGCGGTTCGGTACTGACTTTCGAACACGAAGAGAATAATAAGAAATATGGGTATGATAAAGTGATCATGCTGGCAGGTGGTGTTGGTTATGCCAATATGCGCGATGCTTTGAAGGGTGATCCTCAGCCGGGTGAAAAGGTCGTACTGCTGGGTGGTGACAACTACCGTATCGGTATGGGCGGTGGTGCCGTATCTTCTGTAAATACAGGACAGTACACCAGCGGTATCGAGTTGAACGCCGTACAGCGTGCCAACCCGGAAATGCAGAAACGTGTATCGAACGTGATCCGTGCGATTGCAGAGTCTGACAACAATCCGGTAATCTCTATTCACGACCATGGTGCAGGCGGTCACCTGAACTGTCTGTCTGAGTTGGTGGAAGCTACCGGCGGACATATCGATATGAGCCAGTTACCTGTCGGTGACCCGACGCTTTCTGCTAAGGAAATCGTAGGAAACGAGAGCCAGGAACGTATGGGCTTGCTGATGAAGGAAGAAGACGTTGCCCGCGTACGCCGCATTGCCGACCGCGAACGCTCTCCGATGTATGTAGTAGGTGAAACGACCAACGATATGAAATTCGTATTCGAGCAGGCCGACGGTGTGAAACCGATCGACATTAAGCTGGAATATATGTTCGGTAAACCGCCTAGAACAATCATGACAGACCATACAGTGAGCGAAACTTATGCTCCTGTGGTTTACAAAGATTCAGAAATACATCATTACCTGGAAAACGTACTTCAGCTCGAAGCTGTTGCATGTAAAGACTGGTTGACCAACAAGGTAGACCGTTCCGTAACAGGTAAGATCGCCCGTCAGCAGTGCCAGGGTGAATTGCAGTTGCCGTTGAGTGACCTGGGTGCCGTAGCATTGGATTACCGCGGAAAGGCTGGTATCGCTACTTCCATCGGTCATGCTCCGCAGGTGGCTTTGGTCGATCCGGCTGCCGGTTCGGTAATGGCTATCGCTGAGTCGTTGACGAATATCGTATTCGCTCCGCTGGCTGATAAGTTGACCGGTGTTTCTTTGAGTGCTAACTGGATGTGGCCGTGCCGCAACGAAGGAGAAGACGCTCGTCTGTACACGGCTGTTCAGGCCGCTTCTGATTTTGCCTGCGAACTGGGTATCAATATCCCGACAGGTAAAGACTCTTTGTCGATGACACAGAAGTATGGCGACGATAAGGTGATCGCTCCGGGTACGGTAATTATCTCGGCAGGTGCTGAGGTAAGCGATATCCGCAAGATCGTTTCTCCGGTATTGGCTCACGAAAAGAATTCTTACATATATTATATAGACTTCTCGTTCGATACGATGAAGTTGGGCGGTTCTGCTTTTGCACAGGCTTTGAACAAGCTGGGTAATGAAGTGCCGACCGTGAAGGATAGCGAATATTTCGCAGATGCGTTCAACGCCGTACAGGATGCGATCGAGAAAGGTCTGATCCTTGCCGGACACGATATTTCTGCCGGTGGTATGATTACTACCATGCTTGAAATGTGCTTCGCAAACGTAGAAGGCGGTCTGGAAGTCAATCTGGATAAGCTGTCTGAAACTGACATCGTGAAGATCCTGTTCGCTGAAAACCCGGGTATCCTGGTACAGGTGAAAGACAAGAAAACTTTCGAAAAGTTGATGGAAGAAGCCGGTGTCGGTTTCGCTATCATTGCCAAACCGACTGCCGAACGTCATATCCTGGTGGAAAAAGACGGTGTTCAGTATCACTTCGGTATCGACTATATGCGTGACGTATGGTACGAATCGTCTTACAAACTGGATATCAAGCAGAGCGGTAGCGTATGCGCAGGCAACCGTTTCGAAAACTATAAGATGCAGCCGCTGGAATTTAAATACGGCAAGAATTTCACCGGTAAGCTGGCTGACTACGGTCTGACTCCCGACCGTAAAGGTAAGAGTGGTATCCGTGCTGCGGTAATCCGTGAAAAGGGTTGCCAGTGCGAACGTGAAACATCTTACGCATTGTATCTGGCCGGTTTCGACGTGAAAGACGTTCACATGACCGACTTGGCTTCGGGACGCGAAACACTGGAAGATGTGAATATGATCGTATTCTGCGGTGGTTTCTCCAACTCCGACGTTTTAGGTTCAGCCAAGGGATGGGCCGGTGGTTTCTTGTATAACGAAAAGGCTAAGAAAGCATTGGATAACTTCTATGCACGTCCTGATACGTTGAGTCTGGGTATCTGTAACGGTTGCCAGCTGATGGCTGAACTGGGTGTGGTTTATCCGGAACACGAAAAGAAACATAAGATGTTGCATAACGACTCTCACAAACTGGAGTCTAACTTTATCTCTGTAGAGATTCCGAAGAACCATTCAGTGATGTTCGGTCCGATGAGCGGACAGAAACTGGGTATCTGGATCACACACGGAGAAGGAAAGTTCAGCTTCCCATACGAAGAGAAAGAATATCATATTGCTCTTAAATACAACTACGAAGGTTATCCTGCCAACCCGAACGGTTCGCCCTGGTCGGTTGCCGGTGTCTGCTCACACGACGGACGCCACATGGCTATGATGCCTCACCTGGAACGTGCTTTGTTCCCATGGCAGTGCGGTTATTATCCTGCTGACCGTAAAGGTGACGAAGTAACTCCGTGGATTGAAGGTTTTGTAAATGCACGCAAGTGGATTGAAGAAAACAAGAAATAAGAAAAAGAGATACATCTTTATAAAAGTAAAGGTTGCAATGTTCTGAACGTTGCAACCTTTTTTTCTATGAATAAGCAGCCTGGAATTTATTATTAAGTGCTGAATTGTTAGTAGATGCGGCCGCTTATTCATAGTTGTTTCATCAGATGATTACCAGCCTTTTGTCGTTTGTTTTAACAGAGGGTTGGCGTCCAGTTGGCGCTTAGGGATCGGGAAGATCGTGTATTCTTTATCCGACGGATCGACATCTTTATCCCACCAGGCATTACCGAAACGTCCCCAACGGATCAGGTCCGAACGGCGGCGGCGTTCGCCGATAAACTCGCGTCCCCATTCGTCGACAAACTCCTGGTCGGTCAGCAGGGCCGGATTTTGTACATAGCTGTATTTACCCCATTCGTCTGCCGGATAGTTTCTGACACGGATAAAATCGAGCAGTTCGGCAGCCTTAGCTTTGTTGCCGCTTCTGTAATTGATCTCTGCCAGCATATAATAGATTTCTGTCAGACGGATCTCCGGTGCGGATTGGCACATATATAGTCCGTCGCCTTCCTGCAGATACGGGAACTTATTGAAACGTACGCCTGAATTTTCTTCTCCTGTCGTTACGCGTGAACCTTTTTCTTTAGCCGTGCTGAGACCTTCGGAGAAACGGCCGACCTGATCTACATAGATCAACGGTTCACCTTTGTATTCTTCCGTTCCTTTTACTGTCTCGTTCGTGTAGCCGTATCCTTTTGTATAGTCGAACTTGTATTGGGTTCCGATCATGAAGAAACCTTCGTAATCGCCGTTGGCACTGGTGATCTGGAACGGTTGTTTACGGTAATCGCAGTCTGCATACTTTTCATACGGGGTTCCCAGTTGGCTGGCGAAACGATACACGTTGCCATCGAAATCCCGTGAAGGTGTCATGTGAATACCATTGTTGCCACCGTCGGGATTACCCAAAGCCTGGCCGGAAGTATAATGCAGGAAAGAATCATGG
This sequence comes from Parabacteroides sp. AF14-59, assembly GCF_003479515.1. Taxonomy (NCBI): domain Bacteria; kingdom Pseudomonadati; phylum Bacteroidota; class Bacteroidia; order Bacteroidales; family Tannerellaceae; genus Parabacteroides; species Parabacteroides sp. AF14-59. Next base: position 82,205 of record NZ_QUHH01000025.1, on the reverse strand, counting down.
AAACCGCCGAACTGGTACACATTGCGTTTGTGGGGGAATTCGAACAACAATTCAGGTGACCTGTATCCTTTGATGCCGGAGCGGAATGGATCGCGGTAATCGTTCTGGTTGATATGATATTCCCCGTATTTACCGGCAATGATATCTTCGCAGAATGTTTTACAGTCTGCCGAACGGTCGACGTTAAGCCACACTTGCGAATTGAAATAGATACGGGCCAGCAATGCCGCAGCAGGAGCCTGGGTGAAACGACCGACGATATTCTCTTTTTTCAGTTGAGGCAATACATCTTTCAGTTCGCTCTCGATATAGCTGAATACTTTTTCGGGTGTAGCCTGGGCGAGCAGTTCGTCCGGTGCATCCTTTTCCGTGAAGATAGGCACATTCCGGTAGAAGTCGATCAGGAAGATATAGAACCAGGCACGCAAAGTACGTAATTCGCCGATGTAGTTGTTTTTCTCTTCATCCGTGATCCCCATGGCCTGGAAGTCCAGGACATTGAAATCGCGAAGGAGTGAATTGATCTGTTGGATACCCTGGTACGGACCGACCCAGCCTCCATTGATCTGGTTCATATCGTAATTCCATTTATGCTCGTGCAGACGGACCCATTGTCCGTCGTCGTAGCCGTGGCGTCCTTTCTGTGTCCAGACGAAATGGTCGCCGGTAAGTTCCTGCAACTGCCAGCGGTCGCCGTCCCATCCACACCATTGAGCGTGTTCGTAGGGGCGGAGTACGGTTGCTTCGACAGATGCTTTGTCTGTGAAGTAGTTGTCGCTTGTCAATATATTGAATGGCTCCTCCGTCAGATCCGTACAGGAAGTGAAAGCCATGGCTGTAGCCATCAGGCTGACTGTACAAAGTGATTTTATATTTTTCATGCTGTATATACTTTTAGTTTAGTAACTGATTTGAACTCCGAATGATACGTTGCGGGCTGTCGGATATAAGTCCATACTGCCTCTACCGGCCCATAAGCCAGTGACGTCGACACTTGACGGGTCCATGCCGCCTGAATACTTCGTGATGGTGAACACGTTCTTCATGGTTGCATAAATACGCAGGTTGGAGATCCATTTCGTATTCAGTTTAGGTGTCCATCCCAGCGTGATGTTATCCAGTTTCAGGTAATTACCGTTTTCGAGGAAGTAGTCGCACATGATCTTTTCTCCTTTGATATGGGCATTTTCCTTATAGGCGGATGTCAGCTTGTTAATACCTGTTACCCCTTGCAAACCATAATACATCTGGTATTGATTCAGGATCTGGTAGTCGAAACGTCCGCGGAAGTAAAGGGACAGGTCGAAACCTTTATAAGTAAATGTGTTTCCCCAGGCCATTTCCCATTTGGGCGTACCGTTGCCGATATAGGTTCTGTCCGCTTCGCTGGCGTCACGTCCCCGTACGGTTTCACCTCCTTTGATACCATTTTTGAAAACCATGATATTCCCATCTTCATCGACACCGGCGTAGCGATATCCGTAGAATGAACCGATTTCAACACCATCCTGCAAACGCTGGCACGGACCGGGGTTTCCGGGTGAAGGCAGACCGTCGCCTTCCATATAACCCAACTCATATTTCTCGTTAGAGAATGATTTCAGCTTCGATTTGGTATAGGCAAGCGTGGCATTGGTTGAATAGGTGAACTTGTCGTTTTGTACGGCATCCCAGTTTACCTGCAATTCAAAACCTTTGGAATTGGTTGTACCTACATTAGTCATGATCTTTTCGTGCAAATAGGGAGGAACCGGCACCTGATATTCACCGATTACATCTTTCCCTTCGCGGATGAAAAGGTCTAAACTACCGGATAGGCGCGAGTTGAACAAGGTATAATCGATACCCAGGTTGTAGGATATTTGTTTTTCCCAGGACAGGTCTTTGTTCGGGTTGTTTCCCGGGCCGTATACCTGAACCCATTTACCTTCACTGTTCGGCATCCATCCGTAACCGGTATATTTCGCCAGGGAAATATATTTATCGAAGCCCGAGCGTCCGGTCTGTCCGTAAGAGAAACGGAGTTTCAGGTCATTCACAGTCTGAGAATCTTCAAAGAAGGAAAGACGGGAAACACGCCATGCGGCAGAAGCAGCAGGGAAAGCACCCCATTTATGATCCGTACCGAATTTGGTGTTCCCTTCGTAACGGATAGAACCCGTGAACAGGAAAGTATTATCGAAATCATAGTTGACGCGTCCCAGGAAAGCGATCGTCTTTTCTTTGTTTTTATCGGATTCCATGCCCAGACGTCCGTCGGCCTTGTTGTAGTCGCCGGCTCCCAGGTTGTTGTACAGGAAAGCGTCTGTCGGGAAGTTCATGTTTTCGGCATTGAACTTTTCCCAGTTGAATTCCTGATAGGAGTAACCGCCCATTACTTTCAGGTGGTGCCGATCTATATCCAGCGAATAATTGCCTAACCATTCTAACGTGTAGTCCACCCATTTCTCATTTTCCAGGCGGGCACGTCCGTTACGGCTGTTGTTGATCGACTCGCGATGGTCTTTGAAATAATACTCGCGTTGCTTCTTGTCATGTCCCTGGCGGCCGAGTTTTAATTCGGTATTCAGGTTCTTCAGGATGTTGAGTTTGATGTTGAAGTCGGTAGTCAGGTATTCCTGTGTAGCTCCGTTTTCACGTCTTGTCAGGTTGAAGATCGGGTTGTAACTATCGAAGTTATTCCGGAATGCATCCATTTCATCCTTCGAATAGGTCGGGTTCAGTTCGACTGCCTGTTTGAAACTTCCGTAATCGGTGTAATCTTCATCGGCGTAACGATAGGATATGTTTCCTGTCACTTCCAATAAACCTTCTAAAGTGATTTGTTTGAAGCTGGCACGTAAACCATATTCTTTACGGTCTGTTGCAATGTCGAGCCCCTCTTTCGAACGGTAGTTTGCCGAGATACGGAAGATGCTGGATTCGCTACCACCGGAGAGGGCCAGGTTGTGGTTCTGTCCGAAGTTGTTTTTGTTGAGCAACTCGTTGTACCAATTCGTACGGGAACCGTAATCCTTTCCGATATTGTTGGCCACAAACTCTTCCGGACTCAGTATTTCCGGTCGTGCAGCAACGAAATCATGTTCGGCATAACCATCGTATGTGATGGATACTTTACCGGCTTTCCCCTGCTTCGTCTGAACCAGAATAACTCCGTTCGCTCCGCGAGAACCGTAGATGGCAGCGGCGGAACCATCTTTCAATACGGTAATAGATTCGATGTCTTGCTGGGCAAGATTTCGCAGGTCACCGCCCGGCATCCCGTCGATAACGATCAACGGACCGTTTCCGGCTTTCAAAGAAGAGGCTCCGCGTACCTGGATACTCGGACTGGCATTCGGATCGGCGGCTGCCGTATTGGATACGGATACACCGGCTACTTTACCGTCGATCATCTGTAACGGACTATTGGAAGCTCCTTGCAGGAAGTCTTTACTTTTTACACTTGTCACGGCAGTTGTCAGGTCTTTTTTCACCGTACTACCATAACCGACAACAACTACTTCCTGTAGATTTTCGGTATCTTCTTCCAGTGTAACTTCTATTTTTAACTGGTTGCCTACCGGTATCTCCTGTGATTTGTAACCGATATAAGATATTTGTAGCGTTGCATTCGCAGGTACATTGTTCAGCGTAAAATTTCCGTCGAGGTCCGTAATGCTCCCATTGGTTGTTCCTTTTACTACTACATTGGCTCCGATAACAGCCATCCCTTTTGTATCGGTAATGGTGCCTGTTATTGTTTTGCTTTGCTGGGTAATACTTGTTACCGGTGAATTTTCTGTTGTCGATCGTTTTATATCAGATGCATTTACAGGAAAGGCATAGAATAGAAAACAGAATGCTGACATTTTTGCTATCTCGTTGAAAGAGATGTGATTAAATGTTTTCTTCATAATTGTGAATTAATACTAGTTAGAATTAATAATTTTAATAGGTAAGTGATACGTATCTTATACGTATTGTCTGAACTGTTGTTTTTTCTACGTCATAGGCCTTATTTTTTTAGATTAGAATTAAAGTTGATTTAATACTCGCATTGAAATTCAATCAATAGTTCTTCAGGAACTAATTACTTTATGAATTTGATTGAGAGAGAAGGCAGTCCCTTTATTGGGAAATTTTGCGAATAATGTTCTTGAGAAGGAGGAATAAGTCAAGGTAAAACATCGAATTCTGTGTTTTTATAATAAAATATTAGCTTATTAATTACTTCATCTGATTTTAAAGCCGGGGTATTATGATATTATATTAATTTTTTTATTATTTTTGCCCTGTGTTTTTCTCAATTTGATTTGTTTTCCATAGTTCCTGAAGAACTATGTCCGATATCTTCTATTCCCGTTAAGATAATGTAAGACCATCATTTTTTATACTCGCATTGATTACCGGCAGTTTTAGCCGGAGTTAGAAATCTTCCGCGGATGCTCCCGAATATCGGATAAAATCTGTAAGTTTACATGCTCAATATTTTGTAACGGATTCTAATACAAAAAAGAAGATGAAGAAGAGATCAATGTTAACTATTCTGCTTGCCGTATGTTTATATGGAAGTAATGTTTTTGCCCAGACAAAAGTAATTGCCCATCGGGGGTATTGGGATTGTGAAGGTTCTGCCCAGAACTCGATTACGGCTTTAAACAAAGCCCATGAGGTTGGTGCGTATGGTTCTGAATTCGACGTATCTATAACGGCTGACGGTATTCCGGTCGTCAACCACGATGACAGTATTCAGGGTTTTTGTATAGAAACATCTCTCTATGAACAACTGAAAGACCTGAAGTTGAAGAACGGGGAGAGATTACCGACTCTGGAAGAATACCTGATCCAGGGAAAGAAAAATCAGGGAACTCAACTGATCCTCGAGATCAAACCTCATAAAAGAGTAGTCAATGAAGACAAAGCTGTCGCGGCAATTCTTTATCTGGTACAAAAATATCAGATGGAAGACCAGGTAGAATATATTTCTTTCAGTATGAATATTTGTAAGGAGTTGATCCGGCGTGCTCCGGCAGTACAGGTCTCTTATCTGCGCGGAGAGGTTTCTCCGGCTGATTTGAAAATACTCGGATTCTCCGGTTTGGATTATCATTATAAGGTATTTGACAAACATCCTGAATGGATTCAGGAAGCCAAGGATGTCGGCCTGACGATCAATGTGTGGACAGTGGACGACCCGGCAGTGATGGAGTCATTCATTGCAAAGAATGTCGATTTTATTACAACGGACAAACCGGTACAGCTGAAGGAGATGATTGGAAAGTAACCTGCTATACTGAAAGGAATAATTGCAGGAAGTAAATATTCTTTTTCAGATATTTCAAAGCCTCGTTGATGTGTCTTTCCACTGTCTTTGGGGTAATGTCGAGCCTTTCGGCAATTTCTTTATAGCTAAGTTGTTCATGGCGGCTCAGGTAAAAAACTTCTTTTTGCCTGGGCGGCAATTCGTTTACCAACCGTTCAATATAAATCTGCAGATCTTTTGCCTGTAACTCTTCTTCTATATCATAAGCCTTGTCGTAAGCCGCAAGGATAGATATTTTATAAAAAGTTTCGTTGAAATTTTTCTTTGAATTGCTGAAAATCATATTCCGGGTGATGATGAACAGTAATCCTTCCAGATTTTCATTTTCATTTACATAACTGCGTATATCCCATAATTTGATAAAAACTTCCTGTACCACTTCCTCAGTGGTAGAATCGTTTGTGTAATAAAGTCTGCAAAACTTGTAGACTTTGTCGCAATACTTGTGATACAAAGAAGTAAAGGCCTCCTCGCTACCGCTTTTTAATGCCAGTATTAGTGATTGATTATCCAAATTAGCTTCTTTATTGATTATTGCAAAGATAGAAAAGAATTGAAGAATAGCAAAAGTCTCTTAGAAAGATGGGGCGTTCTGTTAAAATAAAAAAAGTTAGATATTCTTCTGGGGGATAACTCTGAATTTGGAGTATTTAGTGTTAGATATGAAGGAAATGAAAGAAGAGGATATTATAAAAAAAGCTTTGACAAGCAGACTGACTGATAAGGAAAAAGAATTTCTGGCTGGTCAGGAGCCTGTTTTGCGCCATTTAAAAGAACAGTGGAATGAATCGGGAGATTCTTTTCTTTGTCCTGTGGCTAAAGAACGGGTGTTGGGGCGGGTTATGAGGAAGATACATCCTTATAATACCCGCCGGGACTATTGGATGAAGTATGCGGTAGCGGCTTCTTTGGCTCTGCTTATTTCGGTTGGCTCCTGGTTAATTGGGAAGAGTGGGACAGAAGAGAAAACTATTTATGTAGTAAGTGCCGGTCGGCAATCGATGGAGTCGTTCTATCTGCCGGATGGTAGTCATGTGTCGTTGAATGCCGGTGGAAGGTTAACTTATCCGGAGTCGTTCGACGGAGAAAGAAGGGAAGTATCCCTGACCGGGCAGGCTTTTTTTAAGGTACATCATGATCCGGAACATCCTTTCATCGTGAAAACAAAAGGTATGGATGTAAAGGCATTGGGGACTGCCTTCGAAGTCTTCTGTGTCGACTCTCTTTCTTATGCGGAAATGATTCTGGCAGAGGGGGCAGTTGAGGTAAGTACAAAGAATGAGCAAGGTAAAGAGGACGTCTTACTGGTAAAGCCTGATGAGAAACTGGCTTATGTGATAGGAGGAAAGGCTGAAATTGTGCAGGTAAATGCCGATCTGTATTCATCTTGGCGCAGGGATGGAAAACCTAATTTCAAAAATGAAAAACTGGGAATGATTCTTCCACGTCTGGAAAGCTGGTACGGTATAAGTATAAAATGTCCGGTTGAACTGGCCGGTAAATATAGTTTTACCTTTTCTATTCACGATGAGTCGTTGGAACTTTTACTGGATATCATATCCAAAAGTTCTCCGGTTGCCTATCGTAAAAGGGGAGACAGCTTTGTATTGTATGAGAAAGTCAATAAATAATTATGTTAAACTTAAATCAGAAATATATGAAAAACAGACAAAGCGGATAATAAGAGACAGTAGGAATATTGGCTGATAAAGAGAAAGAAAAAACGCATATTTATTTTATCTAATTATTAATATGAACAAACGAGTTATTTTGTTGAAGGATGTGTTCTGTAAGCAATTCAGAAAGCAGATCACACAGTTGTTTCTGGTAGGTGCGATAGGATTGGTTCCTATCTCGGCTTTTGCACAAGTCTATCAAATTACCATGAAGAAAAGTAATGCACCTTTGTCGTCTGTGATTGCAGAAATAGAGAAAGAGAGCGGCTATACTTTCTTTTATAATGATGACCAGATCAATCTGGGTAAGAAAATTTCAATCGATGTTACTGATGCTTCTCTGGATGTGGTATTGAACCATATGTTCAGGAATACCGGATATGTTTACCGGATTGTGAATAATCAGATTGTAGTTTCAAAAGCTTCCGATGAAAAGGCATCTGCACGTACACTGTCTGTGAATGCAGCGCAACAGCAGAAGAGTGTTACGATCAAAGGTGTCGTGAAAGATGCACATGGCGAGCCTGTTATCGGTGCCAGCGTGGTGGAAGCTGGAACGACAAACGGAACTGTAACTGATTTTGAAGGTAATTTTGCCCTGACACTGTCAGGGAGAGATAAGCACGTGCTTATCTCTTATATTGGTTATACAACAAAAAATATAGCTTTGAAAGACGGGCAGACTTCGGTTAATGTTATACTTGAAGAGGACTCTGAACTGTTGGATGAAGTTGTTGTAGTGGGCTACGGTACACAAAAAAAAGTGAACCTGACCGGCTCGGTTGCAGCTATCAGTTCGGAAGAAATCAAAGACCGCGTACAAACAAATGTACTGGCAGCCGTTCAGGGAACTGTTCCCGGTGTAACGGTAATATCCCGTCCTGGATCGACACCGTCAATTAACTTCCGTGGTCGCGGTAACCTGGGTACATCTTCTCCTTTATATGTGATCGATGGCGCTATAGCTGATGCCGACTTGTTTTCGAATCTGGATCCGAACAGTATTGAGACAATCTCTTTTCTGAAAGATGCTTCTTCTTCTGCAATTTATGGTTCACGTGCCGCTTATGGTGTAGTATTGGTTACAACCAAACGCGGACAGAAAGAAAAGATGAATGTTTCTTACAGCGGCTATGTCGGAATGAAGATGCCTACTTATCTGCCGGATGTACTCGATTCATGGGATTATGCGACCTTGTTGAACGAGGCATTTTATAATCGCGATGCAAGTAATGGTAAAAATGCCGCTTATTCGGAAGATGAGATCAAGTGGTTCCGAGACGGTTCGAAACCGGATTATTATCCGAATACGAAATGGGCGGATCTGGTGCTCGATAATCCGGTGGTTACCACACAGCATTCGTTGAATTTTAGCGGAGGTAGTGATAAAGTGCGTTTCTTCTCCGGATTGGGGTATCTGTATGATGACAAGTTCATGCCGGGACAAAGTTCACAGCGCTATAATTTGGATATCAATGTGGCTGCCGATGTAACAAAGTGGCTGACATTGAAATCGGGCGTGAAGTTTATCCGTAGTACTAATAAAACGGAACATGGAGTTGCTTCGATTGGAAATTTCCTGATGGTACCTTCTACGATGGTTGCGCAGCAGTCGAACGGCGAATGGGGTTCCATTGCCGGAGGAAAGGCTGCTACCCAGTCGTTTATGAACGGTAACCCGTTACGTGCCCTGAGTAAGAATAACTGGTCGGACGGTAAGACCGACAATACAATGATCGATCTGGGATTCGATCTTAAACCTGTTAAAGGCTTGGTGATCTCCGGGCAAGGTGCATTCAAAGGATGGGAAAGTAAATCAAGAGGGTATACCGCTTTGCAGGATAATGTAAAGAATTTTGAAACAGGAGCTGAAATCCCAGGAACCGGTGTGTATACAAATGAAATGAATATGTTCTGGCAGAGTGAAAACCGGACTATGTATACATTGACGGCCCGCTATGACTGGTCGAATAAGGTACATAATATCGGTATACTGGCCGGAACTTCGTACGAACATTATAAATATGAACGTCTTTATACGAAATGGAAAGATTTTGTAACGGATGATCTGGAAGATATGACGACTGGTGGAGAGATCAGCAAAGATCAACCGGACCAGAATTCGTATGGTACGCCGCTGAGAGAATATAAGATCCTATCTTATTTCGGCCGTTTGAATTATAGCCTGCTGGATCGTTATCTGTTTGAAGCAAATCTGCGTGCGGATGCTTCCTCCCGTTTCCATAAAGATAACCGTTGGGGGATTTTCCCGTCTTTCTCTGCCGGATGGCGTATCAACCAGGAAAATTTCATGCAGCAGATCGATTGGATCAATAACCTGAAAATCCGTGCATCATGGGGTACGTTGGGTAATATTAATAACGTAGGTAATTACGATTATTTCCAACTGTATAATAATGGTGCGGATTATAACTTCGACAATGAGGCTGTAAAGGGTGTACTGGAATCAAAACCGGCAAACGAGAAATTAGGCTGGGAAACGGTTGCCCTGACCGATATAGGTGTCGACTTCGATATCTTCAACGGACTACTGAGCTTAACAGCTGATTATTATGTGAAGAATACGAGTGATATCTTGCTGAGTTACAATGTGCCGTTGGAAACAGGTATTTGGTCTAACCCTTCGCAAAACATAGCCAAGGTGCGTAACAGTGGTTTTGAACTGGCTTTGACGCATCGCAAATCGTTCGGCGATTTTTCTTATGTGGTAAGTGCCAATATCGCAACCAACCATAATGAGATCAAAGATATGGGTGAATCTGACGATATTATCCAGAACGGTGGTGACAAGATACGCTATATCCTGCGCGAAGGCGAGTCAATCGGTTCTTTCTTCGGACTAAAAACAGACGGGTTGTATACACAGGAAGAGATTGATGCCGGTCATTATTATACCTACGGTCGTAAACCGAAAGCCGGTGATATCAAGTATGTTCCGCAACGCGAGAATGTAGAATGGGGTAGTGCCATAAACGGAGAAGACCGCACGATTATCGGTAAAGATGTGCCTGACTTTACATATGGTATTAATTTGAATCTGCAATATAAAGACTTCGAGCTTTCTATTTTCGGACAAGGTGTATCCGGGACAATGGCTGGTTTTGAATCTGAACAGGTTTCTGCTTTTATGTTGAACTCAAACCCGCGTAAGTTCCATCTGGGACGCTGGACAGAGGAAAATCCGAATCCGCGTGCTGTTTATCCCCGTATCTATGGCGGACACAGTTTGGATGATTATAATCAGTATTTCTCAGATTACCAGTTGTTTGATGCAGACTATTTCCGTATCAAGACTATATCTCTGGGTTATCGTGTTCCGTCTAATCTTATTTCCAAATGGGGAATGTCTTCTTTGAAATTTTTCCTGACCGGTGAAAACCTGTTTACGTTACGTGCCGATCATGTGATGAAAGATTTCGATCCTGAAGCCTCTTCCGGGCGTGGTATCGGTTCGTTAGGAACCAAGTCGGTTGCTTTCGGCGTGAACGTATCTTTTTAATTGATTCAATAATTTTAAATTAAGTAAGAGTAATGGTAAATCTAAATATAAAGAAATGGGCAGTGCTTGGTTTGATAACTGCCTCTTTTACAGCTTGTGATTTGGACGTGATTCCGCCATCCGATATATCGGCAGAAAGTTTTTGGACATCGGAGAAAGACGCATGGTACGGTTTGAATGCCTGTTATGCACAAGGAAACGGTTTTGATATCTGGGATGAGATGTGTACAGATAATGCCCATAGTCATAAACCTTGGGAAGGTCCATACGAATCTATCCAGCAAAGTGAACTGAGTACGGCGGAAGACCGTGGATATAGTTTCAGCACGGTTCGTATTGTGAACAACTTTCTTGAGAAGGTGGATAACTGTGAAATGGACGAAACCCTGAAAGAAAGGATGAAAGCGGAAGCTCGTTTTTTCCGTGCCCAGGCTTATTTGGATCTGACAACTAAATTTGGAAAAGTGCCAGTTGTAACAACCGTGATGGAATATGATGCACCGAATATTCCGCGTGATCCGGTGGATAAAGTACAGTCTTTTATTCTGGACGAACTGGCTGCTATTGCTGCTGTCCTGCCGGACAAATACAACGGTGGTTATACAGAGGAAACCGGGCGTATCACACGTGCCGCCGCTTTGGCTTTGCGTGCACGTGCCGCACTGTATTTCGGAAATTTCACAGAAGCTGAAGCTTCGGCTAACAACATTATTAAAGAGGGGCACCATTCATTGTTCCGTGTGACGTCTTTGAATGAAGCACAGAGGAAAGAAGCGGAAGAATTAAGTCAGTTTATTGATTTTGAAGCAAAAGGTATCGATAAGGACAAGTTTGCAAAAGGACTGTTCAGCTATGAAGCTCTTTGGCATCATGACAATGCTTCTCCTTCCAATCCTGAGTATATCCAGACCCGCGAATATATGAATGACGATAATAATAATGACTGGGCACGTTATACGTATATCCGTCCCAGCCAGATGGGATCAGGATACTCTTCATTCGAACCGATGCAGGACCTGGTGGATGCCTATTGGGATATTGACGGCAAAACAGTGCGTTCGTTGATCCCGATGGAAACCCGTAAAGCAAATTTCGAAGTGATTACCGCTGAGGTGGATGGCCTGGATCAGGCAGCCTATATAACAAAGGTTCCAACTATGGATCTTGCAAAATATGCTTATATGCAGGAGTTCCGTAACCGCGACAGCCGTTTGTACGCTTCTATCCAGTTCCCGTTCAAGGGTTGGCACGAAACAGACTTTAAAGGCGGCACGTTTTATTACAGATGGGATCCGACCAAAGCCGGACTGGACGGAAATGAATCATGGAGCGGATATAGCTATCGTAAAATGGTGGCATTGAGTCCATATAACGATTATAACAGTTCTGACGATTATCCAGTCATCCGTTATGCCGAAGTGTTACTCACTTTCGCGGAAGCCCGTATTGCCAATTCTGGCTGGGACGGTGAAGTGCAGGCTGCATTGAACGATCTGCGTGACCGTTGCGGAATGCCGAATGTGCCGACTACCATGCCTTCAAAAGATGCTGCTTTGGAATTTGTACGTAATGAACGCCGTATAGAACTGGCCGGTGAGGGACATCGTTATGATGATATCCGCCGCTATGGTTCAGCCTATGGGCAGAAGGCTATGAATGGAATTACATATGCTCCGAACGGATATAAACTGATCGAAAAGAAATGGAACGATCGTATCCTTCTGATGCCTATACCTCAAAATGCAATGGACTTGAACCCGCTTCTGAAAGATGATCAGAATCCAGGGTATTAATTGACCTTAGTTCCGGGCCGTCCGGTATGAAGGATGGCCCGCTTTTCTTAACTTATTCGCACTTTATATATTTAAAATACTTATGAGAAGAATTGTTTATTTATTGTTTTTACTGGCTGTTTTAGCCAGTTTTACCTGTAGTCAGTCGGTGGCACAGGTAAGAATGATCCCGACATCAACATCTGAACGTCCTGCCGGACAGACAGATGTTTTGAATCTGGCTTGCGATCCTATCCCGACGGTACGTATTGCGTATATCGGTTTGGGTATGCGTGGAAGCGGAGCTGTTTATCGTTCTACTTTCCTGGAAGGAGTAGAAGTGAAAGCTCTTTGTGACCTGAATGGTGACTACGTGAAAAGTGCGCAAAAAACATTGACAGATAAAAAACTGCCTGCAGCCGATGAATATACCGGTTTGGATGATTGGAAAAAAATCTGCGAACGGGATGACATCGACTTGGTTTATATTTGCACAGACTGGTTGAAGCATACTCCTATGGCTGTTTATGCGATGGAACATGGCAAACATGTGGCTGTGGAAGTCCCTGCAGCCATGTCGATCGATGAATGTTGGCAATTGGTTAATGCGGCAGAAAAGACTCGTAAGCACTGTATGATGCTTGAAAACTGCTGTTATGACTTCTTTGAAATGGCAACTTTGAATATGGCTCAACAGGGAGTATTCGGTGAGGTGATCCATGGGGAGGGCGCTTACATCCACGACCTGCGTTCATTAAATTTCTATCCGAGTGAGAAGGGTGGTTATCAGGGAATGTGGCGTTTGAAATACAATGAGGAACATACCGGAAATCCGTATCCCACCCATGGATTGGGGCCGATCTGTCAGATTATGAATATTCACAGAGGGGATAAAATGAATTATCTGGTATCCATGTCCACTAAACAGGTGGGGATGACTGAATATGCCAAAGAAACTTTCGGAGCCGATTCAAAAGAGGCGAAACAGACCTATAAAGTAGGTGATATGAATACTACGTTGATCCAGACGGAGAAAGGAAAGACTATTCTGATTCAGCATGATGTTACCAGTCCGCGTCCGTACGACCGTCATCATGTCGTTAGCGGAACGAAAGGTTTTGCCCAGAAATATCCCGTAGAAGGTATTGCTCTGGAGCCTGAAGCACACGAATTTCTTAATAAAGCGCAAATGGATTCCATCATGGCTTTGTATGAACATCCGATAACTAAGGAGGTCGGAGAAAAGGCCCGGAAAGTAGGGGGGCATGGTGGTATGGACTTTATTATGGATTATCGTCTTATTTACTGTCTGCATAATGGTTTGCCGTTAGATCAGGATGTATATGATGCAGCCGAATGGTCTTGCCTGACCGAGCTGACGGAAACATCCGTGAAGCATGGAGGTGTCCCGGTCGAAATCCCTGACTTTACCCGTGGTGCATGGGATAAACTGAAAGGTTTGCAGTTTGCAAAATAACATCGGGTATAAGGAGGAAAGGGGGTTGTCGGACGTTCGTTGTATATGGATTGGGTGAAGAAGGTAAACACATCAATATATCCCGTGGAAGGAGAAGCAGCTGTTAAAGCGATTGTTCAGTAAGAAATGAACTGGTTATCCTGGCGATTATAGGCAGGGGATAACTCAGAGAAACAATAAGAAGAGAGTCTCTTCGGTAATTTACCGGGGAGACTTTTCTGTTTATCAATGAATTGTTATCTTCGTGCAGAATTTCTAACATAAACAAAAAATAATGAAAAGAACACTGCTAAGTTTTGCTACAGCCGCTTTGTTGTTTACCTCTACGTCTTGTGCCGACAAGACCTGTGCGACAGCGGACAAAGAACTCGCCTTGATCCCCGTGCCGCAGGAAATGACTGTCGGTTCGGATTGTTTTACACTTACACGCAGAGCTTCAATCACGTTGGATACTTCGAACGAAGATCTGAAGGGTATTGCGCAGTATTTTAATGAAAAGATAGCTCCGGCTACCGGCTTCACTCTCCCTGTAGAGAAACATGGGAAGATCGAATTCAAGCTGACCGACGATACGGCATTGGGTGATGAAGGATACCACCTGAAAGTGAAACACGGCGATATTATCCTGACTGCCAATAAACCTGCGGGTATCTTCTACGGTGTGCAGACCTTGTTGCAGATGCTTCCGGCTGAGATCAAGAGCACAACCGAACAGCCGACAGATAAGAAATGGACGATCCCCTGTGTCGATATCACGGACAAACCGCAGTTCCCCTGGCGTGGCCTGATGCTCGACGTAAGTCGTCATTGGTTTACTAAAGAGGAAGTGATGAAATATATCGACGAATTGGCAGAATACAAAATGAATGTCTTCCATTGGCATCTGACGGATGACCAGGGATGGCGTCTGGAAATAAAATCTTTGCCGAAACTGACAGAGGTAGGTGCCTGGCGTGCTCCGCGTGTCGGACAGTGGTGGCAACGCGAACGCCAGCAACCGGGAGAAGAAGCTACTTACGGCGGTTTCTATACCCAGGAAGATGTGAAGGAAGTGTTGGCTTATGCTGCTAAACGGTTTGTTCGCGTTATTCCTGAGATAGATGTACCGGGGCATGGTGTTGCTGCGCTGGTGGCTTATCCGGAACTCGCTTGTATGAAAGCGCCGGATGCAGTGAATGTCGGGAATAAATTTTACGGAGAAGACGAAAACACGCTTTGTATAGGAAAAGAATCTACTTTTGAATTCATGGATAAAGTGCTGACGGAAGTGGCTGCCCTTTTCCCGGATGAATATATCCATATTGGCGGCGACGAATGCTTCAAAGGCTTCTGGCATAAATGTCCCCGTTGTCAGGCTCGTATGAAAGCAGAGAACCTGAAGAATGAAGAAGAATTACAAAGCTATTTCATCCACCGGATGGGAGATATGCTGAAAGAGAAAGGCAAAAAGCTGGTCGGCTGGGATGAGATTCTGGAAGGCGGTCTTGCCCCGGATGCCAATGTAATGAGCTGGCGTGGTATGGAAGGCGGCATCAAGGCAGCCCAGGCGGGACATCATGTGATCATGACACCGACAAACCATTGTTATATCGACCTGTGGCAGGGTGAACCTTCCGTAGAACCGGATACCTATTCCATGTGCCGTCTGAAAGACTCCTATAGTTTCAATCCCGTACCGGAAGGTGTACCTGCCGAAATGGTGCTGGGCGGACAGGGAAATCTGTGGGCTGAATCGGTTCCGACTTTCCGTCATGCTGAATATATGACGTGGCCGCGTGGCTGGGCATTGGCCGAGGTGTTATGGAGCGGACCGGCTAAGAGCGACTGGAACGGATTCTGGCCTCGTGTAGAGAAACATTTCGTACGTGCCGACCAGGCAGACATTAATTACGCCCGTAGTATGTATAATGCAATTGTCAGCCCGTACCTGCAGGACGATGTCTTGAAAGTGGAGCTGGGTAGCGAGATCGACGGAACGGATATTTATTACACATTCGACAATACCGATCCCGACCGCCACACTCCGAAATACTCGGAACCGCTTAGTATTCCAAAGAATGCAACATGGCTCCGTATCGTAACTTACCGCGACGGTAAACCAGTCGGAAAAGTCATTACCCTGACTGTAAAAGAGCTTGCCAAACGTGCCGAAAAGGACAAACGTACCACCCACGGTAACCTGGATGTAAGCTGATCCTGATGGACGAAACGCTTGTAACGTATTTGTAATAAGGATGCAATACATGTGAAATAGCAATGCTGTTTCTTTGCAGCCGGAAACAGCATTGTAATACATTTTTCACTGCACCAACCAACTCAGGAATGAAGATAACAAATGTAATGGCGCTCCTCCTGTTGGCGCTGCTTCCCTTTTTCGCGGAAGCTCAAAACACGGAACAATTAGATGCCCGCATCGATTCGCTTGCGGAAGAAACAGCAACACTGGATAAGATCGTAAAGGGACTGAGTAAGTTCAAAGTCTCTGCTTATATCCAGGGGCAATACCAGTATGGACAGGAAGATGCTACCCTGAAGGTCGGCGATAAGAACGAACACGAAGATAAAGGTTTTAACCGCATCGGCATTCGTCGCGGACGACTGAAGTTTGAATATAACGACGGTATCGGTACCGGAGCCGTACAGATCGAAGCTAACGATAAAGGTGTCAGTTTCCGCGATCTGTATATCGGAATTAAGGATCCCTGGACGAAGCGAAGCCAGCTGATGGCAGGTGTTTTCAACCGTCCTTTCGGTTACGAGATCGGTTATTCGACCAGTGGCCTGGAGTCGCCCGAACGTGCTACGATCATCCAGTATTTTTTCCCGGATGAACGCGACCTGGGGGCCATGTTAACGCTGCGTGCGAAGAAAGAAAGTCCTTTGGGTTTCCTTCGTCTGGACGCCGGATTGTTTGCCGGTAACAGTATCAATCGCGAAACCGACAGCCGTAAAGATTTCATCGGACGTCTGGGAGCCGAGAAAGAAATCGGAAACTGGGGTAAATGGGGAGCGGGTTTCTCTTATTATAATGGCGGCGTTTACAATCCGACAACGGAAGCTTACGAAATGAAGGATAAACGTTTCGTCAAAATAGATAAAGATGAAACGGGTACGTATATGAAGCGTGAATATCTCGGTCTGGATGCGCAGTTGAGTTTTCTGAGTTCATGGGGAACAACAACATTACGCGCTGAAGGCCTGTTGGGTACGCAGCCTGGGATTGCTTCCAGCAGTAAAAGCCCGAATACCGGTACGCGCCCTGAAAACCTGCCGGAGAATGCCTTGTTCAAACGTCCGTTCATCGGCTATTTCTTCTACCTGGTACAGGATATCGGAACTTCCCCGTTCTCAGCCGTATTTAAGTATGATGTATATGATCCGAATACCAAGTTGAAAGGGAATGAGATCGGTTTGGATGGTTCCAATACCTCTAAAACCGACCTGGCACAAAGTACGTTCGGTGTCGGCGCTCTCTATCGTTTTAATAAACATATCCGTGTACAGGCTTACTATGAATTCAACTTCAATGAAAAGAGCGACTTCGTAAAAGGATACGAAAAAGACCGCAAGGACAATGTCCTGACCGTCCGTTTACAGTATAAATTCTAAAACAAGTCGGAATGGGAGCCTGTCCGGGCATAAGCTTCAGTTACAAATAAGGCATGCCTGATTACAGGTTTATTCTTCATAGAAATGTAACACCTGTTTCATGCCGTTGAAATACGCCTGTACTTACTTTGCAGTAAGAAAATTAATTCAATAAAGAGTAATGAAAAAGACGATTCTTTTGGCCGCTATGGCCATCGGTTTATTTACAACAAACGTATTTGCACAGAAGATCAAAGGTAGCGATACCTGCTTACCGGTCAGCCAGACGGAAGCCGAGAACTTTATGAATAAGAATAAAGGAACGAAAGTAACGGTTACAGGTGGCGGTTCGGGTGTCGGTATTTCTGCCCTGATGGAAGGTACGACTGATATCGCCATGTCTTCCCGTAAGATGAAATTCGATGAAAAGGTCCGTCTGCAGGAAGCAAAGAAGAACGCAAAGGAAGTGGTGATTGCCTATGATGCCCTGGCAGTGGTTGTCCATCCGTCCAATAAAGTAGATAACCTGACCCGCGAACAACTGGAAGGTATCTTTACCGGGAAGATCAAGAACTGGAAAGAAGTAGGCGGAGCCGACATGAAGATCGTGGCTTATTCACGTGAAACATCTTCCGGTACCTATGAGTTTTTCAAGGAAAGTGTATTGAAGAACAAGAACTATATGAACGGTATCCTGAGTATGCCCGCTACCGGAGCTATTATCCAGTCGGTGAGCCAGACAAAAGGTGCTATCGGTTACGTCGGACTGGCATATGTCAATAAGGACGTAAAACCGCTTCATGTCTCTTACGATGCCGGGAAGAATTATGTAGAACCTTCTTTTGCGAATGCAAAGAACAAGACCTATCCGATCGTTCGTCCGTTGTTCTACTATTACGAAGTGAAAAGTGAAGGCCGCGTAAAGCCTTTCATCGATTATGTGTTGTCTGCTGAGGGACAAGAAATTGTGAAGAAAGTGGGTTATATCCCGGTTAAATAGTTTAGTCTTTAAAGGTTTTGCTTTAGTTTTAATCTGAAGGGCCGATGTTATTGCACAAAAAAGATATACCTGTGCAATAATATTGGTCCTTTTTGCACATCATTTGGTTTATTGTGCTACCTTTGCTGCGTATTTATAAACTATATAAACTTACATGAAGACATTAACAATCGGAGATCTCAAACCCCGTTTCCCAATTATCCAGGGTGGGATGGGCGTAGGTATATCTCTATCCGGCTTAGCCTCGGCCGTAGCAAATGAAGGTGGGATTGGCGTTATCTCCGCCGCCGGTCTCGGACTTTTATATAAGAAATTATCTCCCAATTACACTGAAGCTGGCAACTTAGGCCTGGCTGAAGAGATACGTAAAGCCCGTGAAAAGGCCAAAGGTATCATCGGTGTAAACGTGATGGTCGCATTGTCTGACTTCGCTGAACTGGTGAAGACAAGTATCGCCGAAAAGGTCGATATTATCTTCAGTGGTGCAGGTCTGCCTCTCGACTTACCGTCTTTCCTGAAGAAAGACAGCGTAACGAAGCTAGTGCCTATCGTATCGAGTGCACGTGCCGTACGCATCATCTGCGAGAAGTGGAAAAACAACTACGACTATCTTCCCGATGCTGTCGTGTTGGAAGGCCCGAAAGCAGGCGGTCACCTTGGTTACAAGGAAAACCAGCTTGAAGACGAACATTTCTCACTGGAAGAGTTACTGCCGCAGGTAGTACACGAAGTTTCTCTCTTTGAAGAGAAATATCACAAGAGTATCCCGGTAATTGCAGCAGGAGGCATTTATACGGGTGAAGATATCAAACGCATGATGGACCTTGGAGCATCAGGCGTTCAATTAGGAACCCGTTTTGTCACCACCACCGAGTGCGACGCTTCTGATGCTTTCAAAGAGAGCTACATCAAAGCGGAAGAGAAAGACATCGAGATCATCAAGAGCCCTGTCGGAATGCCGGGGCGTGCGATCCATTGTAACTTCCTCGAGAAGGTGAAGGCAGGCATCAAGCAACCGAAGGCATGTCCTTTCAACTGCATCAAGACGTGCGATATCTCGAAAAGTCCTTATTGCATCGTTACGGCGTTGTATAATGCTTTCAAAGGAAACTTTGAAAACGGTTATGCTTTTGCCGGAAGTAATGCCTGGAAGACCAGCCGTATCATGTCGGTGAAGGAAACGATCAATGAACTGATCAGCGAGTGGAAGTCGAAAGAATGATTTTTATCTACTTATATGAATACAAAACCCCGGTAGGCATAATGCTTATCGGGGTTTTATTATTATTATTCAGGATCTTGTCCTGTCTTAGTAGTGTTACCGTATGTAGCATGCCAGTGCTGCTGTATGTAGGTAAGTAGTGTTACTACGTGTACGTTAATAGTGCTACTAAGCATGACTTACCTGTCCTGTCGGCAAGCAGTGATTATTGCTCATCCAACCATTTACTTAATCCTTCCTTATTCTGTACTGCGGCTGCAACACCTGCATTAGCTGCTTTGCTGAAATACTCGAGCGCTTTCTGATACTCTTTCTTTTTCGCATAGGCAACACCGAGGTTGTTCCATGCTTCCGGCGTGTTGATCTTCTGCAGACGTTCGATGCCAGCGTCGGTAGCTCCGCGTTCTATTTCGAGAGCAGCCGTGTTCTGTTGTGCAACCGGATCGGTCGGGTAGAGACGTACGGCAATATCGAATACTTCTTTGAATTCAGCACTTTCCTTCGGATAGGTGTTGGCTACCACGAACATTTCGTTCAGGCTCAGATACTGAGGTTTCGTTTTGATTACCTGTTTGGCTTCGTTCACATCGAACGGGCGGGCAATATAAGCCAGTGTATAGTCGATACGACGCAGGGCAGGATAATAATCGTCCAGCAACATGCGATATGTCTTACCACCGTTCAGCGCTTTCAGTTGTGCTTTACGTTTGTTGATATCGGAGATTTCCAGCACTTTGAGGATTTCATCGCGATTGGACAGGTTGGATGCTTTGACTGCGTTGCGCAGACCGATCCAGTCTTCACCTTCCCAATTGACTTTCATCAGTGAAGCAGCCATATCTTCCTTATCTTTCATATAAGTGGCAAAAGCTTTGGCACGGCTTTCCGACAATTTCATATTATACTCGTAACCACCTTCAGGAGATGCATAACCGGTGATGTTGAACTCGGTGAACTTCAGGTTCTTGTCATTACGTACTTCATTCACGATCTTGTTGACGTCTTTCAGTTCGGCAGCGTTATTCTTGAAGTCATGCAACAGGACAGACTTGCCTACTTCGAAGTTCAGATAAGCCGAATGGGTTTCGCTACGTTGTTTTACCGGTTCTGCCGGAGGAGTTACATAGCTCAGTTCGTAAGTCGGTGCAACCACGGGCGGCAATATACGTGACGACAGCGGAGTGATGTTGCTGGCTACATCACATGAGGCACATCCGGTCGTATTCGCCTGCATTACCAGTGAGGCGTTACGCATCCAGCTCTCGTATGGTACGGAGAGTGTCATCGGAATAGACTCCGCCTGGTTTTTCTTGTGACGGAAGATGACGGTCGGTGTCTGTGCGAACGGTTCGGCGCCGAAGCCCATTTCGCGGTCGAGCGCTTTCATACGTTTCTTGCCGGTTACGACGAACGGATCGAACTTGATAGTATTGGCCTTGTCGGCCGATTGAAGAACCGGAGTGATGATAACCATGTTCTGCGATTTCAGGTTCATGTTGGTGAGGTTGGCGGTTGTCGATAATACAACCTGGCTACCCTCTTTTTTTACTTGCAGGTCGCTGTATGCTATACCGTCGGGGCTAACAGTCTGTGCCTGCATGCTCCCATAGGCGGAGCATAATAAAACGGTTGCTATATAGAATAACTTCTTCATTTTGCTTGCTTGATTTTAGTGGATAAAATAGATAAAAGAGATAGACGCTTTCGTCACACCCCAGTAGTTGTGGTTGCCTGTACGAAGTTTCGGCATATCTTTGCCTTTGGCGTATTCGTCGTAATGCATACGGGCGTAGCCTGCACCGATCTCGGCTTCGAGTCCCCAGCGTTTGCTCAATATCCATTGATGACCGATACTGACGCCTCCACCATACATATAACCATCGTAGCGATGGTTTTCCAGTTTCTTGAACATATCGAACGGCAACTTGAATCCGGCTACGTCGTACTGCCCGCCCAGGGCATGGACTCCGATGAACGTACCGTTGAACTTCTCGCAAGTCCAGAAACGAACGCCGGCATGGGCAAGCCAATGCTTGAACTGTTTGTCGTTGTTAAACTCGAATGGGTTATAACCCGCAGAAAGGTCCATCGTAACCTTCTTCCCCAATCCTACTTCCAGACCTAAGTTGGGAGTGGCGGTGGCATCGTAGACGATATTGTTCTTTAACGCAACATGCTGTGCACTTGCATACAATGAGAATAATAACGTTGCTCCTATTAAAAAGAATCTCTTCATATGATATTCATTATTAGTGATACTCATGAATGTAACATAAGTAGAGACGTGAATGTTCGTGGTTGTTATAAAAAAAGGGTGAAATGTTAGCGTTAATTATTAAGGGGCACGCCGAAGCCTCTCCAAGTCAGGCCTTTTTGATGTCACTAAGTTCTACGAGCTTGTTCACTATGGCATAGACCGTAAGGGCACTGGCACTGTGTACCTGTAGTTTGCGGGCGATGTTCCTCCGGTGTGTGATGACGGTGTGGGTGGAGAGGAACAGGCGGTCGGCTATCTCGCGGTTGGTCATACCTTTGACTACACAGACGACGATCTCTTTCTCGCGCGTACTCAAAGTTTGTTGTTCGTCTGCGTCATTACCTTCTTCTTTCTTCGCGTGCAGGCGCTCCAGTTTATGCTTCAACTCGTCGGCACTGTCGAAGATGCTGATCTGATCGTCGTAATAACGGGTGAGGGAATGGTCCGTGAGTGTATAAAGCAGGGCGAAACACTTCATATCCGGGCATCCGGTCATCTCTTTTAAGTGAGGGATCGTGAAATAACCCGGGATAGAAGGGTTGATGATAAGGATATCCGGTTGGTGTGTCCGGAGATCTTCTGTAAGCGATTCGATGGTTGCTATTTCTGAGATCTGGATGCGGAGACCTGGCAGGTGCTTCAACATTGTTTCCAACCCGCTGCGGATAATAGCGGAAGGTTCAGCAATAACGATCTTCAAATAAGCACTCATAGGTTGTTATTTAATTGTTTTTTCTAATGCAAGTATTGCAGGCATGAAGAGGTAGTCTTCTACATGGTTGTGGGAAGCCAGGTCTTGTTCCGTGGCGAAGATATCGAAGAGGACACTGTTCAGCAGGTTACTTCCGGGACCGGGGTAATATTTGATCAGGATGTTCTTCAGTTCGACAATCTTCATTTCTATCTGGTCATGCCGTTTGCGGAAAATAGAAATATTATATTTCGGATCTTTTACTCCTTTCAACAGATCGCGGACATACGGGAAAACGACTTTCTCTTCGTATGACATATGTTTATTTACCTCTTCGGCATATTCATCGAAGAAACGCTGGATGACAAAGGCTACGTCCTGCGGACATTCGCCGATCGATTCCAGCAGCTTTCTGCGCAGATGCGGCAGCCGGAAATTGAGGAAGTAATCGTGTGCATTATGGAGATAAGTGATCAGCGCCTCGATGGACAGGCATTTGTCCACGTTCATAACCGGGGCGGATACATCTTGTGTCAGGAAGTTGACGACTGTGAGAAAAGTACAGGCATCGACACCATTCTGACGGCATACTTCTCCGATGTTCTTTTCACCGAAGCCCAGGGCAATGCCAAAACGACTCATCACGAGCACCATCGGATAGTTCTCGCATATAAGATCACTCATTTTGTCGGTTTCCCGGTATTTCCCATTTTTATACATAAGCTATAATCGTCCTTTCTTTTTTGTTTTGGTGTTTGACTGTTCAAAGATACTTCTTTTTTAGGGAACCTCTTGGCTTGTTATTAATCTTTCACGTTTGTTGGGTCTGTTTGTTCTCCATATGGAGCCATCGGTTCGTTCAGATATTTTGGGTCCTGATTGCGTAACGTATAGGCCAGACGTGCCGGATTACGACGGTTATCCCACAGGACAAGAACGGTAATCTGTTCGTCGCTGTGGTGGTAGAATACGGAATAGTCGTCTATAACGAGGGCATGACGGATATGGGGGTATTCTGTCCATTTTACTCTTCTTTTCCTAGCCATTCGTCAAAGAATTGATCCATTTCCTCTTCCGTATAAGTCTGCCCGCTCCGCATCTGTTCTAATGCCAAGTCTATTCTTCCTTTCAGTTCGGGGGAGAAATGGAGAACACCGTCTTCAACATAGGGACTTTCTGCTTTAACGCCATCCTGTTCGTTGAAGATTTCTTCAATCCTGTCGAGGATATCCTCGTCGAAGGTCTCTTCCAGGCGGTCTATCAGTTTCTGTTTGCGTTGTAAGAATGTCATAAGGCTTTTGTTTTAAAGTGTTGCTACAAATGTAAGCATAATAATCGATTATAACGGAGCATATTCCGGTTCATCTACGGCTATGACGGCTATACATTCGATTTCGACTAACCAACCCGGGCGGCATACCGGAGCCCGGACGATGAGGTAAGGCATATTCGGATGTTGGGTTTCCATATACTGTTGCACACGGGCGAAGTCGCCGGTATCGCGTATATAGACGATGGCTTGCATGATATCGTTCAGGTCGGCACCGGCTTCATTGAGGAGGGCGGTGATATTTTCGATCATACGCTCCGATTGCCTGATCACATCGCCCGGATGAACGATCTCGCCATATCTGTCGATACTCGCCGTACCGGATACGAAAACATGACGGCGGTCACCGTATGTGATGGCAACACCTCTTTCAAAGGTTACTCCGTATTCATAAGTCCGGCTCAGATGGTCGGGAGCATACAGATATTGGATCTGTTCCCGTCCGATACCCGAAACAGCATACGTATCCATGGTAACGAACACATTTGTATCCTGATAACGGCCTTCGATACCGGTACTGGCTATGAAATGGGTGTTTTCTGTCAGGTTCTGCGTGGCGAAAACCTCCTTGCGGGCTTTGACTACCCCCGGATAGTTCACGTCGACATTCTGTACGAATATCCAGGTACGTATACAGTTATTGGCCAGCGTGCAGTTGGCTGCTGTCAGTTGCATGATATAATCGCGGAAGATAAGCCGTGTCTGATATTCCGAATTGGCAGCACGGTTGCAGAGGTTGGCACCGAACAATTGGCGGTAACTGCCGTGACGTGCTTCGAACAGATTACTGGGGAGTACTTGTGTCTGAACTCCGGTCTGGAGCCACACCCAGAGAGCGATCTTTGTCCCGTTCATGGGAGCTTGCTGTACGATGGATAAAGCACAATACGGGTTGGAACGGTCCTTTTCCATTAACAAAGCAGTCTGGTTGGTTACGTCACTCAGGAAGTAGCGGCGGAATACGGCAGTCGGATTTCCCGGAAGTTCTTCGACACATTGTTTATATGCCTGCTGTAGGTTCTGTAACTGGGTGGGATAATCTTCCATATAATCTGTTTGCTGGAAGATGACATGATATTCCGTAATTCCCTTTTTGGTTTCGAATGAAGTGATCTGTACCTCTGTTTTATCGTATTGTTTTGTTGTTAACTCCATGGTAGCTGATATCTATTATTGTTTCTTTCCCAAAGATACAGTATATCAGTCTGAAGCCAAATTTTGGAATGTGAAAAGAAAATAAAACTGACTTGTCAGGTCTTTTTGATATCGTTCAATTCGACCAGTTTGTTTACGATGGCATATACAGTCAGACCGCTGGCACTATGCACCTGTAGTTTTCTGGCGATGTTCCGGCGGTGGGTGATCACGGTATGGGTGGAAAGGTACAAACGGTCGGCTATTTCCCGGTTGGTCATACCCTTTACGACACAGACGACGATCTCTTTTTCCCGGGCGCTGAGAGTCTGTTGTTCTTCCTCTTCGGGTTCGGGAGTGACTTCTTCCGCATTCAGCCGCTCCAGCTTATGTTTCAGTTCATCGGGGCTGTCATAAATATTGATCAGGTCGTCATAAGGACGAAACATGGCGTGGTCGGTAGCCATGCAGGCAATCGCGATACATTTCATTTCAGGGCAACCACATTCTTCTTTCAGGTGCTGTATTCCGAAATAGCCGGGAAGTGAAGGGTTAATGATCAGTACTTCCGGCCGGTGCATGCGTAGACTTTCCACCAGACATTCTGCGGTAGCGATTTCCGTCAACTGGATATGCAGTCCAGGCAGCCGTTTCAGGATGGTGATCAGCCCGCAACGAATAATGGAAGATGGTTCTGCAACAGCTATTTTAAAGTTAGTGCTCATAAAGCAACGGTCATTTGATTGTTTTTTCAATTGCTAGTACGGCGGGAACGAAGAGGAAATCTTCTACCCGGTTATGAGAAGCCAGATCCTGTTCGGTGGCAAAGATATCGAACAGGACACTGTTCAGCAGATAATTGTCGGGTCCGGGATAGTATTTGAGCAGGATATTCTTGAGTTCGACGATCTTCATCTCTATCTGGTCGTGCCGCTTGCGAAAGATACTGATATTGTATTTGGAATCTTTCACTCCGTCTTGCAGGTTGCGTACATAAGGGAAGACGATCTTTTCTTCATACGACATATGTTTATGGACCTCGTAGACATAGTCGTCGAAGAATTTAGTGATAGCGAAGGCGATATCGCCCGGGCATCCGGTGATCGCTTCCGTCAGTTTACGGCGGATGTGCGGCAACCGAAAGTTCAGGAAATAATCGTGCGCATTATGCAGATAAGTGATCAGCGACCGTAGGGAAAGGCAATTGTTGATCTCGTTAATCGTACCTGAATTTTCTTCCGAAAGGAAATTGACAACGGTAAGGAACGTGCAGCAATCCACTTCGTTCTGTCGGCATACATCCCCGATGTTTTTCTCCCCGAATCCCAGGTCGATACCGAAGCGGCTCATTACGAGAACCATGGGATAGTTCTCGCAAATCAAGTCGCTCATTTTATCTGTCTCTTTGTATTTTCCTTGTTTATACATGTTGTTGTATTTATGGTGTTTTATTTATAAACAGGGGTATTGCGGAAAGTCTGCCGGAATAACGGCAATACATTCCGTTTCGATCAGCCATCCCGGACGACATACCGGTGCCAGTACGATCAGGTGCGGCATATCCGGGTGATGGGTGCGGATATAACGGTTTACTTCCTCGTAATCTGCCGGGTCGCGAAGATAGACGATAGCCTGCATGATATCGGCAACGGAAGCTCCGGCCTCCTGCAGCAGGACGCTGATATTCTCCATCATCCGTTCAGTCTGTTTCAAAATATCTCCGGGATGGACGATCTCCCCCCGGTTATCGATACTGGCTGTTCCCGACAAGAATATCTGTTTCCTGTCACCGTACGAAACGGCTGTGCCCCGTTCAAAGGTGACACCGTATTCATAAGTCGGGTTCAAATGGGTAGGGGCATAGAGGAACTGTATCTGTTCCGGTTGCAGGCCGTCTACCGTATAGGCATCCATTTGTACCAATACCTCCGGATCGGCATGGCGTCCTTCTATCCCGGTACTGGTTATGTAGTGCGTTTTCTCCGTCAGATTCTGTGTGATGAAAACCTCTTTGCGGGCTTTTACGACACCGGCGTAGTTTACATCTACATTCTGTACGAAAAACCAGGTCCGGATACAGTCGGCTGCCAGCGTACAATGTTGTTCGGTCAGTTGCAGTACATAATCGTTCAGTAACAGACGCGTCTGATATTCGGATGTGGCAGCCTTGTTGTATGCACCGCCGGTCCACAGATGGCGATACTTATTATGAGAAGCCTCAAACATACCGGAATTGTAAGTCTCCGTAGTCATATCGGTTTGTAAATAAACCCATAAGGCTATTTTAGTACCGTTTAGCGGAGCTTGTTGTACGATCGATAATGCACAGAACGGGTTTTCACATTCCCGTTCCATCAGCAGTTCCGTTTGATTTGCCGCATCGCTCAGGAAATACCGCCGGAATACGGCTACGGCTTTACCGGCTTCTTCTTTTGTTACTGTTTCGTATGCTTTTTCTAATTTATCCAATTGTTTGGTAAAAGGCAGCGAAGGGTTGGTAACGGAAAATAGTATATGATATTCCGTCACCCCTCCCTTGCCTTCAAAAGAACAAATTTGAGCGTGAATGAAGTCTTGTTCGTATGTTTTTGTTTTGAATGTCATTAACTTTATTTTTGGGCACCATCGTTGATCCATGTTTTGATGAGGGTGATTAGTTCATCTTCCGGAAGAACGTCAGTGTGATTATAGTTTACAATATCATTTGTTAGAATATCAACAAGAAAGCTTTGAGATGACAATCCGGGCTTTACCAACATTTTGCCTGTTGATGACAATGGAGCCGGAACGTTAACTGTTGCTTCATAACTTTTATTCTCTGTCAAATAAAGATTTGCAGCTGCATAATCTCCTGCTCCATGACAGGCGATACAATAATTGTTGTATACCTGGTGTTGTATACGATCATATGTCGCCAGATTTATTGTTTCAACAGGAAGAATTGTTTCTTCTGTTGTATTTTTCAGTGGATATGAATAAAAGTGATATAAAGGCTGTCGTCCTTTGTTGGCAACCGTTACAGTTATTCTTTTTGTGCGTTCATCCAATCCATTTAATGTTACAGAAACTTCTTCATCCTCAGAGCTGGGCCTGGAGATTATTTTTGATACAACGGGCATTTCTTCATCATCTCCAAAAGCTGCAAAAAGTAACATATATTCAGATGGCCAGGCCTCTTGCCCGGTAAAGCGAACATTAATGGTTGCTTTACCTCCACTGACTTCTTCTGTTTCTTTCGGATATATTTTCCCGTCATCACAGCTTAACAAACAACTTGTTAATAATAAGGAGAAAATAGAATTTCGTATGAAATATTCCATATTATCAATATTCATTATTGTATATTTAGAATGTATATTGCAACATCGCAGTTGCTGAATGCATAGGCATGCCAACTCCATCGTCATCACGATCGATTTGAGATGCATGTCCGGTACGTCCCATAAACTGATACATTACTTGAAGTTTCAGGTTCGAATTGAAGAAATAGTAATTAGCTCCGATTGCCGGCATATTTAGTAAACCTCCCATATCTGCTCCATTACGGTCAAACAGGTCATAGCGTAGTGCCCCTTGTAATTTATCTGTTATGAAATAACCAGCCTGTGCATAAGCTCCCCAAAAGTTATATGCTTTAGATATCATTTGGCGTTTGGTAAATTTCATATTCAAATAATAACCTTCTGCAGCAAAGTAGAATCTGTTTTTGATCCAGGAAAACTCTACACCTAAACGAAGATCATTGCTACTTTCATTTTCTGCTTCTACATTGTAAGACGTAGCAAGGGCTATACTTATTTTATCATCATTCAGATTTTCCGGATCTCCTTGTGTAGAGGGCATGACTCCTTTGGGCATATAGGCGATACGTCCGGAATAAAGAAGAGAAGGAAGCCATTTATGATCGTCACTCATTGTCTTTGTTGCTGTATTGACATTGATCCCTGTGCCATTGAAAATACCTACTTGATAATTCCATTTGCCGTTGACAAGCCCATGAAATTGTATACCTAAGTCAAAACCGGTGGCAAACACAGGATTTACAGAGTTTAAAGAGTATGGTAATGAAACTGCTGTATTCAGGGAAGTCGGTAATACAGGGAATAAAGTTTCCCCGAGCGTTGTCAAATAACCATGGCTAAACGGTGTTTTAAATTTACCGACACGGATACGGAATGATTCTTTTAAAGCAACATCGAACCATGCCTGCTGTAATAGGGCTCCACCACTTTTGGCAGCATTGATAGAGAGGTTGAATGTTACTTTACCAAAAGCTTTTCCTGTGAAACCTAAAATTGCATTAGGTATAGCAAATCCGGAGTTGGCTATATTATCGGCATAGGGAGTTTCTAACCCCGGCCCGTCATAATAATTGAAAGTCCCTGAAGCTTGTACTAAAGCATACGGCTTAAATAAGAAATCCCCGGCTTTTGTGCTGAAAGAGAATCCTTTTTTTCCTGCTAAGGATACAACATCATTCTCAACGTATTTGTCATCTATTTGTATATCTTGTGCTTTTAGTGACGCAGTTGTTCCAGCCAAGATGAGCAGGGCTGTTGCGATTGATTTATATGATAGTTCCATTCTCTGTTTTTTTATAAAGTAAATCTTTTGTCGATATAATAACTGAATTAAAGTGAATTGATGAATTTGATAAGAGCGTCTCTCTCCTCTTTACTCATTCGTGAATAAAGTATTCGTGAGGCTGCACCTTCGCCATCATGCCACATAATTGCTTCTGTCAAATTACGTGCTCGTCCGTCATGTAAATAATAAGTATGCCCGTTGACAATGGACTGTAATCCAATTCCCCAAAGCGGAGTTGTACGCCATTCACAACCTTGTGCTAAACCACTAGGATAGTTGTCATCTAACCCTGGCCCCATGTCATGTAGCAGGAAGTCTGAATAGGGATGGATAACCTGGCTCCCTAACCAGGGTAATTGTGTCCCATTCAACAATATTGTACCACGTGGACGGGTATGCAAAGTAACTGTATGGCATAAGTGGCATTTAGCTTCATAAAATTTCTCTTCACCCAAAAGAACAGTCGGATCATCGATATTTCGTCGTGCAGGAACTCCTAATGCCTGCATATAAAGATCCACATTTTCCATATCTTCCGTTGATATATCTACACCATATTGAGAGAAACCCATCATTTGAGTTTGTCCTTCACATACTTCTTCTGGATACCGATCATTAGTTACTCCTAAATCAGAAGAAAAGCCAAGTTCTACTGTTAGGTCAGCATGTTGTGCTTTATTACCAGAAACGCCAATCTGATAAACTCCCCGTTCAGTAATCCAGTTCAGACGTCCACTGATGCCATACTCTGGATAATTACTTCTGTTGGCAAGCTCTTGTAATTCATCGAGATCTAATGCCATCATTTGCCCCATACCTACATGGCGAAGCGGCTGTCTTACGGTGATACGTAGATCGGATGGAGCTATACTGTCTGCATACCAGTCTGTAATGTTATAGTGTGGAGTTTGTAAACGATATTTTTCTCCATCGGGAAATTCAAACTCATCTTCTGTAAAAGTTACTTTAAGCTTTCCTTCAGGTTTTACTCCATAGATGGCTTGATCGTGCAGAACACGTCCATATTGTGGATAGAACCCTCCGTTTTTACGGGTAATATATACTAGCATGGATGAAAATCCGTAAGTGCCGGATCCTCCGTCTGTATAAAGGGATGGTTTGGTCCGTCCTGCATTTTTGTGACAACTACCACAAGAATAACCGGCATAAACAGGACCTAATCCATTTCCTACTCCTTCACCTGTACCCCGGGAACGATCGTATAAATTGTCTCCTAAATTGAATCGAGTATCATATTCTCCTGTAACCCAGTCGGCTGCCTGATCATATGCTTTAGGTCCGGAATTAAAAAGGGTTGAAATTCCCGCAGACAACTCCTCTTGTTTTGCAAGTTTCCCGTTAGGTTTTCTGATCTCAGTATCGTCTAATCCGTCTTCGCAAGAAGTCGCGCCATTCAGTAACGCAAAGATACAAAGTCCATAAAGGACTTTGTATCTAACGAATCCCCGATCTGAATGTAATTTTCGGTAAGATACGCGCATATCGTTATTTGTTTTATATTTACCTTGATTAGCTTTTGTTAGTTGTTAACTTCTAATGCATTAGCTACTTCTGTGAAAATATTTGACAACTCGCTGCAAGCTTTCATTGCTGCTTCGATTTCAGTGGTAGCACCCAGATTACTGCGGAATGGAGCAGGGATATTTCTGATAGCTTTTCGTGTTGCGGTCAGTTGTTCTCTAACCCGGCTATCCAGACTTTCATCCACAGACTTGACAAGAGCTGACATACTGGTTGCTTCATCACGGCTTCCTTCACGTCCACCAAAATATGAGTTTTCAATACTGATGATATTATCTTCATAGTCTACCAAAGAATTCCAGCTGTACCAAGATTCAACTTCTAAAACGGCTTGTTCTTTTTCTCCGGATTTCCAATAGTTGTATGGATTTGCTATTTTCTGGCTACCGACTTCATCTGCAATATTTTTTATACCGTCGTCGATGATTGTACTAACAACATGAGCGGCACTGGATAAACGACCATTGTGATCTTTCATTTCTTGTCCGAAAGCTGTTGGCACTTCTGTTGTTCCTAGACCTTCTGACCATGCTTTATGCAGACGTTGTGCATCTTTTAGCAAACGAGCTGAAACGCGCTGCATATATCCTTTTTCATTGGCTGTAACTGTTGTTGCTACTTTAGGTTTACCGTCATTGAATAACAGATATTCTAATGTGTGATAACCTCTGACCCCCTGTGCATCTTCTGTATCATCATCTAAACTCGAAAAATCTTGTGTTGCCAGGATCTGGTCAATATCATCTTTCTGTAAAGGCCAACTATCCAAACTGGGGTCTAAATTTTCGTAATCAGCAGGACCGTATAAGAATGCTTCGCTTTCTTCCCAAGGTTTGCGTGCTGCTCTCCATGCATCACAAGCTGCATCCAGATCATTTTGGTTTCCACTGGCTATGAATGTTTTTACGGCATTGTCCAGTGCTTCAACTTTTTCATCCATCAAAGCATAAGTAGGAATAACTGTTTTGTCTACATAAGTGACAATAACTTTATCCAGCATTTCTGCTGTGACTTTTTTGTCACCATCATCTTCTTTGTCTGATTCGTCATCACTGCAAGCTGTTGTGAGAAACATACCCATGCTTAAAAACAACATGGCAAAAAGATTTTGCTTTTTCATTTCCATATAATTTATTGTTTAATTGATTTATTTAGTCAAAAACCAGCCGATATATGCGATACCTACTGATATCATGTTTTCACTGTTATAGTTTCCTCCGCCGACACGGCGATTGGAATAATCAGCTTTTATAACCAGGTTAGGAAGTGCGTAATAGTTAACTCCGGCAGTCCACATTGATATCTGCATACGTTTATCTGCTAATACTTTTCCCTGTGTTTTCTCCATAGGGTTATAATATTCATAGCGTACGAATGGGTATATGCGTGGTGCATTGTCGTTAAAAAATGAGCCTACATTGTAGCCTGTTTCAGCTGCGTAGCTGATCGCATTTTTTCCTACTTGTGTACGGGGATATCCCGAACTACCCGTACTACCTTGATTTATTTGTGATAATTTTTCACTATTACTGAGATTCCCATAAACAACGTTAGCCCGTGCTGTCAGATTTTTTGTTTTATATTGAGCATCAGCTGTAAGAACTGTAACATCAAAATTGTATCCCGATGTCCGTTGAGGCTTGGATGCATTTTTAGAAGAGCGATTAAAGTAGGCGGAGGCTCCAACACGTAAGCCTTTTACTCCGCTATAATTAATGCGTCCTGCAACAGCTGGACTTGTAAAGTTGTCAATTTCAAATGCTCCTTGTTTTCCACTGGCAATCCATTCTGTATTACGGAAGCCTAATGGGTCTAACCCTGCAACAAGCATAGCTTCGTAATCAAACTTTCCTATTGTTCCAAAGAATGCAATACCATTTTCATGCCATGTTGAAGGGAGAATTGTCGTTTCCCCTTCAGGACGGTATACTCCAAAGAAATTGATCGGTTCATGATGTGCATTAGTCAAACCAACTGGAACAATAATATGTCCGGCACGTATATTGAATGATTTATGAATCAGTTTGGTAATATGGAATTGTTCCAGAGCAACTTCTCCTCCTTTTTCTACTTCCATTTCGTATTCTCCACCTTCAGAGTACCATTCCAATTCACGTGCCATACCAGTCCCTCCATATTCAAATTCTATTTCTGCTCCTAATATCCATGTAGGACTGAATTTGTAATCGAAAGCGACGATAAAACGTGGTATAGATATGCTACCCCGACTTTTTTTAGCTGATCCGTAGGGGGTTAATCTGTTCCATTGATAATCCATATAGCTGGCTGCCATTTCACCATAACCGCCAAATCTAAATTTTTCATAACCGCTTGCATAAATTTCTGCAGATTCTTCTGCTGATGTAAGTGTCTCTTCGTTCTGTGCGAAGGCTGTTGCGCAGGATCCAAGTAGAGTGATAGCCAACAAATTTGTTAATTTTCTCATTGCCTTTTGAAATTTTTGGCAAAATTAGGGCGGTTAAAAAGTATGCGCAATCGCATATAGTAGGTAAAAATTACCCAATGTTACCTATTTGTAGGTATTATATGGAGTTTTGCTGGAAAAATGCTGTAAAATCTCCATTAATGGTTAGTGACAAGTTTATTTTGCTGATATATAGGTCTTATTTGAACTTTTGAGGAGGAGAGTATCTACGAATAGAATGATTGTTGTTCAATATCAATATTATAAAAATCTTAAATGCTTTATAAATAGAGATGTCTATTTATGAATAATTCAGACAGCTAGAACTATGGCATTATTGTTTGTAGTTCTAGCTATCTGAATAAAATACTTGAATCGTGTGCCGTTTAAGAGTTGAAAATTAGATTTTTATTTTGTATTGTTAATCTTGGTATCTTTTCGATTTCCATCTTTATCAATAATAGTTATAAATAAAATGGGGTCTGACCAATTGTTTGTAATGTTAATTTCGTTAGTTGTATTGATTGGAATTTCTTTTATTGATCTGGCATTGCTTCCGGTTATGTAGATTGTGTTACCGAGATCCTCTTCGGTAATGTTAGTTATTTGTATGGAAGATCTATTGTTTATAATATTTAAAGATTTGCCACTTTTTATTGTAAAAGGAGTCGCTTTTTGATTATTTGTATCATCACTATCCTCTTTTTCAGCAGTTGATGAATATACATCTGCAATTATATAGTAGGATCCTGGTGATGCAGCAGATTGACTTAAAAAATTTAATGTTTCCTCATGTGTCGTCGATTTTCCGGCATCAAGTGAACCTAGTTTAAATACTGTTGAAAATAAATATTGATATGGTTTGTATACGGTGTTATATTTGGATAAAAAGAATCGTACACAGCAATTATTTGCTGTTTTGTTCCCGTTATTCTTGATGGTTACAGAAGCTTTAACATCACCATTGATACTGTTGCTGTTGGGAGTTACTTTTATGCTTTCAACAGATAAGTCAAATTTCTTTTCGGGTTCAGGTTCGGGGGTAGGATCTGCTTTTTTTGCAGCATAATATAGTCCATCTTTTACTTTTATCATTTGATTATTGGCTTCTTTTATGATGGCCCAGCTTCCTGCTGGATTTAAAGCAAACTTTAGCAGTATATATTGATAATATATTCCATTAGGAATTTGCTCTCTTCTATGTGTAAGAGTGTAGTAACTATCATTATTTATGCTGATAAGTCGATACTGTTTATTACCTTCGAGTGGAAAAATGTAGTTTGATTCTACTCCTGGTTTATTTAGAAGTATTTGTTTGTATGGAGCAGAATAATAGCATTCTGAATAATTGTCTAAATAAGGGGTTTTGGATAGTACGAGAGTACATGTGCCTCTAGATATCCCTGTATTATTCAGACCATTTCCATTGAATGTTACAACAGTCTTAGAATTAAGAACATTCCCTTCAGTTACATTATATGAATATGTAATATTCGTTTGTAAAATCTGATAAGGAGGGACAACTTCTGCAGATATATTTGATATATTTGCTAGGATAATAAGTAAAGATAGGATAAACTGTTTCATAATATTAATATTTATGTGTGAATTATATTTGCAAATATAAACATATATAAGAATTTGGGTAGTCACCTATAATAGGTATAATTTGATTTTGGCTACCTAGTAATAGGTATTAAATTGTTATTTTATATATAAAAGCATTCCTTTCTCAAAGGTGTCTATTTCATTCAAAAATCATTCTTTATTCATTCGACATCTGTCGAATGAATAAAGAATGATTTTTGAATGAAAATTTGTTTAAATGGAATTTTGTTTCTTTGACATAAATAATAATCTATATATACTATGAGAATCAGCAGTGAATTTTGCAAAAAAATCAAACAGGAGATGAAGTTCGAACGTGTGCATTCCCTGACACGGAGACAGAAAATAAGCCACTCTACTGTGGAAGAGAGGAAGGATAAATTGATCTCTTTCCTCAAAATAAACATTTGCATTACACGAAAGGAATATATAGGGCTGACCGGATTGACTCCTTACGAGGCCATGAACGAGCTGAATGCTTTCCTTGACCAGGGTATTCTCCGTCGCCGAGGGGCGGCAGGTGTTACGGGAGAGAATCTGCTGGCAGAATAGCTGCGCTGGTGATTTTTTGTCCTGTAATCCCTACTAATAGTTAGAAATGAGTCCATTTTACATATATATAGGTATTGTGGCCTTAGGGTAGTGCCCGTATATTTGCACCATCAATTAAGTTTTACTATTAGTATAATCGTCCTGACCAAAACCCCGATTTGTTGATTTTTATGTACACCTATTATTTAAGGTAAAATACCCAAGTGGAAGGGAGTTTTTTTATTGGTTGTCCCTTTCATATAAAAGATGAGCCATCCTGTGAAGAATGGCTCTTTTTATTTTTTCGTCTTTTCTTTAGTATAGAAAGCAATTTGCTTAATATAACACAAAGTAGGTAACAGACACCTCCCTTTTTACTCTATTATAGGTATTGTGTACTTTCCTAGCCGCCTCTATCTTTGCAAATGTAAAAAGTAACACTATTAGTATAATCGCTATATCAAAACCTTTTTGCTAATTATGTAAGCATATAAGATGATTAAACGTATGTCGGGAAGTTTTTATTGGTTGTTTCCGACATAAAAAAGGGGCTCCCCTGTGAAGGATGGTCCCTTTTTTATTTTTTTGTTATTATTTATAATCCATACGCTATGATACCTAAAAGAGGCTATATGCTACTATTCTCCGGCCTTTTTTGTAACTATTTGTAGGCATTTTGACCGTTTCCGGCATATCAAGTATATATGACCAGTTTCTTGTCCCATATAAAAGCTGTACCTTTGTCTCGAAATTAAAACCGAAGTAAACAAAGATAGGTATGAAGTTTGAAAACGAGAACTGGGCGCAGTTCAAAGGCGAAATTTGGAAAAGAGAGATTAATGTAAGGGATTTTATCCAGAACAATTATAAACCTTATGAAGGGGATGATTCTTTCCTGAAGGGCTCCTCGGATAAGACGAAAAAGGTTTGGGATAAACTGACCGAAATGTTTAAGGTAGAAAGGGAGAAAGGTGTTTACGATGCTGAAACTAAATTACCGCAGGGGATAGATACGTACGGTCCCGGGTATATCGACAAGGAAAATGAGGTCATTGTCGGTTTGCAGACAGACGCTCCGCTGAAACGCGGTATTTTCCCGAAATGCGGTGTCCGCATGGTAGAAAACAGCTTGACTGCTTATGGCTATGAGTTGGACCCGATGACAAAAGAAATCTTCACGAAATACAGAAAGACGCATAACGAAGGCGTATTCTCAGCTTATACGGATGAAATGGTTGCAGCACGTCGCTCCGCTATCATCACCGGTCTGCCGGATGCTTACGGACGCGGACGTATCATCGGTGACTACCGTCGTGTAGCATTGTATGGTACTGAAATCCTGATCACAGAGAAGAAGAACTATCTGAAACGACTCGATATTCAGGAACTGACGGAAGAGATTATCCAGAGCCGTGAGGAGATATCCGAACAGATCAAGGCCTTGAAGGCTTTCGAAAAGATGTGTGCAAGTTACGGTTTCGATGTGACCCAGCCGGCTAAGAATGCACGCGAAGCCGTTCAGTTTGTCTATCTGGCTTACCTGGCTGCTGTAAAAGACCAGGATGGTGCGGCTATGTCGTTGGGACGTACTTCTACTTTCCTCGATATTTATCTTGAAAAAGATATCCGTGAGGGCAAATTGACGGAAGAAGAAGCACAGGAGTTGATCGACCAGTTCATCATCAAACTGCGTATTGTCCGCTTCCTGCGTACTCCGGAATATAACGATCTGTTCTCCGGCGATCCTGTGTGGGTGACTGAATCTTTAGGCGGACAAGGTGTCGACGGCCGTTCTCTGGTGACAAAGACATCTTACCGTTATCTGCATACATTATATAACCTCGGCCCGGCTCCGGAACCTAACCTGACGGTGCTGTGGTTCAATAATGCTCCTGAAAACTGGAAACGTTTCTGTGCAAAGGTTTCTATCGATACTTCCGCTATCCAGTATGAGAATGACGATCTGATGCGTCCGGATTATGGCGACGATTATGGTATTGCCTGCTGTGTATCTCCAATGAAGATCGGTAAGCAGATGCAATATTTCGGTGCACGTGCCAACCTGGCTAAATGTTTGCTGTATGCGATCAATGGCGGACGTGACGAACGTTCAGGTGCGCAGGTAGCTCCGAAGTTCGAGCCGATCACCAGCGAATACCTCGATTATAACGAAGTAATGGAGAAATACGAACAGATGATGCGCTGGTTGGCGAAGGTATATGTCAATGCTTTGAAGATCATCCATTATATGCATGATAAGTATGCTTACGAAGCATTCGAGATGGGCTTGCACGACGGTCATGTGGAACGTATCCGTGCGACAGGTATTGCCGGTCTTTCTATCGTGGCCGACTCATTGGCGGCTATCCGCGATACGAAGGTGAAGGTGATCCGTGATGAACGCGGACTGGCTGTCGGTTTTGAGCGCGAAGGCGATTATGTTCCTTTCGGAAACAACGATGACCGTACGGACAGTATTGCTGTGGATATTACTGAAATGTTCATGGAATATCTGCGTCAGCACCAGACATACCGTAACGCTACTCCGACACAGTCTATCCTGACCATTACTTCTAATGTCGTATATGGAAAGAAGACAGGTGCTACGCCTGACGGACGTGAAGGCGGTACGCCGTTTGCTCCGGGTGCCAATCCGATGAACGGACGCGATACCAAGGGGGCGATTGCCGCACTGGCTTCTGTTGCCAAGTTGCCGTTCCAGCATGCACATGACGGTATTTCTTATACATTTGCCGTTTCTCCGTCTACTTTAGGTAAAGAACGTGATATTCAGATCGCCAATATGGTAGGTTTGCTGGATGGTTACTTTACTCCTGACGGCGGTCAACATCTGAACGTGAACGTTTTCGATAAGGAATTACTGTTGGATGCTATGGACCATCCTGAAAAATATCCGCAGCTGACCATCCGTGTTTCCGGTTATGCCGTGAACTTCGTGAAACTGACACGCGAACAGCAGTTGGATGTCATTTCAAGAACAATCAATCACTCACTTTAAAAGTTGACAGTTGACAAGTGATAGTTGACAGTTAGAGGATGCGTAAATGTGTCCTGGCTGTCATCTGTCATCTGTTGACTATCACTTGTCATCTGCTTATGGAGGGGAAAATTCATTCTTTAGAAAGTTTCGGTACAGTTGATGGACCCGGAATTCGCTTCGTCGTTTTTATGCAGGGATGTCCGCTTCGTTGTCTCTATTGCCATAATCCGGATACCTGGGACAGCCGGGGAGGTGCTAAATACCAATTGTCACCGGAAGAACTTCTGGCGGAAGTCTTGCGCTACAAAAATTTTATAGCTAAAGGTGGTGTGACTGTCACCGGAGGAGAACCTTTGTTGCAGGCTGAATTCCTTACCGCTTTTTTCCGTCTTTGCCGGGAAGCCGGTATTCATACGGCATTGGATACTTCCGGTTATATCTGTACACCGAAAGCTTTGGAAGTGTTGGATTATGTCGACCTGGTCCTGCTGGATATAAAAACGATCGATCCCGAATTACATCCCCGGTTAACGGCAGTGAAGCTGGATAATACGTTACGTTTCCTGGATGAACTGGAGAAACGCGGTGTTCCTGTATGGATCCGCCATGTCATCGTTCCCGGACTGACTGATAATGACGATGCGCTGAATAAACTGGCTGAATATATCAGCCGCTATAAAATGGTGCAGAAAGCAGAGCTGTTGCCTTATCATACAATGGGTGCTTATAAATATGAAGCACAAGGAATCGAATACAAATTAAAAGACGTGGAACCTCTGTCTGCCGAACGTCTGGCAAATGCCAAAGAGATATTTAAGAAACAGGGTATTACCGTGTGACCCTATTCAATCCGTTCCCTGTGAATTTTTACCGGTTGTCTACGGATTTTGTTAACGAGACGGATGCTGTCGTTCTCGATACTCGTTACGTCTCCCTGACAGTTGGTGAAATAGACGTAATTCCCCATATCCATGAACCGGTATACTTTGCAACCATCATGTTCGAATAGATACTCGACTTTATAACTGGGGTTATTATCAGGAGCTGATTGAGCGATAGGTCTTCCTGCCAGGCCACATGCTGTCAAACCGGCCATATAGGTTAGTAGTGCACCTGCCGAAAAAATGAAAAAACTTATTCTTCTCATATTCTTTTTCTTTTAGTTTGCTTTGTGTCCAAAGATAACGAAATCCAAAGACCGGAGGATAAAATTGTGTGACATTTTACCTACAATCAGGTAGATTTTTATTGCTGGGAAAAACATAGTTTTGTTTCATTTTGTTACTCAAATAAAAGTAAGAATGAATATGGAACAACATCATCATGACCATCATCACGAAATAACCTCTTTGAATAAAGCCTTTATCATCGGTATTACCCTGAACCTGGCATTTGTTGTAGCCGAGTTTGCTGCGGGCTTCTGGTATAATTCGCTCGGTTTGCTATCCGATGCCGGACATAACCTGGGGGATGTCGCCAGCCTGGTACTGGCTATGCTGGCTTTCCGGCTGGCAAAGGTACATCCGACGGCTAGTTATACTTATGGGTATAAGAAAAGTACGGTATTGGTCTCCCTGCTGAATGCGGTCATTCTGTTGGTCGCTGTCGGCATTATTATAGCTGAGAGCATAACGAAACTGTTTCATCCCCGTCCGGTAGAAGGAGATGCAATCGCCTGGGTTGCAGGGATCGGGGTTGTTATCAATGCAGTTACGGCATGGCTTTTTATGAAGGATAAGGATAAAGACCTGAATGTGAAAGGGGCTTATCTGCATATGGCGGCGGATGCGCTGGTGTCTGTCGGAGTCGTTATTTCCGGGATTGTCATTGCACATACGGGATGGTATATTATCGACCCGGTTATCGGATTGATCATAGCTTTAGTCATCATCTATTCTACCTGGGGATTGTTGCGTGACAGCTTACGTCTTTCGCTCGACGGCGTTCCTGCCGGGACCGATATTGAAAAGGTGGAAAAGGCCATGCATGCCGTGGAAGGTGTACAGGGTGTCCATCACTTGCATATCTGGGCGATCAGCACGACTGAAACAGCCTTGACCGCGCATGTCTCGATCGACGATCTGTCTGATATGGAACGCATCAAACAGGAGATCAAGCACGAGCTTCAACATGTTGGTATACATCATGCCACTCTGGAGTTCGAAACCTCGGAAATCAAGGGTGAGAGCCTGTGCTGGCCGGATTGAATCCACTTGTTAATAACTCTGAAATACTGATACCCAAAGATTTTGTCTATGAGGGCATAAAACCTTTCGATTGGATTTTTTGTTCTTACCTCGAACCGGCAACTTATCTTTGCATCAGAAACAAAACAAAATAGTAATAACGATTAAAATAAAAATTCTATGGAACCTATTATCAATTCACAAGCACCCGAGTTCAAAGTACAGGCATACCATAACGGTAAGTTCGAAACAGTAAGCAGCGACGATATCAAAGGTAAATGGGCTATTTTCTTTTTCTATCCGGCTGACTTTACATTCGTTTGTCCGACCGAGTTGGTAGATATGGCTGACAAATATGACCAGTTCCAGGCTATGGGTGTAGAAGTTTATTCTGTAAGTACAGATTCACACTTCGTACACAAAGCATGGCACGATGCTTCTGAAACGATCCGTAAGATCAAATACCCGATGTTGGCTGACCCGACAGGCGTATTGAGCCGTGCTTTCGGTGTCATGATCGAAGAAGACGGTATGGCTTACCGTGGTACATTCCTGGTAAATCCGGAAGGAAAGATCAAATTGGCTGAAATCAACGATAACGGTATCGGTCGTAATGCAGACGAACTGCTTCGTAAGGTAGAAGCTGCTCAGTTCATCGCTGAACATCCGAGTGAAGTTTGTCCCGCTAAATGGAAAAAAGGCGGCGAAACATTGAAACCGAGCATCGATCTGGTCGGTAAGATCTAATAGTAAAACTGGAGGCCGGCAACATATTGTCGGCCTTTTTTGTCTTTGAGGCATACTTAGTTACAGGTTCATTTGATAATAGGATAGCTCGAAGCTATCAAAGAATAAACAACTAATAATAAGGAGGATTTTAATAATGTTAGACTCTTCAATGAAAAATCAGTTATCCGGTATTTTTGCCGGACTGACGAACGAATATATGTTTGATGTTCAGGTATCCTCAGAACACGAAAACCGCAAGGAACTGTTGGAACTGCTGAACGATGTGGCGGACTGTTCAGATAAGATCTCTGTACAGGTGGTCGACGGAGAAGGACTGGAATTTTCTTTATTGAAAAATGGGGAAAAGACCGGTATTAAATTCCGTGGTGTTCCCAATGGACATGAATTTACCTCCCTGCTGTTGGCGCTTCTGAATAGTGACGGGAAAGGAAAGAATATTCCCGACGAAAGTATCTGCAACCGCGTGAAAGCTTTGAACGGTCCAGTCAAGCTGACAACTTATGTCTCTCTGACCTGTACCAACTGTCCTGACGTAGTACAGGCTCTGAATGCTATGGCTACGCTGAACCCGGAGATCACACATGAGATGGTGGACGGAGCGATCAATCAGGAAGAAGTGGAAGCCATGAAAGTGCAGGGTGTTCCTTCTGTCTTTGCCGGCGGCAAACTGATCCATGTGGGTAGGGGTGATTTCGGCGAGCTGCTCGGTAAGCTGGAAGCTCAGTATGGCGTGAAAGAAACAGACCTGCCTGTAGTAGAAAAGAACTATGATGTGATCATTGTGGGCGGTGGCCCTGCCGGTAGTGCGGCTGCTATTTACACGGCGCGTAAAGGGTTGAATGTGGCAGTCGTGGCGGATCGTGTAGGCGGTCAGGTAAAGGAGACGGTGGGCATCGAGAATATGATCTCCGTTCCTCAGACGACCGGTCAGCAACTGGCACTCGACCTGATGTCGCATATGAAAGATTATCCGATCGATATCCTCGAACATCGCCGGGTAGAAAATGTGGTAGTGGAGGGCCGTGATAAAATATTGACCACTTCGACCGGAGAGAAATTGATCGCACCCGCAGTGATCGTTGCGACCGGGGCAAGCTGGCGCCATCTGAATGTTCCCGGCGAAGCAGAGTATATCGGACGTGGTGTTGCTTTTTGCCCGCATTGCGACGGACCGTTTTATAAAGGAAAGCATGTGGCTGTAGTGGGTGGAGGTAACTCGGGAATCGAGGCGGCTATCGACCTGGCAGGTATCTGCTCGAAAGTGACTGTCCTGGAATTTGCCGATGCGCTGAAAGCCGATCAGGTATTGCAGGATAAACTGAGAAGTCTGCCGAATGTGGAGATATTCATGAACTCACAGACTATGGAAGTCGTGGGTAACGGTGAGAAAGTGACCGGTATCCGTGTAAAAGATCGTCAGACGGATGAAGTGCGTACGATCGGGCTGGATGGTATATTCGTTCAGATCGGTCTGGCTGCCAATAGCGGTGCTTTCCGTGAGGTGGTGGATACGAACCGGCCGGGCGAGATCGTGATTGATAGCCATTGCCGGACAAGTGTTCCGGGTATTTATGCAGCGGGTGATGTTTCGACTGTTCCTTATAAACAGATCATCATTTCGATGGGTGAAGGAGCGAAGGCTGCGCTGACAGCTTTCGAAGACCGGATGCGTGGGATAGTGTAACGTAACAATATATTTTATAAAAAGAGCCCCTCAGACTGTGGCCTGAGGGGCTCTTTTTATAAGGATTTAGCAGGATATAACGCCTCCCACCATTCCGGCTGTTCTTTCAGCC
This sequence comes from Parabacteroides sp. AF14-59, assembly GCF_003479515.1. Lineage (NCBI taxonomy): Bacteria > Pseudomonadati > Bacteroidota > Bacteroidia > Bacteroidales > Tannerellaceae > Parabacteroides > Parabacteroides sp. AF14-59. The sequence continues at coordinate 38,807 of NZ_QUHH01000025.1, read as the reverse complement.
ATTTGGCGAACCAGGCGAAGATCGTGTTATTCCATTCGGCACGTTTCTTATAATCGAATATCTGATGGTTCTGTCCTGTTACTTGTATAAAGGCAGTCTCTTTTCCTAATAACTTTAAGGCAGTGAACATCTGAATACTTTCTCCGATCGGCACATTCGTATCGACAGAACCGTGTAGGAACAGGAGCGGTGTATTGATTTTATCCGCATGAAACAACGGACTCTGCTCTACATAAATATCGCGGGCATTCCAGGGATAACTGTTAGCTGTTGCCAGCGAGCTATATGAATAGCCCCAGTACCCTTCTCCCCAATAACTTGTAATATCGCTGATACCGGCATGCGAGATCGCTGCAGCGAACAGATCTGTTTTCGTTTGCAGATATTGTGTCATGAATCCTCCGTAGGAGGCTCCGATACAGCCGATCTTCTTGGCATCCACGAAATGATGCTCTGTACAGAACTTTTTTGTTCCTTCAATGATCTCGTCTCCCGTGCGTTTTCCCCATGCATTGACGTGGCGTGCCGAAAATTCCTGTCCGAATCCTGTTGCCCCACTGGGTTGGATGATATAAACCACATATCCCAATGCCGCATACACATGTGACGGATAACGGTTCTCCAGCGAGCGTTCTGTTGGGCTTGTTCCACCGTAATAGTTGACGATCAGCGGATATTTCTTATTCGGATCGAAATGAGGAGGTAGATAATAGCGTCCGTAAATCGTATCGCCTGCCGCTGCCTTAAAGTTCCAGTCATGTACTTCACCTAGCGTGATATCTTTGAGTATATCTTTGGAGAGGTCTTTCAGGCAGGCAGTCGTATTCTTCTTTAGGTCAACAGCGTAAAGACGTTGCGAGTTGGAAGCACTTTCTCCGAAATAAACCAGCTCCGGAGCCGATGTAGCTATCGTAAAATCCGAGAGAATATCTTCTTTTAACGGGACAGGTTTGATCTTGCCATTAGACGGATCGAGCACATAGAGGCGGACACAATCTTTATCCTCTCCCTGGAGATAGATCTGTTTATTATGGTTGTTCCAGGTAAAAGACTGGATGGACGGGTTAAAATCCTTGCTTACGGGAGTCACTTGTTTGCTATCGGGATCATAGATAAATAGTTGCCCGTCAGCCGTATTGGAGGTTTGTCCCGGTGCGATATTCAATCCGATGCCGTCAAAAGCTTCGCCTGAACCTGCGATAGCCAATTGTTTACCATCGGGAGAGAAGCAGGCGTAATTGATAAACGGATCTTTCAGTAACGCTTCTGTTTGCATGGTTTGAAGGTCCATGCGGTAAAGCGTCGTGATGCTGAAAGGACGTTTGGTCAGTGTCCGTTCGTGGCTGGTGAATAACAGATAACGACCGTCTTGTGAGATGTCGTTGAGCGAAGTCGAATTATGTCCGTAAGTCAGGCGCTCGAAAACCCCTGTCGCCAGATCGTATTTGTGCAGGAAGGAACGGTTGCGCCATCCCGGCTGACGGTCGTCGGGAACCAGGATTTCTTCCATATCCTGATCCTTTTTCGGCCCTTCTTCAGATACGCTGAAGAGCAGATAATCTTCGGTTGGGGAGAAGACAAACCATCCGTCGGGCAAGTTGACAGAAAGTATGTTTTCCGTTTTCGTAACAGGATCGAGGCTTACCAGTTCTTTCCCTTGCAAGCCGTTACGGGTATAATACAAACGGTTGCTTTGAGGCATCCAGTTATAATTAATGGAGTTACTTTCCATCAGGACTTGTCCGCTGGCCCGGTCGGTAACCTGTTGGTATGATTCGGTTTTACCACCCGGGAAAGTGGTCTGGTAAGCTGTCAGCAGATATTTTCCGTTAGGGGAGAGATTGACGGAACGTATACGTGTTCCGTCGAACACATCGCTGATGGTATATCTTTTTTCCGGATCGGTTGTTGCTGTAACGACAGCTTCCGATTCCGTATCGAAAGAGACTTTCAGAGAGCCTGTTTTTTCTTTTTCCGACAGATATTTGATAATGACTTCATACCGGTGAGGTTCAAGTGTCAGTGCCACTTTCCCATCCGAAGGTGTCTGCTTTTCATTATTTATATAAACCTCATACGTTTCCGGTCCTTTTATCTGCAAAGATCCCTTTACATACCGGTCGCTGTTCAGATAGAAAGAAGCCAGTCCGATATGACAGGCCTGGTTATTGTCCGGTAGCATACTTTCCCCGCTGGCATTTACCTCCAGGAATTGCATACTTTGGCGGACATTGTTGAACGGAACGGATGTTTTCAGTAACTCTTTTTCAGTAAATTTCTTGCTGTTTACGTCGAGGCTGTCTTGCAGGAACGGCTTTTTAACTTCATAGGGGCCGGCGTATCTGAACTGTTTTACGATTACCTCTTCGGCAAACAGATTATAGCAGGAACAGATCGCCGCTAAAAGTAATATATTTCTTTTCATGGCGAATAAAATTAGATATTTGACGCAAAGGTATCTAATTTATTTCACCGGATAGCTTTTGTCTTTATTCAACTTTCACTGTAAACCAGAATAAAGTTCCTTCTCCTTCTGCCGACTCCACACCGATCTCTCCGCCGAGTTTTTCAACAATCGTTTTACAAATGGAAAGTCCGAGCCCGGTACCTTGCTGGAAATTATTCAGTTTGACAAAGCGTCCGAATACCGAATCTATTTTATCGGCAGGAATGCCGCAGCCGGTATCTTCTACATAGAAACGCAGCATCTTGCCTTCTTGCCGGTAACCGAAACGGATATTTCCCCGGGTGGTGAACTTCATGGAGTTGTTCAATAAATTGGTGATGACCTGGGTCAGGCGGTTACGCTCCGTATGGATGATACACTGAGGTAAACGTTCCTCAAAAGAGATTTGAACTTCCGGATGCCGGTTACGGATATGGTAACTTTGCTCTATTTCCGTTAATAGACTGTTCAGGTCTACATCGGAATAAGTAAATTCGAGTGTTCCCGCTTCTATTTTGGACAGGTCGAGTATGTCATTGATCAGCCGGAGCAATAGTTCATTATTATTCTCGATGATCCGGATGAACTCTTCTCTTTCTCCTAGATTCTCTTCATAGGCGAGCAGATTGGAAAAACCGATGATTGCGTTTAGCGGAGTGCGGATTTCATGACTCATATTAGCCAGAAAGGCGGACTTGAGGCGGTTCGCTTCCTCCGCTTTTTCACGTTCGCGGATTTCCTGTTCTATCTTTTTGCGTAAGTTCAGGCTCTGCTGGGCTTCCGTCTTGTCAATGCAGAATATATCGACCACATTTTCTGTGTCCGGAAAAATCAATACATCGAAGAAAGAGGTTTTTCCTTCTTTGTCTTCTACTGGGAACAGGCCGCTGTGGTTGATTCCCATATTATCTATGAACTGGAGTTTAGGAAACTTCCGTTTTATCTGTGAAAAACGCTTACCTATCACATCTTCGCGGGAACAGCCGAAAAACTTCTCATAAGCCCGGTTGATATTTATGAAAATAAAATCGTTGGGTTCTCTTTTTTCGTTAGAGATGATCTGCTGACGGATATAAATGACCGGCATATTGTCTATCATACGCCTGAAACCGGCGAGCAGTTCATACTCGCGTATCTTTTGCTGGCGCTTTTGCCAGTAGAAACGGAGTCTCATGACGAGGATGACGATCATGGCGCAGAAAAGAGCGGCGATGCAGATCATAGCCAGCTTGTTCCGTTCATAGAAATTAGGAGGACGCTGGTAATAGACTGCATCCCCGGGATAGAGGTTGCTGTCGGTATTGTGTGATTTCAGATGGGGATAGTTCAGGTAAGTTCGTGCTTTACCACCGGGATGCGGCTGAATATCGCGGGCAGGAGTACCTTCGATTATTTTCTGTAACGTACGGGTCGTTTCGTGGCTGAAGTCGGATAACGAGATGTAATGTCCTCCAGCAAAGTAACCGGTTTCCACTTGCTGGTCTGCGATGGTGAAGACCGGATAATGGGAAAATCCGTAAACGACCCGTTGTATATTGTCGTTCAGGTAATTGTCTTTGTTTTGAAGATGTTTCGAAAACCAGGAATAATATAAAATACCGGTTTCTTTGTTATAACGCGAGATCGTGTCGAGTAATTGTTCGGTGGAAAGCCGGGTAGTGGTAAGAAGGTGCAGTTTCAGAGAAGGAAAATGAGTCGACATAGTCTGTTCGACTTCTTTTTGTGCGCACAGGCTGATATAACGGTTGTCGGATATGAAAGCTATATTCCTGATATCCGGTTGTATATGTTGCATGAGTTCAAGAGTTTCCCGGATATAAAAGGGTTGGTATAAAGCCGTTATATTATAACCTTTCATAAGTTGGCCGGCAGGTACGAGTTGCTGGTCGGATAGGTTCCGCGAAAGGAGATTCTCCAGACTGGCGGGCATTGATTCACGTGAATAACAGATCAGGATAGGGATATCCTTCCACTCGTCATCGAATAACGGACGGCACACCAGCCATCCGGGATCGCCTATGAAGACAACGACTTTGGGACACTGGGGGAATTTTTCCAGTAAAGAATTTCTTTTGGCCGCAGCTTCTTCTGCGCTTGCAATGGTCGGGATCATCAACTCTTCCGCTTTGACTGCGTATGGCGACTCGTCGAATGATTTGCAGATAGACTGATAGATTCCGTTAGTCCAGGCTTCATCGAAATTGACGGAGTTCAGAACAAGAATATATTCCTGGTCATCTTGATTTTTGGAACTTGCCAGTGTGAAGAAGTATAAGAGGAAGCTTAGTGTGATGATTGTCCTTCGCATGAAACCAGTGTGGATTTTAAGCAAAAAAGCCGGTTAAAGCTTACGTCGGGAAGAGGTAAGTCTTTAACCGGCTCTGTGTTGATAGTACCCTATTGAATAATAATTTCGTCTACAAGCAGGTAGGCTGGATTGCCTGCGCCACCGTGCCATGCCGGCAGCTTGTCACTCTTGATAATCACTTCTACATAACGGGCTTTAACCGGTGCAAAAGTAACTTCCTGCGGATAGATGCCGTCTTTATCCGATTGCTTCAATGAAGGGATTGTCTTGGATACAATCTCTTTGAAGTTCTTTCCGTCTTCAGAAACCTTAACGGTAACTCCTGCTGCCCCCATGATCCAGTCGCCTTTCACCACATTGGTATTGAAAGCCACCTGGCTGATTTCGACCGGTTGTTTCAGGTCGATAGCAGCATCCAGGTCTTTCCCCTGGAAACCCAGCCAACGTCCGGTTTTATAGTTCGTATCACCTGTCAGGCCGTCTGTCATTTCAGGACCGCCTTTGAACTCATACCCTCTGCTCGGAGCAACCCGCAAGGTAACCGGCTTTGCTGTCGATTTGCTGAAGGTGATTTTTTCAGAGAATACGCGGCTGTTACCTGCAGGACGTACCACAACGGCTTTTATCGTTGCATTTTCTTTGATCCTTACCGGTGTATCGTATTTATTGCTTGCACTTGTCGGTTCGCTGCCGTCCAGTGTATAATAAATATCGCCGTCACCCATTGTAGACAGATCGACAACGACTTCGCCGTTTTCCGTATCAGTGGTGAATTCGGCATGGATATCGAAGATATTCTTGGCATAATTGTATCCCAGACGGTCGTACAGCTTGGTCATGCGAACCAGACGGGGCAGGAAGCTCTGATATTCTTTCTTACTCGGATCGGTCCACTGCACTTCAGCCAAAGCAGCCATACGAGGCATAACCATGTATTCAACCTGTGAGAAGGTCGGGATATATTCGGTCCAGAGATTTGCCTGTACGCCGATCACGTATTTTTTATATTCATCCGGGATACCGGCAGTCGGTTCCAGTGAATAAACCCGTTCCAGAGGAAGATAACCACCGATAGCCATCGGTTCGTTCTCCGTATCGGTAGACTGGTAATAGTCGAAATAAAGGTAAGTGTTCGGGGTCATGATCACATTGTGATGTTGTTTGGCCGCTTCGATGCCGCCATCCACTCCGCGCCAGCTCATAACGGTGGCATTCGGTGCCAGACCGCCTTCCAGAATCTCGTCCCAGCCGATAATATGGCGGCCTTTGCTTTCCACGAATTTCTCCATTTGCGAGATCACGGAGCTTTGCAGATATTCTTCTGCACTGTGTTTTTTATCTCCTTTAATGCCTTCCGCTTTAATCCTTGCCTGACATTTCGGGCAGGTTTTCCAGCGTATTTTCGGGCATTCGTCACCGCCGATGTGGATGTATTCGGACGGGAACAGGTCGATCACTTCCGAGAGTACGTCTTCCAGGAACTGCATTGATTTCTCATTTCCTGCACAGATCACATCTTCTGAAACTCCCCATTGTTGCCATACGTCATACGGACCGCCTGTACAACCCAGTTCCGGGTAAGTAGCCAACGCAGCCTGCTGATGTCCCGGCAGGTCGATTTCAGGAATGATCGTGATAAAACGCTCTTTGGCATAAGCGATCACATCACGGATCTCGTCCTGGGTATAGAAACCACCGTAAGGTTTGCCGTCATATTCGCCGGAGTTATGTCCGATCACGGTTTGTTTGCGTTGAGAACCTATTTTTGTAAGTTCCGGATATTTCTTGATCTCGATACGCCATCCCTGGTCGTCTGTCAGATGCCAGTGGAAAGTGTTCATATTATGTAAAGCCAGTATGTCGATGTACTTTTTGACAGAGTCAGCCGGGAAGAAATGACGGGAAACATCCAGGTGCATACCCCGATAGGCAAAACGGGGATAATCGTTGATCGTGACAGCCGGAAGTTCTATATTCATGCCTTCGGCAACTGCGGGGATCGACTTGCGTAAAGTTTTTACGCCATAGAAAACACCGGCTTCGGTCGCTCCGGCCAGTTCAATGCCTTCGGGAGTAACTGTCAGTCGGTAACCTTCCGGATTGGAGATGCTTTTATCGATCGAAAGATGGATCGGCTTTGAGCTTTTTGCCGTAGCCACTTTCGGGGCATAACCGGTTGCTTCTTTAATATAAGAAGCCAGAAACTCGCCAGCTTGTTTTAGCAGATCATTCCCTTCGGGGTAAATGATAGAAGTAGAAGGCGTTAATACGAAAGAGCCTCCATTGGTGATGGAAACTTCCTGGGGAAGTGGGATAATTCCGTAATCGCCTTTAGCGACTTTTCCGTCGGAACATGCCATCATTCCCGCAAAAGCTGCACAAAGCAGCGTTAATTTGCTTAGTTTATTCATGCGTCGTAAAAAGTTATAAATGATACTGTTTTTTTCTTGTATTTATGATCTGTCTTAGAGATTGTTTCCAAAGATAGTGATTTATTTTATACCTGATATAATTCTCGTTCTTAATCGACGAAGTTACTGTGTTTCTATCGTTTTATCCTTTTTGAAAAAGTCTTTTACTTTTTTTACTGTACTGCATTTTATGTACGCATCATGGCAATAAATGAGTGCTTGCCTTTCGAGGGCTGCTTCTTCCAGTAGGCGTATTTTTTCCTGATAAGAAGTGACCGGAAATGTGTCGTAAGCAGATATCCATTCCGGAGAAACGCTGGCAGCCAGCGGGATCACATCGCCGGCAAAAACAAAGGTCTGTTCGGGTGTCCGGATATAAGGAACGATCTGCCCCGGTGTGTGTCCGTCGAAAAGACGCAAGTCTATACCCGGACAAAGTTCCGTATCGGTATCGATAAGGCGTAACAACCCCTTGTCTGCTATCGCCTGCATATTTTCAATAAAATAAGAATCCTTTTCCAATGCATTCGGGTGGAGGAAATTCTCCCATTGTCTGCGGCTGACCCAGTGGGTCGCATTGGGAAAAGCCGGATAGATTTCTCCGGTCTCTTCATTTTTCAGGGTCGAATAGCCGCAATGATCAAAATGCAGATGGGTGAGGACGACATCCGTTACCTGTTCCGGTGAAATGTCCCGTTTGTGTAATTCTTCCCCGAGGTCGACAAGATCGAAGAAGTTATAATAGCCCAGTTGCTTGAGATGTTTTGTGCCTGCTCCGGTATCGATGAGGACCACTTTTTCGGGAACGTTTGATAGTAGCAGGCTTCTCATTGCCAGGACGCAGCCGTTCGTTTCATTACTCGGATAACGCCGGCTCCATGCCGTTTTAGGAATAGCTCCGAACATGGCTCCGCCATCTGCATAAAAGTACCCGGTATCGATTATCTGTATATCCATTTCACTTTTTTTGTGTCAAATATAAGCATGTTTTTTCTATTACTGTTATGGTGAACCTTAATGAAAATGTGTACATTTGCGACAAAATCTAAGCGATGCGAAAAGTTCATTTAATCTCCGTGACCGAACCTCTTGTGCTTGATTTGGCTTTGGCTATTCATGAAAAGGGATATGACGTGAGTGTTTCAGGTGACGGTATAGCAGAGGAAGTGATAGCAAAGCTACACGCCGCAGGTTGTACATGTCATGGAGACGGTTGGTTTCCGGAGAGATTAACAAAGGATAATAATTTTGTCGTTTTGGGTGCTACTGTCAAGCAGGATAACCCGGAATTGATAAAAGCTAAGGAATTGGGGTTATTAATTCTCTCTATACCTGAATTCATTTTTCAGCGAACCAAAGAGAAGACTCGGGTAGTTGTTGCGGGAAGCCGTGGAAAGAAAACAATTATCTCGATGATCATTTATGCCCTTCAGCGGCAGAAACTGGCCTTCGATTATGCCCTGACCAGTGAAATCCCTTTGTTGCCGAATCGGGTACATATGAGCTATGAAGCACGTATAGCCCTGATCGAAGGGGATGAGCATGTTACATCCGCATTGGAAAAACGCTTTCAACTGGAATTCTACCGTCCTCATATTGCCATACTGACCAATCTGTCGTGGACACCGGAAACAGACCATGACAGTCCGGATGCTTATTACGGTACGTTCAGGAACTTCATAACCCTGATCGAACGTTCCGGCAAACTGATTTATTTTGAAGGCGATCCGGCTGTGAGACAGTTGGCGGAAGAGGTGCGTGAAGACATTACCGCCATTTCTTACGGTCAGCATCCGGTGATTGAAAAAGACGGGGCTACTTTCCTGCAGACCCGTTACGGAGATTTCCCGATACGGATACCGGACAACTATTTTCTGACGAATCTGAACGCAGCGCGCCTGGCATGCCGCCAGTTAGGTGTTAAAGATGCCGATTTTTATCGGGCGATATCTGAATATAGTGTATCTTTGTAGCTATGATTATAGCGAGACAAAAAAGAAAAGAAAATATAGCCGAGTATTTATTATACATGTGGCAGGTGGAAGACCTGATACGTGCCAATCAGTTTGATCTCGATTCGATCCGCCGGACGGTAATCGCCCAATACGATCAACCGGACGAAGTGAAAGAGGAGATAGCCAAATGGTATGAAGAACTGATCGATATGATGCGTAGCGAAGGAGTCATGGAAAAAGGACATATTCAGTTGAATAAGAATGTGATCATTGCCCTGACCGACCTGCACCTGCGATTGCTGAAATCCCCGAAAGAAATGGTTTACGGGGCGGCTTATTATAAAACGCTTCCTTATATAGTACAACTTAGGGCAAAGTCCGGGGGTGAAGATTTACCGGAACTGGAAACCTGTTTTAACGCAATCTATGGCTATCTGCTTCTTCGTATGCAGGGAAAAACCGTCAGTTCGGAAACACAGGAGGCGATCAAACAGATCAGTTCTTTCCTGGCTCTTTTGGCCGAGAAGTATCGTGAAGATATGAACGGTGATTTGAAATTAGAAGATTAATGAAATGAAAACATTATTAGTAACCGGTGCCAATGGGCAACTGGGCAATTCGATCCGCCTGCTGGCAAAGAACTATTCAGGATACAATTTCCTTTTTACGGATGTCGATACATTGGACATTACAGACCCTGCTGCCGTGCGGGCAATGATCAAGGACAACCGGGTCGATTATGTGTTGAACTGTGCCGCTTATACGGCTGTCGACAAGGCAGAGGAAGATGAAGCCCTGTGCCGCCGCATCAATGCTTTTGCAGTCGGTGTATTGGGTGAAGCAGCGCACGAAGCCGGAGCTAAAATGATCCATGTCTCAACCGATTATGTATTTAACGGAACGGGTTACCGCCCTTATGTGGAAACAGATGCCACTCGTCCGGTTTCGGCTTATGGTCGTACCAAACTCGCCGGTGAAGAGATGTTGCAGGAGGTTTGTCCCGATGCGGTTATCATCCGTACGGCCTGGTTATATTCCGAGTTCGGTAATAATTTCGTGAAGACTGTGCTCCGTCTGGGTAAAGAACGCGATGAGTTAGGCTTTGTCTTCGACCAGATCGGGACGCCGACTTATGCCGGTGACCTGGCAGCTGCCATGCTGGTGGTGGTGACATCCGATGAGCTGAACGCTTTCGTACCGGGTATTTATCATTTCTCGAACGAGGGTGTTTGCAGTTGGTATGATTTTACAGTGAAGATCCTTCAGATCGCCGGGATCGATTGCCGTGTCTTGCCGATCGAAACGAAAGATTATCCGACAAAGGCCGTACGTCCTCCCTATAGTGTGTTGAATAAGAGAAAGATAAAAGAAACATACGGTGTCGTTATCCCGCATTGGGAAGAGAGCCTTCGCCTTTGCATGGATAAATTGTAGGGTGTTGATAACCCTGTTGATATGTTGATAAGTATGTTGATAACTCTGTTCATAACCCTGTTTGAAATAAAATAAAGATATAAAAATGAGTCAGTATTCAGAAGAGATTAAAAGAAGAAGAACGTTTGCTATTGTCAGCCACCCGGATGCCGGTAAAACCACATTAACGGAAAAACTGCTGTTGTTCGGTGGTGCGATCCATGTGGCTGGTGCCGTAAAATCCAACAAGATCAAAAAGACGGCTACCTCCGACTGGATGGAAATAGAAAAACAACGTGGAATCTCCGTAGCAACCTCTGTGATGGCTTTCGACTATGACAATCATAAGGTAAATATCCTCGATACTCCCGGTCACCAGGATTTCGCCGAAGATACTTTCCGTACGTTAACTGCCGTAGACAGTGTAATTATCGTGATCGACATTGCCAAAGGTGTGGAAGCACAGACCCGTAAGTTGATGGAAGTTTGCCGTATGCGCAAAACGCCGGTGATCGTGTTTGTTAACAAGATGGACCGTGACGGTAAAGATCCTTTCGATCTTCTGGATGAGATTGAAGAAGAACTGCATATCAACGTGCGCCCTTTAAGCTGGCCGATCGATATGGGACAGCGTTTCAAAGGGGTATATAATATATATGAGCAGAAACTCGACCTTTACACGCCGAGTAAACAGTATGTGACGGAGAAGATCGAGTTCAACGATATAAACAACCCGGAACTGGAAAACCATATCGGCGATACGCTGGCCGAAAAGCTTCGTGCAGATATCGAACTGATTGAAGGCGTTTATCCGGAGTTCGATGTGGATACGTATCTGCGGGGAGACATCGCTCCTGTCTTTTTCGGTTCTGCCCTGAACAACTTCGGTGTGAAGGAACTGCTGGATTGTTTTATCAAGATCGCACCGTCTCCCCGTCCTATCCAGGCGGTGGAACGGGTCGTTGAGCCGGAAGAGGATAATTTTACCGGTTTCATCTTCAAGATCCACGCGAATATGGACCCGAATCACCGCAGTTGTATTGCTTTCGTAAAGATCTGTTCCGGTCGTTTCGAACGTAATGCTCCTTATAAACATGTCCGCTTCGGCAAACAACTGCGTTTCAGCAGCCCGACTGCTTTTATGGCACAGAAGAAAGAAACGGTGGACGAAGCGTTTGCAGGCGACATCATCGGTTTGCCGGATACGGGTAATTTTAAGATCGGCGATACGCTGACTGCCGGTGAAGAGCTTCATTTCAAAGGGTTGCCCAGCTTCTCGCCGGAGATGTTCAAATACATTGAAAATGCCGACCCGATGAAAGCCAAGCAGTTGAATAAGGGGATCGAACAGTTGATGGACGAAGGGGTTGCACAGCTCTTTACCAACCAGTTCAATGGCCGTAAGATTATCGGTACGGTCGGACAATTGCAGTTTGAAGTAATCCAGTACCGTTTGTTGCATGAATATGGTGCCCAGTGTAAATGGGAACCGATCAGTCTTTATAAAGCTTGCTGGATTGAAAGTGACAATCAGGTCGCTTTGGATAATTTCAAGAAGCGTAAATCGCAGTATATGGCGCTTGACAAAGAAGGCCGTGATGTTTATCTGGCCGATTCCGGTTATGTACTGACCATGGCACAACAGGATTTCCCGGATATCAAGTTCCATTTTACGTCGGAATTTTAAGGAGAGGGGGATAATGTGCCAATAAGCCAATGTGCTAATGGGGATAGTTACTTACCTGCTACATACGAGAACTTATTATGTACGTTTCAGCCTTCAGGAGCTCACTCTCTTTGATAATCATGGCTCAATCCTGAAGGGTGAAAATATGATGACGCGTTTTATTCTCCTTTCAGGATAATGCTTTGTAAATCAATGCGGAGAAGTGACTGAAGGCTGAAACGTGACTTTATGGATCTCGCTTGTAGAAGTCATTTCGGGTAGCTGTTGCAGTCATTTCCAGTAGTTGCTGCAGTCATGAAAAATCGCTGCGGCACTCATTTGAAATGGTTGCCTACCCGTTCTGAAAAAGGCGTAAGCTTTTCGACAAAAAGACGTAAGCTTTTTCTTTGGAGGTTTCATCTTTTTCTATATTCGATCGTGAAGTCCAACTGTCACTTGTCATCTGTCAACTGAAAAAGGTCTATAATATCCCTTTTATTTCCTCCAGACGTTTAACTGTATAGGTAGGGGTAAACTCCTGGGGCGGCAGATCCTGCGGATTGAACCAAAGCTGGTCTATCCGTGATTGGTGGGCGCCGAATATGTCGGCCTCGAAACAGTCGCCGATCATCAGCGTTTCATTGCGTCGGGAATTGGTATTGATCAGGGCAAAATCGAAAATACCCTTATGAGGCTTCTGTATACCGGCATCTTCCGAGAGGATCATCCGGGTAAAGTAGGGAGCCAGTCCGGAGTTGCGCAGTTTCTTGTCCTGTACTTCACGGAAACCATTCGATAAGATATACATGCGGTAGGAGGGGCGAAGATATTCCAGCAACTCGATCGCTCCGGGGACCAGTCCGGTCTTGGTTGTCGTACGTTGCAGGAAATCATTATTGACAGCCAGCACCGATTGGGTATCCTCAATACCCAGCGGACGAAGCACGTAACGGAAGCGGTCGATGATAAGCGTTTGACGGTCGATCTCTCCTGCGCGATATTGCTTCCACAACAGTTCATTGTGCGGCCAATAGATAGCGAAGAAAGCCTCGAAGGAGGCATAATACCGGTCAAAGTGGTGATCGGTATAAAGCTCTTCGAGGCATTTTTTATTGTTATGGTACGTATCCCAAAGGGTATCGTCCAGATCTATAAAGAGATTTTTGTATTTCATTATCCTACTTCAATAACCAGATATTTACCCAGGCTCCAGAATGTTTTCGGGTCTGTGATATTCAATGTCAGATTACCGTCTTCGTCTTTTACGAATTCGTAAGAACCTTCCGGATGGTTGGATTTCAGTTTGGCTTTAGCTGCGAATAAAGGAATTTCCTTCACTTCGCGAATATCGACAGAGATAAAATAATCTTTGTTGAAGCCACTTTGTAATACTTTTGATTTAGAGAAGAGGCCACCGCCGGAAAGGATCTTTTGGTCTTTCAACTCTTTTCCCGTACCGAAGCAATAGTAGGCCGTGTTGAGTGCCTTATCCTGTTCGCCTAATTTTTCAGACTGGGCGGCAGCAGTTGTTGCCAGGCTTTCGACATCTTCATTCAGGGAAGATACCATTTCGTCCAGTTCCTGGATGCGGACATTCTTCTTTGCCAGGTCTTCCTGCAGGGCGACGATCATCGTTGCCTTCTGGTCCAGTTCGGAGGAAAGACGGTTGATCGTTTTCTTCAGGGCAGCCGATTGGATACCGCTTTTTTTCAGCTTGTCTTCCAGCTGGCTGATCGTTTCTTTATTCTTTTTCAGTGTCTCACTGATCAGCTGCATGTTCTGCTTGATTTGTTCGCGGTTACTTTTGCTGAACTCGCCACCTGTTTGTTGCTGTAGATTCAGATAGTTTTCAGCATCGCGGATAGACTGTATGTCTGCCTCTACATCATTCAATGTAGTCAGGATTTCATTCATCTCGCTGGTCGATTTCATATTCTCTATCTTCAGAGAATCGTTTTCTGCCTTCAGCTTTTTGTATTCGGCTGAATTTTGTCCGCAGGATACCAGTAATGTTGCGCAGGTGCAAGCTAATAATAACTTCTTCATGTTCTTTTTGTTTTTTGAGTTAAACATCTTTTTCTGTCTCTTTTTCCTTTTTATCTTTTAAGCCTGCTAATACTATAACAATCTCACCCCTCGGTTCGTTCACGGTAAAGTGTGCTATAACCTCTTCCAGGGTTCCGCGGACAGTCTCTTCGTGCAGCTTGGATATTTCGCGTGACACGGATACTTGTCGGTCGGTCCCGAAGAATTCGGCTAGTTGGGTAAGCGTCTTTACCAACCGGAAAGGGGATTCGTAAAAAATAAGGGTCCTGTATTCGACGGACAGTTCCTTCAAGCGGGTCTGACGACCTTTCTTCTGGGGAAGGAATCCTTCGAAACAGAATTTCTCGTTCGGTAACCCGGAGGCTACCAGTGCCGGAACAAATGCGGTTGCTCCCGGCAAACATTCCACGTCGACGCCTTGTCGTACACATTCCCTGACCAGCATAAAGCCGGGATCGGAGATGGCGGGCGTTCCGGCATCCGACACAAGGGCTATGTTCTCACCTCCTTTGATACGGGAGGCGATCTGTTCCACCGTCTTGTGTTCGTTGAACTTATGGTGCGACTGCATTTTGTTCTGTATCTCAAAATGTTTCAGCAGGATACCGGTAGTACGTGTGTCTTCGGCCAGGATCAGGTCGGCTTCCTTCAACACGCGGATGGCCCGGAAGGTCATATCTTCCAGGTTTCCTACGGGAGTCGGTACAACTGTTAACTTTGCCATAATCTTTTTTAGTTGACAGTCGACAGTTGTCAAGTGACAGTTAAAATACAGTCCTTAAAACTGTCAACTGTTACTTGTCAGCTGTCAACTGATTAAAGGAATCGTTTCTCCAACAATTTGAGGAAATCGGCTACGGCTTCATCCTCAATATTCCATTTCAGTTCGTTATTCAGATAGGTTACCGACTCCTCGTACGAATGAATATCGTTGAGGTCGGTAATCGCTTTGTTCATTTTATCTTCATTGCCACCGAACAGCTCGCGGCGGAAGCGGAAGCGGTCGTTCAGGCTGAAAGCCTTGCGGAAGTCAGACAGATTCTTTTTTTCCAGTATGTCGCTGAGGAAAACCCCTTGTTTGTCTGCCACAACTGTTTTGTGAGGTGTCTCGAGCTGTATTTTGTGTTCGGTTGCCTGTGCCGGTTCAGATAACCTGGGGGCCGGTTGTACGGATTCAGGTTGTACCTGCTCCGGCTGTACGGCGGTAATCGGTTCCGGTGTCACTATTTCCGGTTGATGGACCTCCGCTTGTTCGATAACCACTTTTTCCTCTATCTTTTCTTCCGGAATAATCTCTTGTTGCTCGATGATGACTTTCCTGGTTGGTGCAACTTCCGGTTCCGGAATGATCACAGTTTCTGCAACCGGTTCTTCTTTTATTTCCGTTTCGGGAACCGGGATCGTTGTCGCGGCCGGATTGGGCAGCGACTGGATCAATGCCTGATGGGCTTCCATTTGTTTACGTAACATTTCAATCTGTGCCGTTTCCAGCGAATGAAGGTCATTCAGTATTTTATGTGTCAGATTGAACGTCTGGCTAAAGAAGGACACCGGATATACCTCTGCATCGCGCATACCGGCAATCAACGTCTCAAGTTCCTTGATGTCAAGTAACAGATAATCTATTTTTTCTTTATTTGCCATTTCTGAATTTATGCTTAACGGGGAGTGTAATAACAACGCCCCGGTTTATATTGCAACAAAAATAACTATTTTATTTATGTAACGTACTTAATATGTAAAAAAGTGTGCTGTCACTCAACAAATTCATCCGGTAAATTAACTAAATACAGTCGGTGGGTGGCACGGGTGAAAGCGGTGTACAGCCATCGGTAGAAATCTTCTCCCAGCATTTCTTCCGTCATATAGCCGATATCGAGGAAGACGTTCATCCACTGTCCGCCCTGTGCTTTATGGCAGGTGATGGCATAAGCATATTTCACCTGTACGACATTATAGTGCGGATCGGCTTTCATCTTTTTCATTTTACCCGCCTTGGTTGGAATGTCATCGTAGTCTTCGAGGATCGTATAGAACAACTTGTCGTTAAGCTCCTTAGGCAGGGCTGGCGAATCGGTCTGCAAGGTGTCGAGCAGGATTTTTATATCCAGTTCGAGGTCGTAATCCTGAAAACGGACGGTAACGTCGGCAAAGCGGAAACCATAGAGTTCGGTTGTCCGTTTTACACGGACAACCTGGACGATCTCGCCATTGGCAATAAAATCCATTTCTTTGCAATCGTTGGTCCAGAAATAGTTATTCTTGGCGACCATCAGCCGGTCGCCCGATGATAATTCTTCTTCTCTGTATAGGATACGGTTGCGTATCCCGTTATTGTAGATCGTAGCTCGTTTGTTGGAGCGGGTAATGATCATTGTGTCTTCTATCCCGTCACGGCTATAGGCCGCTGATATTTCTTCGATCAGTTCATCCCCGTTGATCTTTCGGAAGTCTGTAAAATCTTTCAGGTGGAGTTTGGGATATATCTCGACTTCGTTGTTACGCAGTGCATCCCGTAAACGGGTGGCATTGAGTAATATACCTGAATCCCCGCTTTGTCTGACAACTTGTGTCAGGACGATTTCCTGTACCTGCAGATTGTATCCCCTGAGTATTTCCGGGTTCAGTGCCGGGCTTTCCGTCTGCATGACCGGCGGTAGCTGTGCCACGTCGCCCATCAGGATCAACCGGCAGTTTTCTCCCGAGTAAACATATTGTATCAGGTCATCGAGTAACCGTCCCGTACCGAAAGAGATCGAGTCTAAACCGTCGTTCGATATCATGGACGCTTCATCAACAATAAATAACGTATCTTTATGTAAATTATCAGTCGGCATGAATCCGGTAGGCTCATTGGAGAAGGCCTTCTGGCGGTATATTTTTTTATGGATCGTAAATGCTTTCTGGCCGGAATAGTTAGAAAATACTTTGGCTGCCCTACCGGTGGGGGCGAGCAAAAACGTTTTTTGCTTCAGTTCGGTCAGGGTTTTGACCAGGGCGCCGACCAACGATGTTTTTCCCGTTCCGGCGTACCCTTTCAGCAACAAAAGTGTGTCTGATTCCGTCGAAAGCAGAAAATCCGTGAGTGTTTTCAGGGCAGAAAACTGGTCTTCAGTAGGATTATGTGGAAAATTTTGTGTAATTTGGCGGCTTAAATAACTATTTATCATTTTGATTGCAATAATTTTGGTGATAAAGGTAGTGTATTAAATATTCTTTTTTAAATTTGCCGAACGAAATAAATTCAAAAAAACAATACAAACCATGAAAGTTACATTAAAGATTTTATTAGCTGCTGCAGTTCTCCTGCTAGTTTACATGTGCTATAGAAGCATTATGACGCCGATTGAATTCAATGAACAAAAGGATGCGCGTGAAAATGCTATCAAGGCTCGTCTGATCGATATCCGTAAAGCTCAGATCGAGTATAAGAATGTGTACAAAACGCATGCAGGTAGTTTCAACGACTTGGTTAAGTTCCTGAAGGATGACAAACTTCCGTTCTTGATCAAAGAAGGTGTTTTGACTGACGAGCAGTTGGAAAAAGGTATGACTGAGAAGGAAGCTGTGAAGAAAGGTTTGATCAGACGTGATACTATTTGGGTTGTAGCAAAAGATACATTGTTCGGTAAAAGCTACAATGTAGACGATTTGGCAAATGTTCCGGGAACAAGCGTGAAGTTCTCTATGGATACAGCAACTCTGACTTCCGGTTCAGGTTATACTGTAAAAGTATTTGAAGCAGGCGTTAAGTATGACGATTATCTGGGTGACCTCGACAAACAGTTGGTTGTGAACCTGAAGGATAAAGCCGAAAAGCTGGAAAAATATCCGGGCTTACGTGTCGGTTCACTGACTGAAATTAATAACAACGCAGGTAACTGGGAATAATCGATTGCTTATGGCTATCAGTATCCCTGATACGTTGACTGCTGATAATTCTGGAAAATACATAATGTCCATCCGGCTTAGGTCGGATGGACTTTCTTTTTCAGGATACTGCCCTTCGGAGAGCGAAAGTTTCTTTTACAGGAACATGGAGTTCGACCGGACGAAGCCTTATATCTCTTCGTTGAAAGAGTTTTTCTTCGGACATGAGTTTCTTACTTATTCATATAAGCGGACAAACCTGGTCTATGTGACATCGCAATATACGGTGGTGCCGGAAGAAGTCTTTACAGAAAAGCAGAAAAACGATCTGTTATCGTTTACTTTTTCTGCTCCGGAGAATAAATGCCTGCATAATCTGTTGGCACGTGAAGCTGCGGAAGTGGTGTTCGGAATGGATGAAGAGGTGTATGAGTTCTGTTCCCGTTCACTGATCAATCCCTCTTTTGTCCATCATATTACGCCCCAGCTGGCTTTGTGGAAGCAACAAAGCCGGACGTTGATCCCCCGCCAAATGTATGTGGTGCTCCACCGGAAGATGATGGATGTGGTTTGTTTTGCCCAGGGGAGATTGCTTTTTGTGAACACTTTTGAGTATGATAAGCCTGACGATATCCTGTACTATATATTATATGTATGGAAACAGGTCGGTATGGATCAGGAAAAGGATCAGCTTCATATCTATGGAGGTGTTTCCCTGCGTAACAGTATAACGACTACGTTACGCAATTATATACAATATATCAGTCCGGCAGAGATACCGTCGGATGCTTACTTGTTGGGAGCCGAAGTCGTTCAGGCCCCATTGGATTTAATAGCTTTATCTGTATGCGAATTATAAGCGGAATATATGGTCGTAGACGTTTTGACGTGCCGTCTTCTTTCAGTGCACGGCCGACTACCGACTTTGCAAAAGAGAACCTCTTTAATGTGATCAATAACCTTACCGATCTGGAAGGGACTGATGCACTGGATTTATTTGCCGGAACAGGGAGTATCTCGTTTGAATTGCTTTCAAGAGAGTGTAAAAGTGTTACCGCTGTGGAGAAGAATAATGCACACGCTTCTTTCATTGCAAAGGTCGCAAAAGAACTGAAGACCGAATCTCTCCATCTGATCCGTGGCGATGTGTTCCGCTATCTGCATTCGGCTCCGAAACAGAGTTTCGATTTTATTTTTGCCGATCCGCCTTATGCGCTGAAGGAACTGCCGGAAGTGCCTGAACTGGTCTTTGAACGCGACCTGTTGCGTGACGGGGGCATATTCGTAATGGAACATCCGAAAACGAATGATTTCTCCCATCTTCCTTATTTCGATCAGCAACGTGTTTATGGCTCCGTTAATTTCAGTATTTTTATCAAAGAAGAAAAGGCTTAAAGAAGCGGGGAGAACAGGCGCATGAACGACTCGGTGAGTCGTTGTTTGACAGGACGTTTCAGCCAGCGCGAAGGGATCAGCCGTTCGCAACTGTGCATGTCGTGCAGGAATACCCGTTTCATCTGTATGGCGAAAGAGGGCTGATATACGAATGCGTTTATTTCAAAATTATGCTCGAAACTGCGGAAATCCATGTTAGCCGATCCGATGCAGGTTAGCGCATCGTCGGTGATCATTAATTTGGAATGCAGGAAGCCCGGCTCATAGAAGTATACTTTCACTCCTGCTTTTACCATTTCGTCTATAAAAGAATGTGTCGCCATGTTAGCCGTACGGGTATCTGAACGTTTGGGCAGCATAAGGCGTACGTCGATGCCTCCCAGTGCTGCGATCAGCAATGCTTGGTTCAACCCCTCGGTCGGAAGGAAGTAAGGTGTTTGTATGTAGATGTATTTCTTGGCATTTGCTATGGCAAAGATATATGCCTGAAGCAGCGTACGCCATTGGCCGACCGGACCGCTGGTTACTATCTGCATAATGTTGTCCTCATTATAGATCTTTGCTGGCGGATAAAAAATCTTGTCATTCAGAAGATTTTTGCTGACAACATACCAGTCGATCAGGAAAGCGGACTGGAGGCCGTGTACACCTTTCCCGATTATCCTGAAATGGGTGTCGCGCCAGATGCCCCATTCCGTTCCATTCTCATAGCGGTCGGCTATATTCATGCCTCCCATATAACCGATTTCTCCGTCGATGACAACGATTTTCCGGTGGTTACGGTAATTGACTTTGCTGGTGAAGACTGGGAAAGCTACCTTCAGGAAGGCATGTACTTCGATACCTGCTTCCTGCATTTCATTAAAGAAACTGTTCTTTACATTCCAGCAGCCAACATCATCATATAATAACCGTACCTGGACACCTTCTTTCGCCTTTGCGATCAAGGCATTCTTGAAACGAGTCCCGACTTCATCGTCGCAAAAGATGTAATATTGGATATGGATATGGTGGGTTGCTCCCAGGATATCTTGTAGCAGATCCTTGAATTTGTCTGTCCCGTTCGTATAGATTTTAATCTCACTTCCGTAAAGCAGGGAAGACTGGTTGTTGTTATTCAGCAGGGTGACCAACGGTTGGTACGGCTCGGGGACTGTACAGGCATCCTGTGGGAGCTTACCTTCCTGCGGGCGTTTCATGATACGTTTGTAGGTTCGGCGTGAGATGATACGTTGCTTCCTGTTGTCCTGTCCGAAGAAGAAATAAAAGAGTAATCCGATGCCGGGAGCCAGTAATAATACAATGACCCAGGGGATGGTTTTTAAAGGATTCCTGTTCTCTGCAATGATAACCAGAACCAACCCCAGTATGGTGATGGAGTACAATATGATGAATATTACCCCTGCAACCCATTGTATATGTATGGCAGCCAGCATGCTTTTTTATACTTTGTTACAAGTTGATAAAGGTAGTAAGGTAATTTGTAAATAACAAATCTTTACTACATTTGCCGGATATATCAAAAGAAAGAAGATGATTACATATATTATTATCGGTATAACCGTATTAGTTTCTTATCTCTGTTTCAATAATGCGGAATTATTTCGTAAACTGGCGTTGATCCCCTATCGTACGGTGAAGAATAATGAATGGTACCGATTGATTACTCACGGTTTCGTTCATGCAGACATGACGCATCTGCTGGTCAATATGTTTACATTCTGGTCGTTCGGTACTTATATAGAAAAAGTATTCGGTTACCTTGGTTTCGGAACATGGGGATTTCTCGGACTTTATTTCGGTGGAATGATTTTTGCCTCCCTTTATGACCTGATCAAGCATCATAACGATCCTTATTATGTGTCTATCGGAGCATCGGGTGCGGTGTCGGCAGTGTTGTTCTCCTACATATTATTTGATCCCTGGAGCAAAATTTTGTTGTTTGCGATCATTCCTGTGCCGGGAATTATCTTTGGAGTGGTTTATCTGGCTTATTGTCAATATATGGCTAAACGTGCAGGGGACAATATCAACCACAATGCCCATTTTTACGGGGCAGTCTATGGTTTCCTGTACCCGGCTTTACTTAATCCTTCGTTGATAAAAGCCTTTCTGTCGCACTTCTGATCGAGATATTTTCTGTATATAATCGTGTTCAAGTGTTTGTTTTGTAGGGTATTATTTATAGATTTGTAGAAATATCTCAATTTCTCTAATACCATAAGACAGACATAATGAAAAGACGAAACTTCATCAGAAGTGGAGCATTGGCAATTGCAGGCTTCACTATTTTACCCCGTCACATTTTAGGAGGAACGAATTTCGTTGCTCCCAGCGACCAGATCAATCTCGGGATTATCGGTTGCGGGGCACAAGGACGTTGGACACTTGCTCCGGAATTTGCCCGTAGAGCTAACCTGATCGCAGCATCCGATTGTGAATCCCGTCAGCTGAATGCCATGCAGGCGATTGTTGAAAAAGAGACCGAAAAGGCAAAAGGGCAGGCATATAAAGGTTTTAAACTGTATGCCGACTACCATGAATTGCTGAATCGTAGCGACATAGACGGAGTGATTATTGCCACTCCGGATCATTGGCATGCTGTTCAGACTATCGAAGCTTGCCGTGCCGGTAAAGACGTGTATGTGGAAAAGCCGATGTCTCATAGTATCGAAGAAGGACGTGCTATGGCGGATGCAGTTGCGAAATATAACCGCGTACTGCAGGTCGGTAACATGCAACGTTCATGGCGTAACTTCCGCCATGCCTGCGAATTGGTTCGTAATGGCTATATCGGTGAGATCAAAGAGGTCAAAGTCTCTATCGGACCTCCTCCTGTAAAATATGATCTTCCGGCACAACCGGTCCCCAAGACGCTGAACTGGGATATGTGGATCGGTCCGGCTCCGATGAACGTGTATAATGAGGAACTGGCTCCCCCTATGGAACGGAATACGTTCCCGAACTGGCGTAATTACCGGGAATATGGCGGTGGTATGATTTGCGACTGGGGTGCTCACATGTTTGATATTGCACAATGGGCTTTGGGTATGGACGATTCCGGTCCGATCGAATTTACTCCTCCCGAGGAAGGTGAACTGAGACCGCTCAGCATGCGTTATGCAAATGGAACCATTATGACACACGAACCTTTCCGGAAAGCCGATGGGAATGCAGTCCGCTTTATCGGTTCGGACGGAGTGATCGACATCAGCCGTAGTTTCCTGGATACGATCCCGGCAAAACTTCAGGATGAAGTGATCGGTGATGATAAGATCAAACTGTATAAGAGTGACGATCACTATAATGATTTCCTCACAGCGATGAAGACCCGTAAGCAACCGTTAAGCACGGTGGAGATAGGACATCGTACGGCTTCCCTTTGTCATATAGTCAATCTTTGTTATGAGTTTGACCGTAAACTGGTATGGAATCCGGAAAAAGAAGAGTTCTTCTTTGATGACGAAGCCAATAAACGGAGGGGAAATCCGATACGTGAACCGTATAGCCTGAAAGTATAGTATATATAATAATGTATAGGAAAAGGGCTAAAGATTGGTTCCTATATTTGTATTAAGGGACGCAGACTACGCAGAAAACGCAGACTCTCGCAGAAAAGATTAATTTTAATATAAATCTGCGAGAGTCTGCGTTTTCTGCGTCATCTGCGTCCCCTAATAGTTTGTGAGCATATCTGTTTTTACGATTGCTAGAACCGTGGGGGAGGTCCTCCGGGACCGCCATGCCCTCTACCGCCCGGTCCGCGCATATCGTTGGCGGAAGCTCCGCCTTTAAAGATGCTGAACCTATAGATAAAGTGGACCATGAAATAACTGCTCAGCGTGTTGTATTCCGAATATTGGGTGTAGTTGGCTGTTACACTTTGGGAAATATTACTACGTTGTTGCAGGATATCATATATTTTGAAACGCAGGGTTGCCTGATTGCCTTTCAGGAAGGATTTAGAGGCCGATGCATTCCACAGAACTTCTTTCTGTTGGTATCCGGCGGCATAACCGGAGTTACTCGACCAGGTAATATCACTTTCAATTTTAAAATCAAGCGGAAGGTAAATAGTGGTTGTCCCGCCGACTCCATAGTTGAAAGTGTTTTGATCATTTTGATTTTGTAAAGAGTTATTCGTACTTCTGTAGCGTACGTTCCCATTTAACCCCAGGTCGAGGTAGTCAGAACGGAAATCAATACCGGCACGCTCCATGGCTGTGAAATCCTTGTTTACGTTCTTTTCATCGTTGATGAAACCGTTAGAGTTGGCGAATGAAGCCATTGTCATGGAGTTGATAGAAAACTTCTTGTTTTTCAAAGGAGTGTTGAACATGACACGTGCGTTGCCATTGTAGTTTCCATTCACATTCTCGTAAGTCGTCATCTTTTTACCTGTTTCACCGACATAGATGGATTTGGTAACAATATCGTTGACCACATAATTTGCATTCAACATGACCATGAAAGCAGTCTGTTTATTAGGAATGAACTTCTGGTAACGGGCAGACAGGTTATTTGAATAAGTCGGCTTCAGATCCGGATTACCGGTAACGGTATTCAACGGATCGGATATATCGGCTACCGGCTGTAATTGAGTCATACTCGGCTGGCTGGTGCGACCTCGATAATTGATACGCAGATTGGTACGTTTGTCAAACCGATAGTTGAAACGGACCATTGGGGAGACATTAACTACATTACGTGTCAGCTTGGAAAGGGTAGAGTCGCCGACGAAGTTTTCACTTACGCTATGCGAAGGCTCCAGATTCATACCGATCGTATAATCATAGTTCTCGCGGACAGCTTTGAATGCCAGACTAGCTTGCTGATTTATAAAGTTATTACGGTAACTTTTGCTGTATGCCGTATCCAGTACATTGTACTCTTCGCTTCCTTCTTCTTTGGTATATGAGTTTTTCAATGATTCCTGTTTGTTCTGGCTGATACTGTAGGTCGCCTGGATGAAATTATTACGACCGATCGGTTCTACCCATGACAAATAAACGCGGTAATTGAATCCTTTATTATCGTATCTGAATTGTTGGTCGATCAACTCGTTTTGTTCGTTCCCAAGGAAATACTCCGTATTGGAGTAGTTCAAACCTTTGTTATAAGAGTCGCTTATCCCTCCGTTTAATGAACCACTGAACACACGTCCTTCGTTATTCAGCTTTCGGCTGAATTCCAAACGGGCATTGATATTATAGCCCTCTCCGTCGGATAGGTAATCGGATTCTCCGAGATTGACCGTGTCTCCCCGGTTGGTCAGCGTGTTGAATGAACCGGACTCCCGGTTATGGCTGTTACTATAGCTGAAACTCGGCTGGAAAATGATTTGTGTGGCGGTATCCGGTTTCCATTCCATACGGAAGTCGGCACCGACATTATCACTTTTTGTATTGTTATTGTTTATCTCATTATAAATAGTCGAACTGTCGTTCGGTAGAATATTTGTCCGGGTTGTCTTACTTTCCGCCTCATTATCGGAATGCGAGTAGCGTACGTTACCTCCCAATGTCAGTTTTTTGCTAAACTCTTTGCTGAAGTTCATGCCGACATTTCCGGAAGTCGTGATACCGTTTCCGGCTCCTCCACCTCCCATACGTCCGCCCCGTCGTCCTCCCATTCCGGAGAACATGTTGGAGGCAATATCCGAGAATCCCATATTATTCGTATTGTTCAAACCTCCCATCAACGTGAACTGATCGTTGTTAATGAAACGATTGACCATAAAGTTCCCTTCATATCTGTCCTCACTGCCATATCCGGCAAAAGCATTTCCGAACCATCCCTGTTTCATTCCAGGCTTGACGGTCAGGTTGATAACGGTTTCTTCCTCTCCGTCGTCAAATCCGGTCATCCGTGCCATGTCGCTCAAACGGTCCAATACCTGCACTTTCTCAACCATTTTAGAGGGAAGATTTTTAGAAGCGACTTTCGGGTCATCAGAGAAGAACTCTTTCCCGTCGATCAGGACTTTCTTGATCTCTTTCCCGTTGACGGTAATCTTTCCTTCACTGTCCACTTCCACACCTGGCATCTTTTTCAATAAGTCTTCCAGTACGGCTCCTTCGGTCGTTTTATAAGAATCCGCATTATATTCGACGGTATCGTTTCGTACCACTACTTCGGGTGCTTTACCGATCACGACAGCTTCTCCCAGCTGGATAGCTCCGTCGCTCAGTGCCAGTTTCCCTAACTTGACCGGGTCTGTCTTTCCTGTGATACGTATCGGCTGGTATAAAGGATCGAAACCGACGAAGCTGACGTGCAGTAAATAACTACCGGCTTTAATTCCTTTTAAAGTGAAGTTCCCGTTGCGCGAACTGGCCACACCTCCGATCATTGTACTGTCTTTTACATTCAATAAGCGGACTGTGGCCTGTTCGATCGGCTCGTTGTTCCCCTCTTCTACCACTGTTCCAGTGACATCAACTCCTCCCCGCTGTGCAACTGCCGGCAACGAAAAAAGAATAAAAAATAACCATAATAAGTATCTTCCCGATTTCATAACTAATATATTATCTGTATAAAACAAATAGTGTACCGGACTGGTTTCCGGTACGAGAAGATAGACTTCAGGAATATGATTAAGTTTAAAAAACTATGTGTTGATTTTGTTTTTATTAACAAAAACTTCGTTGAATACTGCCGTATATTTGTTCGTAATTATCCTTATGTATATTGATTTAGTTGCCGGGGTTATCTGTTGCCGACGTCCTCGACAGCTTTGCCGACGCTGTCGACAAT
Organism: Parabacteroides sp. AF14-59; assembly: GCF_003479515.1. Lineage (NCBI taxonomy): Bacteria > Pseudomonadati > Bacteroidota > Bacteroidia > Bacteroidales > Tannerellaceae > Parabacteroides > Parabacteroides sp. AF14-59. Next base: position 12,541 of record NZ_QUHH01000025.1, on the reverse strand, counting down.
TTTGCTGACGTTGTCGACAATATTGCCGACACTGTCGGCAACAGTTTTTCTGCGGAAGAAAACAAAATCCTTAGGGATCTATCAGGAAGGAAATCCAAATAAAAAAGAAAGAAGAGGGAGATAATCTTTCAGTTTGACACGGAGGATTTTCAAGGATTGGGAGATACGGTATTCAACCGTTTTGACGGATACGCCAAGTTTATTGGCTATTTGGTTATTGGTAAGTTCTCCGAAACGGCTTAAGGCGAAAGTATCCCGATAAGTTACCGGTAATTCTTTTATAGCTTTGTTTATGTGCTCTGTTAGTTCGTTTATAAAATAGTAATCAGGATCTTCAAACTGATCTTTAAGTTTGTCATATATTTTATTATGTATCCGTTCGTGGTATAAGTTCTTTTTGATGGCATTCAGGCATCTGTGTTTGGTTGAGATGAAGAGATATGATTTGAGAGATGTTCCGATAATTAAACTTTTGCGTGTCTCCCAAATAAACAGCATCAGATCCTGCACTAACTCTTCAGAATCTTCATCGGAAATATACTGGGAGGCATATTCGCATAAAGGTGAATAATATTTTAGAAAAAGCTGTTTATAAGCATTTTCATCATTATTTTGTAGTAAATTCAGAATCTGATCATCATTCATGGAGTTGGATTGTTTGTCTGTTGTGGTATTTCAAATCTATAAGCAAATGTAAATTGTTTCTTTATACATACAAAATATTTTATATGATTTACTGATTACTTTTTTTGAAAAAAAGTGGAACATGAGTTTAGGGTACTGTGCCTCAAGTTTTGTCGTATGTATAGAATGGAAAAAGAAAATAGACATATTATCAGTAATGAACCAGACGAAACAGTTCTCTTGAAATATATATCGGAAACAGCTTCGGAAGAGGAAAGAATCCGGGTTGACGATTGGTTAAGGGATGATGAAGACAGGGAAAATGTTTTGTTGCAGTTGGCTGCGATAGATCATGCTCTTCGCACAAAAGAAAGGATAGCATCCCGTAATCCGCTGGATGCTTTTAGTAAAGTGAAAAGGCGTATTAAACTTTCACAGAGAAAGTACTGGATAGATCGTGCTTATCTGGTAGCTGCCTGTTTTTTGGGTGTATTGATCTTATCTACTGCAATATCTTATTGGAAACAAAAGGAAATTGGAGGTGAAACACAGATCGTAACAGTCCAGGCTAATGCAGGTATGCGTACTCATTTTAACTTGCCGGATGGAACCGTTGCTTATTTGAATTCGGGAAGTGTACTTTCCTATCCGTTGCATTATGATAAAAAGGAGAGGCGGGTAACACTTACGGGGGAGGCTTATTTTAAAGTTGTGCATAACCCGGAGCAACCGTTTATAGTAAGTGTGGCTAATGACCGGATGCGGGTTAAAGTGCTGGGAACGGAGTTTAACTTGCAGTCTTATAAAAATGAGAATATAGTACAAACGACATTAGTTTGCGGTTCTGTAAATATAGAAACTGTAAGGAAAGGCGATATAGTGTCTAATATTAAACTAAAACCATCAGAGAGGGCAGTCTATGACATTTCTTCTGGTTCTGTTTCTATTGCCACCGTAAATACGGAGTACGATACAGCTTGGAAAGAGGGGCGTTTGATGTTTAAAGACATGCCGATACCACAGGTATTGAAGAAGTTATCTTATTTTTATAATGTAAGGTTTGATGTAAAGGATTCCGTAATCAATACTTACCGTTTTACCGGAACATTTGAAAATAAGCTATTGTCGCAAATATTGGATTATTTGAAAATTTCTTCGCAAATCGATTATACAATTAAGCAAATGACATCGGATGATAGTTCGGGTATTCAAAATGAGACTGTCATCCTGAAGAAAATGAGATAGTGTTAAATCTGAATGTTTAATTTAATATATATGCCTATGAAGTAATACCTAATTATTGTAAACCTTATTGAAAACATACGGAAATATGCTGGTAACATATTCCCGTATGAAAATTCGAAAGGTCTTTAGAGACTACAAACAATTTTTTTTAATCTTAAATCACTGCAAAAGTATGGTAAAGATTTATTATTTCCAATATAAAGGGAATATTAGTGCCTTTATATTACAATCTAAAATCACGAGAATCATGAAGTTAACCAGTCTATTGCTTTTTTTGTCAATCGGATTAGCTTGGGCATCGAACTCATATGCACAAAAGGCTATACTTTCAATGAATATGACTAATCGGACTGTTTTTGATGTATTGGAAGAGATTGAAACGCAAACTGATTTTCATTTCTTTTATAACAGCAAGATTATCGATATTCATCGAACAGTTTCGGTAAACGTAAAAGATAAATCTGTTTTTACAATCCTAGATCAGATATTTCAAAATTCAAATGTTGCTTATAAGGTCGTGGATAAGGATATTATCCTTTCGGCAGATGAAGCTACCGGAACTTTACAGGATAGGCGGAAGATAACAGGGATAGTTAAAGATAAAAGTACGGGCGAACCTGTTATCGGAGTGAATGTCTTGGTGAAAGGTTCAACAAATGGAACGGTTACTGATATAGATGGCAGGTTCTCTCTGGAAGTCTCATCGTCCGATATATTGTCTGTTTCTTATATAGGCTATATGTCTCAAGATATTACAGTCAGTAATAAGGATGTGATCAATGTTGATTTACAGGAAGATTCGACTAACTTGGATGAAGTTGTGGTTGTGGGATTCGGCACACAGAAAAAAGTCAACTTAACAGGGTCCGTCTCGGCATTAAGCACGAAAGAGATTGGAAAATTGAAAGTGACACAAACCTCTCAATTGTTATCGGGAATGGTTAGCGGTATAAATGTTACACAAGGATCCGGACAACCGGGGGCCGATCAGTCTTCTGTAACGATCCGTGGATTGGGGACTTTCAGTAGTGCAGGAAACTCTCCATTAGTATTGGTTGACGGGTTGTCTTCTTCATTGGACAATGTGAATGCGAATGATATAGAGAGTATTTCTGTTTTAAAAGATGCAGCATCAGCTTCTATATATGGAACCAGAGCAGCCAATGGTGTTATATTAATTGAAACGAAAAAGGGGAAAGAAGGAAAAGCCCGAATCACTTATCAGGGTAATTTCGGTTTTTCCCGTCCATCGGAGACTCCTAAGATAGTGGATTCCTGGGTCTATGCAGAAATGTACAATGAGGCATTGATAAATGGAGGAGGAAGTCCTCAATATACGGCAGATGAAATTGCTAAATTTAAATCAGGGGAAGATCCGGATAATTATCCCAATAAAAGGCATTATGACGACCTGATAAATTCCGGAAGTGGTTTTCAGACCAATCATTATTTAGGTTTGACGGGAGGAACAGAAAAGAATTCTTATATGTTTTCTCTGAGTTATCTTAATCAAAAAGGTATTGTTGCAGAAACAAATTATCAACGTTATAATGTAATGTTTAATGCAAGCAGCAAACTAAGAGATAATTTTAAAGTAAATGTGAAATTTTCTGGACAGAAAGGGGATAGTAACCAGCCAACGGCTGTTGACAGTAATCCTCCTGAGGGAGTTGAAGGCTTGATAAGCTACGCCATAAAGGTTCCGAATACAATAGCCGGGAAACGTTCGGATGGTTATTATGGTAATCAGACGGGATTTACAATTGAAGGTTGGATGGACAGTGAATCTTTTATTAAGAATGATGATGTAGATGTTATTGCAAGTGCCAATATAGAATGGAATATATTGAAGGATTTAAAACTGACGGGAGTGGCAGGGTATGATTATTCGGCTTCCGACTACAAAAGATTCAGGCCTACATTGGTGATAGATCAATATCTGACTGCTTCTCCTTCCGATCTCAGGATACGTAAGGCACGGAATACTCTTTTAACATTGCAGGCATATTTGGATTATGACTGGTCTGTAAATTCTCATTTGTTTCATGCTCTTTTAGGGTATTCTCAGGAAAGTAATAAAAACGATTGGGTTGAAGCTTTTCGCGATAATTTTCCCAGTAATACTTTATATGAACTGAATGCAGGTTCGGCTTCTAACCAGCAAAATGCCGGTTCTGCATCGGAGTGGGCTTTGGCCTCTTTTTTCGGAAGATTGAATTATTCATTCCTGGATAGATACCTTTTGGAAGTCAGTGCCAGGTATGATGCATCTTCAAGGTTCCCCAAAAAGAACAGGTGGGGTTTTTTTCCGTCTGTTTCTGGTGGATGGATTATATCGCAAGAGAATTTTTTCAATATACCGGTTATAAACAATTTGAAATTGAGAGCTTCCTGGGGTAAATTAGGTAATCAGAATATTGGAGATTATCCTTATCAACAAGTAATAGCTCTGGGTATTAATGCTCCGTTTGGTGTTTCGGAAGAGTTATGGCCTGGTGCTGCTGCTGTAGATGTTCCAAGTACGGATATTACCTGGGAATCCACAGAGGTAATGAACGTCGGACTAGATTTCGGCTTATTTAGCAATAAACTAACGTTTACTGCAGATTATTATATAAAAGAAACATCTGATATTTTATATAATGTAACAGCTTCAAAGGTCTTGGGAATGACTCCGTCTGTACAAAATGCAGGAACTGTAATTAATAAAGGTGTCGACTTTTCAGTTCAGCATAGAAATGTTATAGGGGCTTTTTCTTATGGAGTTGCGGCAAATGTGTCTTATGTGAAAAATCGTGTGGATAAACTGGCTAATGTGGAAAAGGATATTGCCGGAGGACTTTTTGTCGGTCATTCTTTAAATTCGATTTATGGCTATGTTGTTGATGGTTTTTTCAATAGCCAGGAAGAGATAGATAATTATGCCAAGCAACCCCGGACTGCTAAACCTGGGGATTTAAAGTTGGTCGATATAAGTGGCCCGGATGGTGTACCCGATGGTATTGTTAATGCTGACTATGACAGGCAGATAATAGGAACCCAGTTTCCTAAGTTTAATTTTGGTTTTAATATCAATGCTCAGTATAAAAATGTCGATTTCTTACTTAATATGAATGGAGTAGGAGGAATGGACCGCTTTGTCGGAGGAGAAGAAAGTTATCAGGGAAATGCCTTTTACCGTGGATCCAATCCGCAGGAATGGATGATAAAGGGACGATGGACTAAAGATAATCATGATGCGACTTATCCCCGGTTACTGGTTGTTGGGGGAGGAGAACAACAATTTTATAAATCTACATACAGAGTTATTAATGCGTCTTTCTTTCGGATAAATGATATACAAATCGGATATACATTCCCTTCTGCAATGATTCAATCTTTGGGTATGTCAAATCTGAGGGTTTATGCAAGTGTAAAAAATCTGGCCACTTTTCATAATTTTTTGGAAGGATGGGATCCGGAAAGAACTTCTATGTATCCGGCTGTTAGGGATTTTATGGCAGGTATTAGTGTAACATTCTAATTTGAAACAATATGAAAAAGAGTTGTGTAAGTAAATATATATTTGTAATCGCTTTTTTGAGCTTTTCTGTCGTTATACTAACAGGGTGTGATAGTTTATTAAACAAATATCCGCTGGATAGTTTGTCTAATAGTACTTTCTGGAAAACAGAAGGGGATGCTTTGTTAGCTTTAACAGGAGTATATCAACAAAATAAGTTGACAGGAACCAATGCAAAACAATCTTTTGACTTATGGAATCAGGATGCTTATTTAAGATTGTTTGAGGCTACCACAGATAATGGTTTTGAAAAGGACAACGGTGTCACAGATTTTAATAATGGTGATTTAGCAGCATCTTATCAGCCAGTAATGGATTTGTGGACAACTACTTATATCAAAATTACGAAATGTAATAATTTCCTTGAGAATATTGATAATGTTGAAATGGATGTAAATAAGCTGGAAGAAATGAAAGCTGAAGTCAAAACGATAAGGGCTTACGATTATTTCTGGCTGGCGTTTTTGTGGAGTGATGTTCCTTTGGTTACTAAAGTATTAACGGTGGATGAAGCTAATAGTGCGTTTCGTGATAGTCGTGAAAATGTTATCAAATTTGTAATAGAGGAGTTACAATCGGCAATTCCTAATTTACCGGTGACGCGCCCGGATAAAGATTATGGCAGAATAACGAAAGGGGCGGCTCTGGCTATTTTGGGAAGAGTCTTTTTGGCAGAAAAAAGATGGGAAGATGCGAAAAATGTTTATAAACAAGTTATAGATCTGGGGATCTATAGCATAGATGCACGTTTCAGCGATCTTTTTATTGAAAAGGGTGAGAACAGTAAAGAGTTCTTGTTGGTAAGTAAAAGAATGCCGGATATATATGGGAATTCCATCTTGTTAAGTTGTCTAGGGTTTACCTGGGGAGGATATCATCATTACAGTCCGTATAATGAATTGGTAGAAGATTTTGAATGTATAGATGGTTTGCCTGTTAAAGAATCTCCATTGTTCGATCCGGAGAAACCCTATGAAAATCGTGATCCGAGATTACTGAAAACAATATTTGTAGATAATATATCCGTCTTTAAAAATATATTATATATTGCCCATCCTGATTCATCCCCGAACGTTTATCAGGATCAATTGACAAGACGTCAGTGGAGCGGTTATATGGTTCGTAAATTTTGTGATGAAGATTATAATGGAAATCTGAATGTGTATGGTTGCGATTTTCCAATGATTCGTTATGCAGAAGTTTTGTTGAGTTATCTGGAAGCGAATATAGAGTCTGGAACACCTATAACGCAGAATTTATTGGATGAGACAATAAACCGTGTCAGAGGTCGCGAAGAAATAAAAATGCCTCCTGTTACGGAAACAAACCCGGATAAGTTGACCACTATCCTGAGACGTGAAAGACGTGTGGAATTGGCTTGGGAAGGTCTAAGACTGTTTGATTTGTTCCGGTGGCGTACAGCTCATATATTACTTAAAGGACGTTTTCATGGCATGAAGATCTGTTCTAAAAAAGATGCACCTGGTTATACGAAAGTGCCTGTCAATGCAGATGGCTATTATTTTTGTGAAGAAACATTTTTCAGGGAGAATGTAGATTATTTGTGGCCAATTCCCCAGGCAGAACGGGATGTTAACAAAAATCTGACACAGAATAGCGGTTATTAGTTTCGTTTGGAGAAATTTATCCGTGGTGAGTACCACCTGAAGTATTTAGGTGGGATACTCATCCGGTACTGGTTTATGAAAATAAATTGAATAAAAAACAATTAATAAAATATAGATATGAAAATACATTCCAGAAGAACGTTTCTAAATAATATTTGGGTCGGAAGTGTTGGTCTTGGGATCATGGCTCCTTTTTCTTCCTGTATGGAACATGGTGGAGAAATAAAAAGTACACGGGTGAATTTACCGGTAATCGATGAGGTTGACATCTGTATATTGGGAGGTAGTTGTACAGGGGTTTTTGCAGGAGTTAGAGCGGCACGCTTAGGTGCATCTGTTGCTATTGTTGAAAAACAGAATGCATTTGGTGGTGTTGCAACCAGTTCTTTAGTAAATATATGGCATTCATTATATGATACGGAAGGCAAACAGCAAATAATAGCCGGATTGACGAAAGAAGTATTGGATCGCCTGGCTACACGTGATGCGGTAAATGTCAGTTCAAATCCAAGTTCAGCGTATACATTTAATTCGCAAGAGTTAAAAATAGAGTTGGATGAATTAGTGTTGGAAACAGGTATTCATCCCTATTTACATACACTTTTTTCAGAGCCATGCCTGGATGAAGATGGTCAGTTAATCGGGGTGATTGTCGATAATAAGTCCGGGAGAGGGATCATTAAAGCGAAATATTTTATAGATGCAACAGGAGATGGTGACTTATGCTATCGCTTAGGTTTAAAATCTTATGTTTTTGATTTGTTACAGCCCCCTACGACTTGTGCATGTTTTGAAGGCTGGAATTCCAGAGAATTTGATAAACTGTTGAAAATGCATGCTGCTGAATTCAATATTCCGGATGGATTTGTCTGGGGGGCAACACTGCCTAATACGAATGTTTACATGCTTGCTGGGACTCGGGTATATAAGGCCGATTGCTCTGTGGCGGATGATTTGACAAAAGCAGAAATTGAAGGAAGAAGGCAGATCCGGGCAATTATGGATATGTTGAGAAAATATGGAACCAAAGAAAATCTGCCGGGGTTGGTCGCATTACCTTCTTATATTGGAATACGGGAAACAAGGCATATAAAATGTCTCTATCAGATTAGTGATGAAGATGCAATGTATGGTAAACATTTTGAAGATGCAATAGCAAATGGTAGTTATCGTTTGGATATCCATCATCAGGATAAGCCAGGATTGACTTTTAGATATCTTGATGGTTCAGAGGTTTATGTAAGACCTGGAGTCGCAGATCAGAAAAGTCGTTGGCGGAAGGAAATGGAGGTTGATCCGACTTTCTATCAGATACCGCTTCGTTCGATAATCCCGGAGAAACATGAGAATTTGATGGTTGCCGGCAGAATGTTGGATGCTGCAATTATAGCCTATTCAGGTATAAGAGTTATGGTAAATATGAACCAGGTTGGTGAAGCTGCGGGAGTTACTTCTTATTTGGCATTGCATCGACAAAAAAGGATCAGAGACGTTTCCAGTGGAGATGTAAGAGATGAATTAAAAAAAGGAGGCTCTATCATTATTTAAGTTGAATTTTTAGCCTTACTAAAGCTTTTAGTTTATATCTTTTTTGCAGGAACTGTCGCTTTCCTTTTTTAATGCAGATTGGAATATGAAGTAGAATACAGGGTTTAGATATACATCCTGAACCCTGTCGCTTTTATTTAGCTGTTTTTTTGAAATATAAGTTTGTGTATTTTGTTTTTATCATATTACTTTGTAATTTGTTTTTTTACAATATCTTATATCTAATTTATAAATCTGAAGTACATGAAAACAAACATTCTGACCTATTTGTGTTTTCTTATCCTTTGTGCCTGCCAGGCTCCACCCGTTGAAGAGTATGCGATTATTCCGCAACCTCAGGAGATCAGTTATACACCGGGTTTTTTTAAGATGAGTGCTCATCCGGCTATTTTTTATTCCGGTGATTTAAACAATGAAGCTCAATTGTTACAAGCAGCTCTTTCTTCTGACTTTTCGGTGGATGCAACCCTTAAAGATACAGGAAAAGGGGATATTAACCTGATGCTTGATCCGACAGTTTTACCAGATAAACCGGAAGGATATCAGTTGGAAGTTACTTCCGGCAAGGTAAATATCAAGGCTAATTCTGCAACCGGTATTTTAAATGGTGTGCAGACACTGCGTCAAATAATCAAAGAGAAAGACGGTAAATATCTGGTTCAGAGAGCAATTGTCTCTGACTATCCGGCTTTTTCCTGGCGCGCTTTTATGTTGGATGAAGGACGTTATTTTAAAGGGAAAGAAGTGGTGAAAGACCTGTTGGATGAAATGGCCGGATTGAAAATGAATGTTTTCCACTGGCATCTTACCAACGATCAGGGATGGAGAATTGAAATCAAGAAATATCCGAAGTTGACAGAGATAGGTGCTTTCCGCGATTCTTCGGAAATCAATCATTTTGGAAGCGATGTGTACGATGGAAAACGACATGGAGGTTTCTATACACAGGAAGATATAAAGGAAATTGTTGATTATGCATCCAAACGACATATTACTATTGTTCCGGAAGTCAGTATGCCGGGACATGCCAGTGCTGCTATTGCTTCTTACCCTTGGTTGGGAACAAGTGGAAAGCAGATCAAAGTACCAGGAAAGTTTGGTGTTCATTATGAGGTTTTGAATGTCTCCGATCCTCGTGTGATGGAATTTCTTGATGATGTAACGAACGAAGTTATTGCTTTATTCCCTAGCCCTGTGTTTCATATAGGTGGTGATGAAGTAAAATATAACCAGTGGAAAGAATCTCCAGCCATACGTAACTATATGGCTAAGAAAGGTTTGAAAACACCTGCAGAACTACAGATCTATTTTACGAATGAGGTGTCCAATATGCTTGCGGCCAAAGGAAAGAGAATGATGGGCTGGAATGAAATTACTGGTGATAAATTGCATGAATACCAGTCTGCAGAAGATACAAAAGATGTTGAGCAGCAGTTGGCAAAAGGTACTATCGTTCATTTCTGGAAAGGAGATTCTGCCTTGATCAAAAAAACGATCGACAAAGGATATGATGTTGTAAATTCATATCATATATATACTTATATCGATTATGATTATAAATCGATCCCGTTGTCAAAAGCCTATTTATTCAATCCGGTACCGGAAGGATTATCTCCGGAAGAACAAAGTAGAGTGTTGGGGTTGGGTTGCCAGATGTGGGGTGAATTTATTCCGACTGTTGAAAGTATGAATCAGAAAATTTATCCGCGTATTGCGGCCTATGCCGAAACAGGATGGACCGGCACAGAGAAGAAAGATTTCAACCGCTTCCTGAATTCTCTCAGCCATTTTATCAATAAATGGACGACAGAAGGACTGGTGATCGGACCGGTTGAGTAAAAAATATTTTTCAAAGTGATTAAACTATTTCCATGTAACAAAGTCTATTATATCGAAGCGCTTCACAAACAGTTAAATATTAATTTAAGTAATAAGTATAGTTTATGAAGAAGGTAATAGGATTGTTTTTGGTTATCCTGATTAGTTCTGCAACAGTTTTTGCACAGGGCGGTAATCGCCAGGGAAAGGAGGGAGATCCTTCCAAACGTAGTGAAAAAATGATCGAGGATCTGAAACTCGATGATAAACAGGCTGCAGAGTTTCGTAAGGTGGAAGCTGATTTTAGAGAGCAGATGAAGAAGGAACGTGAGTCTGTCAAGGAAGACCGTGAAAAGATGCGGGAAAAAATGATAGCTATGCGTACTGAAAAAGACGCTCAGATAAAGAAGATCCTGACGGACGAACAGTACAAACAATATCAGGAGAAACAGAAAAAAGCGGATAGCTCTCGTAAAAAAGGACATGGACGTAAATGATAAAAGTAAAAAATCCCCGGCAGAACATTCTACCGGGGATTTTTTTGTTTGTTATTACGGGATTATAACGTTTTCAATTTCAGGTTACGCCATAATACTTTAATGCCGCCACCATCGTGGATTTGTAAAGCGATGCGGCCTTGTCCGGCACCGATTTTCTCATCGTTGATGTTAACCATTTCTTCGCCGTTCAACCAGGTTTGTACATTATCACCCTGAACTTTGATACGCATGGTGTTCCAGTCGCCTTCTTTCAGGATCGTTTCTTTTTCATCCGGAATCTGAATCAACCATCCGCGACCGTATGATTCGTAGATACCACCGGTGTCATGACCTTTAGGAGCTACTTCAACCTGCCATCCGTTCACTTTTACATCTTCTTCAATGAAAGAACGGATAAATACGCCAGAGTTTCCGTCTGCTTCCTGTTTGAATTCAACTGTCAGGTCGAAATCATCATAATAGTCACGTGTAGCCAGGTAACCGTATTTTTTATCCGGACCGCTTTCACAAATCAGCAAACCGTCTTTTACATACCATAATTCAGTACCGTATGCTTCCCAACCTTTTAGGTCGACTCCGTTGAACAGATTCACTTCTTTGCTTTTGCGGGGAAGTTCTTTGATCTTTATATTACGGAAAGATGCAGGATAACCATGATCCTGTAAGCAAAGGACGCCTTTTTTAGCTAAACCATATTCGGGAGCATTCGCCCACTTTCCACTGTTTTTCTTTTCATACCAATCGTCGGTCCATGCTTCGAATTCCAGAATTTTCTGGCCATTCAGCCAATGTTCTACATGACCATTATCAAATACGATTTTAGAATTGTTCCATTCACCTTGCGGGTTAACCTTCATTTTGGATTTGTCAGGCAGATGCATTGCGTAGTCTACGCCCAGTTTTTGCCATTCTTCCAGAGGTTCCGGGAAGTTCGGTTCATCGATCAGCTGATATTCCGGACCTGTAACATAAGGTACGGCGAACTGAGGACGTTCGACAACATGGTAAAGCATACCGCTGTTGCCACCCTTCGACAGTTTCCAGTCCCATGACAATTCGAAATTTTCATACTGTTTATCGGTTACAATATAACCGCTGGCATCACTGCCGTCACCTTTAGCCTGGATGCATCCGTCAACAACATGCCATGGCTGTGTGAGGGTTGTTCCGTTGTAATCTTTCCAACCGTCGAGTGTTTTTCCGTCGAAAAGAAGTTGCCATCCATCGGCTACCTCTTCGGGAGTAAGCGTGTTTTGTTCTGCACCTGCGCAAGAGGTAAACAGTGCTAATGATACTGCACAAGAGGCTAACAAACTTGTTGCAGCTACTCTTTTCACTACTGATTCCATTTTAGAATTAAGTTTTAATTGATAATGATATAGCGACAAAGATAGGAAAACTTCCTATGCAAAATCTTTAAAAAATGTATTGAAATCTCATTAACTTACTGTAGACTTATTCGTTTGATATATATCAAATGAATAAATGACATATGTGTTCCTTTCGTTTGATGATTGTGCTTTATTCGTTTGATAATTGTCAAAAGAAAGGAAGTAAGGGAGGTGTGACCTTTACTGAAAGTAGTTTACAGATAAAACATTTATTACTAAAAACAA
>NZ_QUHH01000024.1:0-120166 GCF_003479515.1 Parabacteroides sp. AF14-59 | reverse complement strand
TTGCTAAGCCTACATTTACTATATGCCCTTATGGGCGCAGCACCTCGTGGTCGCAAATTCCGCCGCCGTTCTGTTTCAACATCCAGACGCAATCCATCTGTGAGGGATAGACGCTCTTGATACCCCGGCTTGCCAGCCCTTTCAGGTTGAGGTCGGGAAAGGTCTGATGGGAGCCGTCGTAGCGCGGGCGCACGAAACAGTTGAACTTGCGGTTATACATCGTCACAAGCCGCTCCTTGAACTGCGGCGACTGCTCTTCGAGCCATTCGGAGAAGCCGTTTCGTATCTCGTCAATCTTGGCGTTGGCGAGTTGTATTCCCTCGCTGTCGCGCATCTTGATGTCGTTGCCATGCTCGTCCTTGCCGATGGACTTCATCATGTCAGGGCAGGTGTTGTGCAGGGCGTGTTTTAGGAGGTGCATACCGTCATAGTTCCGGTAATACCCCTTCACCAGAAACTCGTCCGTGATTTTCATGGTGCGGTAGCCGCACACCACCGAAAACTCGTCCATGCTTGCGGAATAGGCGATTTTCACCTCCGTGTCGAACAGCCGGCTCATGTAGGCGGCATAGACACCCGTCGGAATCCAGCGTTCCCCGAAATTGAAGTCCAGATCCTCGAAGGCGATGCGCTGCGGCTCGGCATCTTTCAGAGCCTCCAACGCCTGCTTCACCTCCGGCATACGCTCATTTTCGGGATTGTCACCCATCCATGCCTCTATGCGTTCCGCTTTCTCTATGACATTTCCGGCGATGAAACGGTCTTTGATTTCGTAACCGGTCACGAGCGGATTGTAGTAGATGCGCCCTTGCAGGGCAGTGAGCAAATCCTCCGCCGTGCTGTCGGTTATCTCCCGCATATAGTCGAGATTGACCGTACCATATTTGTTGAGCGACGCAGACAGGGCTTCTTCGGGAGAGCCTACGTTGGCATGGCTCTCCACCGCGAAGGAAACAGGATGCTCGAAGATGTCCGCCTTGACGAACTTTCCGTTTTCCATCCGTTCCAGCGAAAGGATGTCGCGCCCGCCCGCATCCATCATCACTAACTTCACGTTCTGCTTGGCGTTGAGGTTGCCGTAGCGCATGACAAACTCATCGTAACAGGTATTCAGATGCTCTCGCCACGGAACATTTGCCTCGCGCCGGAGCGATTCATAACGGTACAGACGCTCGTAGGCGTCACGCAGCGACACATACAACAACGCCTTTTCCTTCTGGTATCCTTTCAGGTCGAGCGGCTGGAATGTCGCCCCGTATGGCGTGATGTCTTTCAGGTAGCCGATGTTATGACGCCCCCGGTCAGCCACCAGCGACCCTTCGCGCAGGTGCATCTCCGGCGTGCGGTGGTAGGCACGCGGAGAAAGGTCCACGACTTCCTCCTTCGGCTTTTCCGCTTCGATGTCGGGGAAAAGGAAAGTCCCCACCGCTTCCGATGGGGTATCTGTAACGGCAGGTGCGGCGACTGCCTCCGGCTGTGTTTCCTCCTGTCGTGGCTGCTCACGGGAAGTTTCCGGCACGGCTTTCACTTCCGTCTTTTCCGCCACTTGTTTCTCGTTATGCTGCCTTGCCAGTTCCCGAAGTTCTTTCCTACGCTCCGGCGTCAAACCCATCATCATTTCATAGAAACCGTTGATGGGAGGATTGGTATCCCAGTCCAGTGTGGCATAGATGTCGTCCGGGTCGGCAGGCTTGGCGGTGTTCTCCGCTTTCACCTCCTTATTCTCCATTGCGGGTTTTGCAGTTGGAGCTGTCGGTGTAACCGTGACTTTCGGTTTGGGCGGAGTGGACTTTGCCGTAACTGCCTTTTTCACCGTCTTTTTCTTTTTGGAGGTTTTCGGTTGGCTGACCTCTTCCGTCATCCCCCAGAGGTCAAGCAGGGTGAGCTGCACGCCTGCGGAATATTGCGGGCGCGGTTCTATCTCCGGCTTTTCATCTGCGGGTTGCGGCTTTTCTGTCGGAGTTTCCACCGTCTGCGCCGAGGATACTGTTTCCAATTTTATGGCAGGACGCTCTACTTTATTTTGAACGGCAACTTTTTCTTCCGTTCCTGCCTGCCGGATTGAACCCGAATACAAGCGCATGGCAAGCCTGTAATGGAAATCCTCGTCGAGCATACGGCGCAAATCCCCGGCGATGCCTGCTGCCTTGCCCTCGTGCAGATAAACCATAGCGGGCTTCCCGTAGGGGTCTGTGTCAAGTTTCGCCATCGTATGCACGATGCGTTCCGGGTGGTGGATGAAATAGGCGTTGTCGGTCAGGGCGGTTTTCGTGTCCGTCTGTATCACGGTCATCAGCCGCTCGTCCTGCGACATTTCCTTCTTGCTGAGGTTCTTTTGCAGGACAATCAGGTCACTGCCCACCTCCGTGCCCGCGTTGTCCGTGAACAGGTTGTTGGGCAGGCGTATCGCGGATACCAGATTGGCCTGACTGAACAGCTCGTTACGCACGGAGGTCTTGGTGCTATTCAATACCCCTTGCGAGGTGATGAACGCCACGATACCGCCGTCACGCACGGCATCCAGTCCTTTGAGAAAGAAATAGTTGTGGATGGTTTTCTGGGCGGAGCGTCTGCCGAAAGAGTCGCTCCGCTGAAACTCCGCGTCGAACACGGCAATGTCACCGAACGGAATGTTGGACACCGCCAAGTCGAAATAATTGTTGAACGGTCTTTCGATTTTCTCAAAACCGCAGGTGCGCATTTTCTGGTCGGGATAGAGATGCCTCAAGATTGTACCCGTGAGCAGATCCTTCTCGAAAGCCATCACATCCGCATTGGGGCTGTGCCGCAGCATGGAATCCACGAACACGCCGACACCTGCCGACGGTTCGAGCATACGGGCGGGGCGGACGCTGTAATCTGCCAGCACGTCCGCGATGGTGTCGGTTATCTCTTTGGGGGTGTAGAAAGCGGTCAGCACGGACGCTTTCAGCGAATCCACAAACCGCTTGTACTCTGTTTCGTCCTTGCTGTTCTCACGGATAAGCCTGTGCAGCTCCACCGTCGGGGCGAACAGTTCGAGGTCGGATTTCGCCCACCGGACGGCATCCGTCAGTTCCTTTGCAGGGTTGAGGATACATTTCAGACCGCCGAAACCGCAGTACCTTTGAAGTATGGCACGCTCTTCGGTTGTCGCTGTCCTATTTTCCCTGTCAAGGATGAATGCCGTCCGTATCGCCTCGATGTTGTCCCGCAGTTTCTGTTTGCGGTTAAACGCCATATTCGTCTAAGTAAAGGACGGTTGCTCCCGTCAGCTCCGTGTAGAGCAGGTCGTAATCGGAAGACAGGGCGAAATTGTCATCCGAGAGGTCATAGACGGAGAACACGTTGCCGACAAGCGGCAGCAGTTTCAGGACAAAGGCTTCACGCTTCTCTTCCGGCACTTCATCGGCAAACTCGTTTTCCACGACTTCGCGGAGGATGGCGTAACGGGAATAATGCAGCCCGCGCAGCAGCGTGTCCATCGCCAGTTCCTGCGCACCATCGGCGGGATAGCCTTCAAGCCGTGCCCTCTCATACGTTTCGGCGGCACGGTCGGCCCGTTCCCGTATGAAAGCGGTGTCGTCAGCCTGTTCAAACTTGTTCGTGCGGAGATAGTCCAGCAGGTACAGACCGTAATAGGAAAAGTCGGTCTGACCCTCGTTTTTCTTCTTGTTGTTCATTACTTTGGATTTAGCGGATTGATAATTAACGGGATAATCGGTTGGAAAAAGGAAGAAAAAGGCACTCGGTATCCCTCCGAGTGCCACCACTAAATCCAAAGTATGAGTGTAATCCGGTATCGAAGAACAATTCATTACTCTGAACAAGTGGCAAAGTTAATACTATTTCTTCCGTCCTGAAAATTTCTTGTCCTTTTTAGCCTCCGGGAACACAAAAGTCGTGTTATATTCCCCGTCAAAGGCGACAACAGCATCGAAACTCTTGCCCTGTTTGCTCTTGAACCCTTTGAGCAGCTTGGTATGCCCTTCGGTGAGCAGGTCTTTGATTTCATCGTCGGACAGGGTGCGTCCCGCTTTCAGCCGGAACACGGGCAGTCCGCACTCCGTGTTGTCGCAGCGTACCACCTTGCCGTAGAACCGCATCCTGCCCGTGCCACACTTGGGACACGCGCAGCCGGAGTCACGGCTGCCGAAGAGCTTGTCGCACGAGATCAGTTCGGAGGTTATCTCACGTGTGTACGCCTCTATCTCCTTGCGGAAGGTGTCGTCGGACAGTTCCCCGCGCTCGATACGCGCCAGCTCCTTTTCCCATTCGCCCGTCATGGCAACATCGGCGATGCGCATCGTCTTGACGACGGAATTGAGGGCAAGTCCTTTTTCGGTGGGAACAAGCGACTTCTTGCAGCGTTCCATGTAACCGCGCTTGAAAAGCGTTTCGATGATGGAGGCGCGTGTGGCGGGAGTACCGATGCCACAGTCCTTCATCGCCTGCCGCAGTGCGTCGTCCTCAATTTCCTTGCCCGCCGTTTCCATTGCCGAGAGCAGGGTGGCTTCGGTATGCAGCGGCTTGGGTTTGGTCTTTCCTTCGGTAATGGACGAGCCTTTCGGTGTCAGCGTGTCGCCTTCCTGCCAGCCGGGGATGGTAATTTCCTCTTTTTCCTCGCCATAGACGGCACGCCATCCGGTTTGCTTCACGACGCTGCCTTTTACGGTAAACTCCACTCCGGCACATTCCGCCGTGACAGTGGTCACATCCTTGACGCATTTCTCAGAGAATGCCTCGACCATGCGCCCGGCAATCATCTGATAGATGGTATTGTCCTCTTTGGAGAGGAAGAGCGGTTTCTCACCCGTGACGAGCAGGGCATGGTGGTCTGTCACCTTGCCGTCGTCCACGCTGCGGCGTGTCGGGGCGGCTTTTGCCCGCACCTTGTCTTTCCATTCGGGCTGTGTGCCGATGAAAGCGAGCAGTTTGGGAATTTCGGCAAACACGTCTTCGGGGATGTAGCGGCTTCCCGTTCTCGGATAGGTTATCAACTTCTTTTCGTAGAGTTTCTGCGCGATTTCAAGCGTCTGTTCCGCCGTGAAGCCGTGCTTGGCGTTGGCTTCTTTCTGGAGCGTGGTCAGGTCGTAGAGCAAGGGAGTTTCCTCCGTCTTCTCCTTGCGCTCGGCTTTCGTGACAGTGGCGCAACCTGCCGCCTTTACCTTATTATATAGTTCCATCGCCGGTTCTTTCTCTTTCCATTTCTCGGAGGATGAGAATTTCACGACTTCGCCGTCGCAACCGTCCGTTGCGATATGGAGCTGCCAGAATGCTTCGGACGTAAAGCGGCGGTTCTCCCAGTAGCGTTCACATACCATAGCCAACGTTGGTGTCTGCACCCGCCCCACGGAATACGTGCCGTGTCCGGCGGCGATGGATAACGCCTGTGTGCCGTTGATGCCCACGAGCCAGTCGGATTCGCTCCGCGCTTTGGCGGCGAGGTAGAGGTTGTCGTATTTGCTGCCGTCTTCGAGTTTCCGCAGTCCCTCGCGGATAGCTTTGTCGGTGAGAGAGCTGATCCACAGGCGCACGAAAGGAGTGGTGCAACCCGTATAGTGGTAGAGGTAGCGGAAGATAAGCTCTCCCTCGCGTCCGGCATCGGTCGCCACGATGATATGTTCGCTTGTGTCGAACAGTCTTTTGATGACTTTTATCTGCGACACCACGCCGCTGTCGGGCTTGTAACCTTTCTCCGTCCTGACCTGACGGGGGACGAGCGTGAATGTGTCGGGAATAATCGGGAGGTTGTCACGGACAAATCCGCGCACGCCGTAGCCGTCGGGCATGGCAAGCTGAACGAGGTGTCCGAATGCCCATGTCACGGCATAACCGCCTCCCTCGAAATATCCTTCCTCTCTCTTTGTCGCGCCCACGATGCGGGCGATTTCACGTGCCACGGAGGGCTTTTCTGCAATGATTGTCTTCATGTCTTCTTCTTTTTTGTTGATACTTTGGATTTTATTTTGGATTCAGTGGCGGACACGGGATTACATTTTCATGCCCTTGCCCGTTTTCTTCTGCGGCTTCTCCTGCTGCTGTTGCTGGCGGGCGTCCTTCGGGTTGGTCTGACCTTTCTGCAACGGCTCTCTCAGATTCTTTGTAGCCTCGTTGGTCTTGCCATCGTTGTTCACCGCCACCTGCGTGCGGCTCTCGTTGGACGGAGCAACCTGCTGTGCATTGTCAGGGTTCGTGTCGTAGCGGTACGGGCGTCCCTTCTCCGGGTTGAACTTGATATACATCGTGGCATGGAAGCCCTGCTTGTCGGTCACGTTCTCCAGCTTCACGGCTTTACCCGCCACATAGTCGGCTTTCTGCTGGTCGGTGAAGCTCACGCCGCTCCATTTGCTGATGGGGCGGATGCTGCCGTCCTCGTTCGTCCACGTGTTGCGGCGTTGCTCCTTCTTGGTCTGTGCGGCATTTTCCCCGCCCTGCGCCTGACTTTTCGATGTGTCGCCTTTGGTTTCCTGTGTCTGTGCGGTACGGGGCGACTTGCCGGTTCCCGGCACGAACTCCACGCCGCGCTGCTCCACGTTCACTTGCAGGGTGGTGACGAACTTTCTGCCGTCGTTGCGCTCGATGAGCTTGTCGCGTACGGGCAGTCCGGCGCGGAGCATGTCCCGCTCCTGCGTGGTGATTTCCGTCTTGCCGATGCGCTCCGGGATGCGCACCCTGCTTGCCGGAATGTCCGTGATTTCATTCGTCTTGCGGTCGATGCTGATGTAGGAGGGGATGATCTCGCCCGTTTCCCTGTCCACAATGTCCACGACCCTACCGAGATTGCCCGTTTCGCGGAGGTTCTTCCGGTCATTGTCGGAGAATTTGTGTTCCTTGTACTCATCCAGCTTCTGCTCCTTGCGGATGAAGTGCGGCACGAGGCTGATGTTTCCCTCACCGTCCTTCTTGAAGGAGAGGCGGGCGTCCAGCTCGAATGATTCGCCGCCGAAGGTCGGTTTGACCTTTACCAAGTCGGACTTGCCATAGTTGAGCATCTTCGTAAGGTCGCCGGACTTTTCAAGGTTGTCCCGCTTTACGCCCCATCTGTCCTCCAGCTCCTGCCAGTTGATTTTACTCTCGTCGATGGGCTGGTAGCCACGTTTGCCCTGCATCTGTTCGGATTTGTCCTGTTGCTGTTCTTTCCGTTGTTCCATGTTCTCCTGTTTTTGAGGTTCTTGTTTCTCTGTCTGTTGTGCTGCCATCTCTTCCTGCACCTTCTTCTCATAGTCGGAGGTGTCCACCTTGTGAGGGGCGAGCAGCTCCTTGTTCGCTTCGGGGTCTTTCAGCAGTTGCTTCATCACCTCTAAGAGATTTTCAGCTTGGTCTGCCGCAATGCGGTAGAAACCGAAGCGGCTGGGTTCCTTGCACTGCCGGAAGAAGTTCTTGAAGAAGTTGTCCAGCACGTCGCCATGTCGGTCGAATTGCAGGAAACTCTGCGCGTTCTCCGCTTTTGCGGGGGTGCGCTTGGGTGTGCCGTCCGCGT
The DNA here is from genome assembly GCF_003479515.1 of Parabacteroides sp. AF14-59. Lineage (NCBI taxonomy): Bacteria > Pseudomonadati > Bacteroidota > Bacteroidia > Bacteroidales > Tannerellaceae > Parabacteroides > Parabacteroides sp. AF14-59. The sequence continues at coordinate 112,704 of NZ_QUHH01000024.1, read as the reverse complement.
TCAGCCCGGCTACCACGCTGATCTCGCCTGTCTTCTCGTCACGGACTACCAGCACGTCCTTTTCGTCTTTTTTCTTTGCCATCTGAAAAATGTTTTAATGGGTTATTTATGAAAGAAATTATGGATACGAGCCTTGTAGAAGGCTATATCTTCCTTTTTGAAGTCCTTGATATGGTTGGAAAGGAATGTCAGCACGTCCTCCTCGCTGTAATAGGTCTTCTTGCCCAGCGTCTTGTAGGGCAATGCGCCTACGCTGCGGTAGCGTTGGAGGGTGCGTTTGCTTATCTGGAGCAACATGCACAAATCCTGATTGTCGAAAAGGCGGATGCTTTCCGTGATAGTGGGCTGTTTCCCCTCAGCCTTCATCGCCAGCAGCAGTTCGTCCTGACGGTCGAGCCGTTCCATCAGCTTCTGCATCCAGCCCTCGAAGTTGTTTCGTGTGAGCAGTTCCATGACCTATGTCCTCCTTCCTTTTGGTTTGCCGCCCGTGCGCAGCGTGTGGTTGTGGAACAGGGTGTCTATTGTCCCTTCCTCGTTCCTTACTGTGTTGTCCTCCAATAGCCGCAGTATCTCGGAAAGGCGGTAGCGGCAGCTTCCGCGTACCACCACATACTCGATACGGTGGTCGGTGCGCATACGCTGCATGGTGCGCTTGCTCACGTTGAGCATCTTCGCCGCCTGTGCCGTGTCAAGCAGCTTGTCTTCGGTTTCCCGCTTCCGTTTCTTCTCGTCCCTTGCCTCGCGGATGTACCCTGCGATGTTCGCAATCTGCGCCATCATCTCCTTGTAGGCGGAACTTTCCATTGTTATCACTTTCATGTTCAGTCCTTTCTTTTTGTTTCTGCGACAAAATTCGGCAATAAACAAAAGGGGCTTTAACAACTCACTACGTGACTCACGTAAGATTTTTGCGGAAGATGGCTCCGTAACCCGGTCAAACGGCGCAACAGGCAGCCTTTCAGCGGAAAACGATACGTCTTGTATGCCGTTTCGTTACCTTTGCGGCAAACTCTAAATGACATGAATATGGAAATAGTATCTATCGAGAAAAAGACTTTCGAGATGATGGTGGCGGCATTCGGCGCACTCTCGGAGAAGGTCGCCGCCCTGAGGCGCAAAAGCGACACGGGGCGCATGGAAAGATGGCTCACGGGCGAGGAGGTCTGCGGGCAGTTGAGAATAAGCCCGCGCACGTTGCAGACGCTGCGTGACAGGCGGCTTATCGGCTACTCGCAGATAAACCGCAGGTTCTATTACAAGCCAGAGGAGGTGAAGCGGCTGATACCGCTTGTCGGCACGCTCTATCCGCACGGCAGATGATTTGATTTATTCACCCACTGAATCCGAAGTTATGATGAACGAGAACAACGATGTTTTTACGATGGAAGACGAGCCGATAGCCTCTGTGGTGCAGGATATGCGCAAAGGCTCGAAATGGCTGTCCGCATTTCTGGAAAGCTACCGTCCTCCGCTGGACGGGGAACGTTACCTGACGGACGGCGAGGTGTCGGAACTGCTCCGTGTGAGCCGGCGCACCTTGCAGGAATACCGCAACAACCGCGTGTTGCCCTTCATACTTTTGGGAGGGAAGGTGCTTTACCCGGAAACGGGGCTGCGCGGGGTACTGGAAGCGAACTACCGCAAGCCGCTGGAGTGAGGCGGTTTCATGAAAAAGTAAACGGGTGACACCTTTTGTGGTGCTACCCGTTTACTTGTCTTATGGGGTATGTGCAATCAGCAATACCCGGCTTTTCCGTTCTGTATGAACATCACGTATGTCTGCCGTTTCTCTTGTGAGAGTGCCTTTCCCACCAGCCATGTGCGGAACAGGTGGGTGTTGTAGGTATTCACCCTGAAAGCGACCGGGATGATGATTTCAAGGGCGTACACGTCCGCGTGCAGCCCGTTTTCAAGCTGCATGTAGCGGCACACCTCGTAGTCGTTCAGCACGTCCGACTTGCGGACGGCTCTGATGGCGGCGTTCACTGCCGGGACGGTCGTATGGAACAATCCGGCTATTTCGGTGGCGGTCATCCACACGTCGTTACCGGTTACGCTGACTGCCTTGTCCTCGATGATGATTGTGTCACGTTTCATGGCTTTTCTTTTTAGATGGTGCAACCTGCAAATTCCTCGACGCCGTTCAATCTTGCGGCAAGGTTCTCCATGTCCTGATTGAGCTTCTCTTTGGTTATCTTTGCGTAAATCTGCGTCGTCTTTATGCTCTTGTGTCCGAGCATGGAGCTGACCGTTTCGATGGGAACACCGTTGGAGAGGAATATCGTCGTGGCTGCCGTGTGGCGGCTCTGATGCCACGTGATATGCTTGGTGATGCCGCAACGCTTGGCGACGGCACGGATACCGGCAAGGCACGTGTTATAATGCGGAACGGGAAATATCCTGCCGTCCCCGCACAGTCCCCGGTATTTGCCGATTATGCGGTTGGCGATGTCGAGCAGGCGGATGTTGGACACCACGCCCGTTTTCTGGCGGTTGATGTTTATCCACTCGTGTTCGTCGAAGTAGGTGCGGATATTCTCTTCCGTAAGGTTGCGCATATCCGCGAACGACAGCCCCGTGAAGGCGCAGAACAGGTAGAGGTCGCGGTACAATTCCTGTTTGGCGTTTTTCAGTTTCCCCTCCATCAGCAGGCGGATCTCATCTTTGGTCAGGAAACTGCGTGTTGTTTCCTCCTTCTTGATTTCATACTCGCGGAACGGGTCGCGCGTCAGCCACTCGTTGTTGATGGCGATGAATACCATCGTCCGTAACGGGCAGACGTACAGCCACACGGTATTGGTGCAGCAGTGCTTGTCCGTGCGCAGGAACATCTCGAAGTCGGAGATGAAAGCCGGGGTAAGCTCTTTTAGGGCGATGTCCTTCACATGGTAGCGGATGTCGAGGAACTCTTGCATGTGCTTGTAAACGGTGCGGTACTTCAGCAGCGTGCCTTTGGCTTTCATGCCTGCCTCCACCTGCTTCTCGTAGTCCTCGTTGTGCTGGCGGAACACCTGCATCAGCGTGTGGTAGCGGTGTTCCAGTCCGAGAAAGGCGTTCTTCACCTTCTCCGCCGTGACGAAGTTGTCACGCTCCATGATTTCCTGATAATGCCTGTTGATGCGTACCCGCATCTTGTCAAGCATACGGTTCGTTTCGAGTGCCGCCGTGCTTCTGCCCGTGACACGTCCACCTTTGGTGTCCCACAGTTTCGGATCGACAGTCAGTTTGCAGCTGAACTGTGTCTGGCTGCCGTCCACCGTGATGCGTCCCATGACGGGAACTGTCCCGTCCTTTTTCACTACCTGACGCTTGAGGTAGTAGATTACTGAAAATGTACTCTTCATTGTCCTTAATTTTTGGGTTTCAAAATTAGTTGGTGAAGAGTCCGGTGTTGGTACGCAAAACGGGGAGGAACGGCGCAATCTTTTTCCGTAACCTGATTTTTCGCATGAGTTATGGATAACTCACTATTCCTTAGAGCCTTGTTTCGCTATTCGTACCCGTTTGTCGCATTTTCGGGCATGGTTACGAACAAGTAACGTAGCGGCGTCAGGATTTGGCTTCGGCAGGGATTGTAATGGCTTCACGGATTATCGCCACTTCAACCAAAACCCTTGTAACTCAATTCTATCACTATATCTTTCCGCATTTCACTTTTTTGTAGTAACTTTGCTTTCCAATAATGTTAATACTTTTATTTAGGTCACAACGCTAAGATGATAGTATTGACTACTTCAGGGGAGTGGTACCAACACTCCCTTGTTTTGTCCTATCCAATTCATTTCTGGTATTTACATAGGCAACATTCTTTTTTTATAGTGTTCTACAAATAAGGTTAATAAATCTCTATCTCATTTTCCGTGATCATGCGGAAATTAAATTTTCCCACATCCTGAATGGCTTGCAGGATATTCGCTATGTCATCACTCTGCCTGAACTTACCCGAAAAAACATACTTCCTGATCTCCGGACGGCTTACCTTGAACTTGACGTCATACCATAGTTCCAGGCGGGTCAACAATTCACCGAAAGGTTTATCTTCAAACGTGAATATTCCGTTTTTTAAATATTTAGACTGCTTAAAATTGGAAGTTGTCTTCAACAGTTCACCACCTTTTAAAAAGACCTTTTCATCCGGTTTCATGTAAAGTCCGTCGGCTTCATTGTTCTTATGATACACATATACCGAACCTTCCAGCAAATCGGTTTCAAAATCCGTACTTTCCGAATAAGCAAACACATTGAACTGCGTACCCAAAACCTGTACGTTATATTGTTTGGTTTTCACAATAAACGGCCGCTTCGCATCTTTCTTTACCGCAAAGAAACCTTCCCCGTCCAACTCTATTACCCGTTCTTTGTCATTGAACTGATGCGGAATATTCAGCTTCGTCCGCGAACTGAGCCATGCCTCTGTTCCATCCGCCAATGTCAGATACACCCGTTGCCCCTGTGGCGCTTCTATCCGGATCATTTCACTTTTATGTTTATCCAAGGTATATTTTTCAGATAAAAACCAGGTACAGAAAAGCAAAGTCGCAGCGACGGCATACTTCAGAACAGCAATCGACAAACGAAACATTCTCCGTTTATTGGCCCGCAGTTCCAACTCTTTGATCTTTGTTGTTACCAGCAGATCGTCACCATCCCTATCCATCATTCCGGATAGAGCCATAATATTCTGCATATCCGCCATTTCATCTTTCAGAGCGGCATCTTCTTCCATCTGCCGGAAAAGAGTCAACTTCTCGGTATCCGCCAGTGTCCCTGCAAAATATTTATCTAATTGTTCTTTCATAAAATTATTACTTCTTTATAGGTATGACGCAGAAAGAAGAAATGCCACCAAAGAAAAAATCAAAAAAATATGATTTTAACATTCGGGTAGTCACTCCTTTTCTTATAAAACTCTCAAAGGGAGGTTGAAATTCTTTAGGGGTACGATCAAATAATAAAAATAAACAAAGGCATATAATCCTTCAGTGCTACTTTCAGTTTTTTCAAAGCAATGGCAATCTGGCTTTCAATTGTATTCACAGAGATATTCAGACGCTCGGAAATTTCCTTATGCCGAAGTCCTTCCATACGGCTCAATATAAATATCTCTTTACAACGGGCAGGCAACGAATCTACCGCCTGTGAAATCAGATGTTCAATATCTGCTACAGAGAAATTGTTTTCATCAAATTTCTGCAAAGAATATAATTTAAATTGCAATTCCTTTTCTTCCAGTTCAGACAAAGATCGTTTTTTTTCATCATTTTTTGCCTGTCTGCGGAGAAAATCGATACAACGGTTCTTGACTACCGTAAACAGATAAGCGTTCATATTCCCCAGCGAAGGTATTTGCTCCCGGTTCTCCCAAAGATAAAGAAAAATATCCTGTACCAGATTTTCAGCATCTTCCTGCGAATGCAAATAGGTCTGTGAAAAGCGTACCAGTTTGGGAAAATATATCGCATATATTTTCGAATAATCCTCTTTGCCAGAGCTAAACAAACGCTGTTCCATAACTTAATTCCATATAAAAATATAGCAAATGTAGGAATTATAAATTAAATTACTCCTATTTTTGTAACCGACCCTGTCAAGGTCACGTCTATTATAAGGAAAGGCAATACTAAACAAATAAATTATGAGAACAAAAGGCTTATTATCTATTATCATGTTATTGGGATTGTTATTCACTGCTCAGGCAGCAGACCACGTAAAAGGTAACGGAAAACTATCCAGTAAAAAGATCACTATCGATGACTATAATTCAATTAAAATTGATGGGGTAATTGATTTCAATTATGAACAATCTGATGCAGCACCTTATATTGAAGTGACTGTAGATGAAAACCTGCATGAATATGTCAATATCAATATAAAAGACCGGGAACTCTCCGTTGGTTTCAAAGGGGTGAAAGTAGACCATTACACCAAGTTCATCGTAAAAACGAACTCCAAATGGCTGAAAGAGGTGAAAGCTGCCGGTAATGCCAACTTCATGGTAAACAGTCCGCTGACCGGAGACGAAATAAAAATCAATGCTAACTCTAACTGCCTGGTTCAACTGAAAGAACCGGTAAAAATGGGAAAGCTCGACCTGAATGTATCAGGCAGTGCCAATATGGTTATCAACGAATTGCAGGCAGACAAACTGGAATGCAGCATCAATGGTTCAGGTACTATCAACCTGAAAAAGGGAGATGCGAAAGAAGGAGCATACAGTATCACCAGCAGCGGTGAAATCATGGCTTTTGGAGTAGCCGTTCCTGAGTTAAGCTGTAAAATGACAGGAAACGGTTCAATGGAAGTTCATGCCACCAATAACCTGAAGGCCAACATCGTCGGTAAAGGAAAAATCCGCTACAAAGGCCCGACAGCCGTCCAGCAGAAGGTATTGGGCAAAGGCTCCGTAGAAGAAGTAAAATAATAAAACGATATGAAACAAACACTCTATTTTTCAGTACTATCCGCCATCTTGTTGCTCGCTTCGGGATGCATCTTTATGCCGTCTGTCAGAGGTGACGGAAACGTAATTACCCAGACAATCGATATTGCCGATTACGATGAAATTGAAGTGCAGGGCACTTCAATCATATTCAATTATTCACAGCAGGAGTCTGCTCCGGCTCTGAGCGTAACGGTCGATCAGAATATTTACGATTTGTTTGAGTTTAAAACGGACGGGGAAAAACTGGTGATTCGGCCTAAAGAACGTAGCAAGAAACAGATCAGATTCCGTCCGACAGAATTTACGATCACTTCCAACTCCTCCTCATTGAAAAAAGCCGATATGGGTGGGGTGAAAGTTTTTAACCTGAACGGTAAATTCGCATCCAATGAGAAAGTGAAATTCAGTACGGCAGGCAGTACGACAATAGAGTTAAGAGATACAGTGACTGTCGATCAAATGGAAGTAAGTACGGCAGGTCAAGCTACGTTGAATGCTAACGCCTTATATGCAAGAGTGTTTAAAGGTGAAATAGCAGGAAAAGGAACGTTCAACCTGAAAGGGGCAGGCGAAAAAGCTGACTTTGAAATAGCCGGGAGCGGCAAAGTGCATGCATTTGATTACGAACTTTCGACATTATCATGCGAAATCGCCGGAAAAGGTCTGATCGAAACATTTGCAAAGGATCAGATCGACGCCGAGATAGCCGGAATGGGTACAGTAAAATATAAAGGAAATCCTTCTGTCAAAGTGGATAAAGCGGGATTAGGTTCCGTTAAGAAAGTGGATTGACCAAATGTTTCCGGCAAAGGCCGGATAACAACGGGTTATAACCATCCTTCTTTCCGATACCATTCGATACTTTCCTCCAGTCCTTTACGCAAAGGATATTCCGGAGTAAAACCTAATTCATCCTGAAGTGGCGCAACATCACAAATCCAGTTGCGTTGTTTCAGGATGATATATTTATCGGTATTTAGTGTCATACCTTTATTCAGCAACTTGCCGATCCATTCGGAACAATGGCATGCCACATTTACCAGTCCCAGTGGGATACGGGCATGCAGTACATGCTTCTTTCCCAAAAGTTCCTGTATCATCCGGGCAAACGATTCGTCGGTATGTACATCTCCGTCTGCCACAAAATAATGCCGGTTACATATCGCTTCATTCTCTAACGCCAGGAAAGCGACCCGCGCCAGGTCTTTTACATAAATAAATGTAATACGCTGAGGAGTATATCCCACGGCAAAATCGAATCCGGACTTCACACTCTTGATCTCCATAAAATAATCCTTCTCGCCGGGGCCATACACACCGGTCGGACGTAGGATCACATAAGGAAAATAAGACTGGCTGCGCACATAGTTCTCCGCCTCCAGCTTACTCTGCCCGTAAGCAGTATCCGGTTCTTGCGGATCATCCAGGCGGATCGGACGGAAAGTTTCTTCGTCTCCGCACCCATAGCTGCTCAGGCTACTCATCAATAAAAATTTCCTGGGCTTGCAATCGGCGGCCGCCAATGCTTCTATAAAGTTATGTGTATTCTCCGCATTTATACGAAAGAAATTTCGTTTATCCAAAGTCTTGGTCAGTCCGGCATTGTGGATCACATAATCCCATCCCCCCTGTTCACGGGCAAAATCCGCCAACTGGGTAGTCAAGGCTTCCCGGTTATTATATTTCAGATCGATAAAACGGATCCGTTCGTCCTGCAGGTTCTCACGGCTGCTCGTAGCACGCACCCCCGCCCAGGTCTCATATCCCCGGCGCAACGCCTCTTTTACCAGAAAGCCCCCGATAAATCCGCTTGCCCCTGTAATCAGTATCTTCATATCTTAGTCTTTATTCTTCATATAATAGGTATAATAATACCATAACAGTCCGATCCAGTTAAGTACAACAATAATCAGTATCCATACGATTTTCTGCCCCCTGGAGATAAACGGATTCTGCATGACAGCCTTACAGCCAAACAGGATAACGGCAATACCTACGATAAATCCGATTTCCGGTAATGAGATTAAACAAAGTGTGTGTGACATGGGAATAGAATATTAATGTTCGTGTGTTTTCAATACGCGATGCGGCAAATTTCCGTGGCCGACCAGCTCGATCGGGCAGGCATATTTCTCACCGAGCCATTCCTCGGATACATCCGCACCGGGATGATAGTGCAATGTCTCATTCACGCAAGCGATATTCTTGACCATTGCCAGCACCGTTCCGATATCATGGGATACCAGAATGATCGCACTCTCTTTATTTATCTCCTCCAGCAACTGGTAAAAACGGGATTCGAACCGTTTATCGACATACGAATTCGGCTCATCCAGAATCAGGAGCTGCGGACGGGAAACGATAGAGCGTCCCAATAAAACACGCTGTAACTGTCCTCCCGACAACTCACCGATCGAACGGGTGTACAGATCTTCCAGTCCCATCTGCCGGATCACCTCCTCGATACGTTTCTTCTGAGCATCCGTATAGGAACGGAAACGGGGCTTTTCCGCAGCCAGGCCCGAAGCGATCACCTCCCAGACAGAGATCGGGAATTTACGGTCTATATTATTCAGCTGCGGCAAATAACCGATCCGTAAAGAAGACACCTCCGTCCCATCCCGAAAAAAGCGGATAGCACCGGATACCGGCTGCAGCAATCCGAGGACCACCTTCAGTAAAGTCGTCTTACCTCCTCCGTTAGGGCCTATTATTCCCAGGAAATCATCTTTCCATACGGTCAGGGAAACATCCTTCAGAACAACCTTATTCCCATAGGCAGCTGTTATATGATCTATCTCAATGAGTTTGTCCATCTGCCAACGCTTTTGCTATATGAATCATTTCTTTAGACCAGTCATAAGCCAACGGATTGATCACTGTTAGTTTACAACCGGTTTCCCCGGCGATCAGTTCGGCATTCTTCTGGTCGAACTCCTGCTGGATAAATACGACACGGGCGTTATTGGCACGAGCCGTTTCCACCAATTGTTTCAACTGGGCAGGTGAAGGTTCTTTGCCGTCCATCTCGATGCAAAGCTGCGTGAGATTGAACTCATTGGCAAAATAGGTCAGTGCCGGATGATAAATAATAAATGTCCGGTCGGTCAACGGATCGAGCAGTTTTTTGATCTCCGCATCCGTTTTATCTATCTCGTCCGACAGTTTATTATAATTCTGCCAGAAATAATCCGTATTATCCGGATCCAGTGCGATAAAAGCGTTCAATGTATTCCAGGCAATCGCTTTAGCTCCTGCAATGGAACTCCAGATATGCGGGTCTACGCCACCGTGATGATGGTGGTGATGTGTTCCCTCTCCGGCATGGGTATCATGATCGTGTGCATCATGCCCATGGTCATGTTCTTCTGCAGTCTCTTTCAACAGATTAAATCCTTCCGAAGTATCGAAGAACGTCAATTTCGGATTATTCTCACGTATCTTATCCATCCACGCCAGTTCGAAGCCGATATGCCCGATTTGCAGGTAAGCGACACTTCTGCCGACCTGTATCATCTGTTGGGGAGTAGGGTCGTACGTCTCAGGACTTTGTCCAGCCGGAACCACACAATTGATCTTAAATTTATCTCCCGCTATCTGCTCTGCAAAATAACGTTGGGGTTCGATCGTAACAGTTACGATCTTCTCATCCGTCTGTTTGGTCACACAGGCCGTCAACAAAAGGATCGAGAGGATAGTGATCAGTATACTCGTTTGTTTCATCTTTTATTTCTATCACAATTCGTACAAAGGTAGTAATTTTTTGGTACTCTTCCACATTTCAAAGTAAAGGCGACACCCATAATTAACTTTGACAATTTGACCTGACAAATCGTTTTTTGCTAACTTTCTAATACGTTAAAAAATATTAGTCGTCATACTAATTTCATTTAGTCGCTATATTAATCCCATTTACATGGGATAGTAATATCATTTTGTCAATCACTAAATCCGACATTTATCCTATTTTTAACTCTGTGATTATGTTCAATTTCTTCTATTATCACCGTTCCACAATTGAAAAATCATCATAAAGTCCAGATGGGAGAAATTTATAACAATAGCCTGATGGTGGTATTTGCGATAACGTATCCTGCAGATAAAAAGGGCCAATCGTATTATCCCGCATCCCCCCAATTTTAACATCAATCTTATTTTCTCCGGAAATAAGGAAACGACTAATGTCTAATTTTCTTTCTTCATTCCCCACTGTCCCTGCCAGCTCTTTATTAACAAATACCATAGCCGACGAACCATCCCATTCCGGTAAACAAAGGATTCCCATAGGTCGATCCTCCCCAAAAATATAAATTTTTGAATAAGTTACAGCATCATGATAAAAAGGCATGCCTTGCTCCGACCAATTTCCGGTATGAAGCAAAGCTGGTTGTAAAATTCTAAACCCTTTAGTTGCCGGTTGGACACTAAATACACCCAATATAAAGGCCAGCTGATCTCTTACCTGATTTTTTGACTGAAAAGAAACTGAAACTTCATTCCGCCCACAAAAAGTATGTTTTCCAATTTCATACAAAAGGTAATTTTCATTGATAAAACAACCGGAAGGTATCGGAAACACTCGCTTCTGGTTAATCCTTACTTCGCAAGCCATATCAATATTCAAAGCACATTTCAACGTCGAAAAATCAATATTCTCTTTTACTTCAAAAGGGTAAATCACATAAAATGCATCAGGGTTCTCACCCAACGTTTTATCTATCTCATAAACCGGAACATCACAATATGTCTTAGCTTCCGTCCGTATTGTAACAAAGTCTATCGGTAACACATTTAAGGCATCCGGTGTAATCAGCACAGAAGTCTGACTTGCCACGACCCTCACAGAGTCAGAAAGTTTATCGAATGCAAAATTCTTTTCCTTATACTTTTCTTTACACCCGAAAAAACAGGACAAAATAATTATGTGAGCCAACAATATTTTATACATCGATAATCTGGATTTAGTTTTTCTTATATTGACAAAACTACTTATTATATATCCGGCAAAATCTCAAAATCGGTCATTTATGGTCCCCTAATTCTCTTATCCAATCATAAAATCAACCCATTTAGTTTAGAAAACAATCCATCACGGTGCTTTTCCCCTACATTTGCACTGAAATTTAAAATTATCATGTAAATTTGCTTTCCGATAGTCTTAATTCTAATCATGATCCCAAACAGCATCGCATTACGGCATAGATTCCTGTTTATACAAACTATATTTGTATGGTTTATTTTCATCTCCGGATATGCACAACAATACAAATTCTACGATGTTGACAACGGCTTGTCCAGTAGCCGTATAAACTCGATCTTACAAGACAGTGAAGGGTATATTTGGGTTGCAACGGAAGATGGACTCAACAGGTTTGACGGAAGCCACTTTGTTATTTACCGAAATATCCCGGATGACTCAACATCACTTCCCAACAATTATATAAAGAGTATTTGTGAAGATAGCAAGCACCGTTTTTGGGTTACGACGATGAGTGGACTATGCCTGTATGATAAAGTCACAGATCGATTTTCCAGATATAAAATCCTATCGCAGGATAAAACGAAGGAGTTTACTCAATTATTCTATCTTATGGTAGACCATCAAGGATATGTATGGATTTCCGTTTCTGGAAATGGCGTGATTTGTATAGATGCCGATAAAGAAGAATATACCTATTTCAACACAGTCAATTCCGGGATATGCAGCGACCATATCAATGTTATATATGAAGATCGGTTCGGTAATATATGGCTGGGCTCCGGGCGAGACGGGATAAGTATTTACAATCCCAATAACAAAACATTCCGTACTTTTCGCAACTATACGGAAAATGAAAATGGTATTTCCTCTAATGCCATATCCTCTATCTGCGAGGATAATTCCGGAAATGTATGGATAGGAACATTAACAGGCGGCGTAAATATCTATTCCTTTGCTAATCAATCATTCAGCATTTTCAACCGCCCCGGCTCCAGTAACAAAGATGAAATCGGTTCATTGCTGCGCGACCAATCCAACAATATTTGGATAGGAACGATGGGAAACGGTTTTGAAATCTACTCGACTACCACCCAAAGTATGCTGGACGTATCCATTAATGCTCCCTATATTAATTTTAACGAGACTAAAATTCAAACCCTTTATGAAGATCATCAAGGTAATATCTGGATAGGATGTTTCCAGAAAGGCCTGTTCATGATACCAAAAGAAAAATCTCTTTTCACCAACTACTCTTTCAACCCGTTCGCTCCTGAAGAAACAATAGGTAACGGAGCCGTACAACCTATCCTGGAAGATTCCCAATCCGACATATGGCTGGGATTGGACGCCGGAGGTGTCTATCGGTTGGATAAATATAAAAAAGTTCGGAAACACTATAAAATAGGAAGTGAAGACCCTATTCCCGGTAATATTGTATTGAGTCTTTATGAAGATAAAGAACAAAACATCTGGCTGGGTACCTATCTGAACGGGGCCATCCGGTATAACAGGAAAAAAGACCTGTTCGATCTTAGCCTGAAAGTAGGAAAACCTCCATACGGGTTACTCAGCACGCATGTGGCAGATTTTAAAGAGGATGAAAAAGGGGATTTATGGATCATAACTAACGGTGGAGGAATTAATATATATAATAAAGAAAGTAAGACTTTCAGATACATCACTCACAATGATTTAGAAACAGGCTCCAATCAATTGATAGACAACTGGTGTAATTTGATGTATATTGGCCAGGACAGCTTATATTGGATTGCAACTTACAGGGGATTGTGCACATTTGACAAACGACAAAATAAATATGTTTATTACACCGTTGAAAATGGGAAATTGCCCAATAACATCGTTCTTACTTTAAAACAGGATAAAAAGGGCAATATGTGGGTTGGTACTCAGGATGGATTAGCCTGTATCGATAGTAGTCATAAAAAAATACGTATATTCAATATAAAAGAAGGACTCCCCAACAGCATCATCAACGGTATCGACGAAGATAATAACGGGAATTTATGGATTAGCACAAATTATGGATTATCCATGTATGATCCTGAAAAAAACAAATTCACTAATTATACAACAGCCGATGGTTTGCTAACAAATGAATTTAACCGAAATGCCTTCATAAAAACCTCAGACAATGAATTTATTGCAGGCTCCATAAAAGGCTTCACTTGCTTCACTGCGACAGACGTAAAACAGGAACAAACGGAACCTTTAAATCTGATATTCTCTAATCTTTATATTTTCAATCAACAAATCAAAGTTGAAAACCAGCCAGGTTCTGTTCTGAAGAAAACACTTAACCATACGAGAAAACTGCTTTTCAGCTACAATCAAAACAGCTTTTCCATCGAATTTTCGGCCCTGGAATATGCCTTCCCTGAAAAGATACACTACGAAGTAACCATGCAAGGATTCGACAAGACCTGGCTACCGGTACAAAATAAAACCGTGACATACACCAACCTGAGCCCCGGCACTTACACGCTTATGGTCCGTGCCTGGCGCAATAATAAAGAAAAAGGATTGGTAAAGCAATTGGAGATTCAGGTATTGCCTCCCATTTGGGCAACCTGGTGGGCAAAAGGGACTTACTTTATGATTTTACTGATTCTGGGGTATATGGCTTACCGCTATACAAAAGAGAGGTTGCATACCAAGCGCCAGGAACAGTTGATACAGGATAAGCTTCAGTTTTTCACGGATATATCGCATGAAATCAGAACTCCTCTCACACTTATTTTATCTCCCTTAAGCAAATTAATCAGCCAAAACAAAGATGTAGTACTTACACAAACATATAATACCATGTATAAAAATGGTATTCGACTCCTGCAACTGGTGAACCAAATCATGGATTTGCGTGCGTTAGAGTTCGGAAAAAAAAGATTACATACGGAAAAGACTGAAATAATCTCTTTTCTGCAGGAATTGAAAAATTCATTCAACAATCTGGCTGAAGAGAAAAATCTGGCGTATACTTTCCAGGCAGTTCCTGAGGTAATTACCGGATACATAGACCCGGATATCATCACTAAAATTTTATTTAATCTGATCTCCAATGCTTTCAAATACACGGAAAAAGGTACAGTCAGCGTATCAGTCAAAGTAACAGCCGATATGCTGATTATAACAATCGAAGACACCGGCAAGGGAATTTCTCCCGATCAACAAGCACTGATATTTGAACGCTTCTACATAATTAACGGGAAACATACATCTGTGAACAGTAGTGGCATCGGCTTGCATCTGACTCGTAAACTTGTAGAATTGCATCACGGAGCCATACTCTTGAAAAGCGAACCGGGTAAAGGCAGTCGTTTCCAAATAACTGTCCCCTATCAAAGAAAAGACTTTCGTGAAGACGAAATCAATGTATCAGTTGATACTATCCGCACAAAACCAGAGTTGGGTTTATCCATCAATACTGTCATACAAGAACAGAAAAATCCTGCAAAAACAGTTTCGAACACTCATATATCTATTCTCATAGCAGAGGATAACGCTGATATCCGTAATCTTCTGCTCACGGAACTTGGAAACGATTACCATATTATGGAAGCTGTCAACGGAAAGGAAGCCCTACTTCTTGCTTTAGAAAAAAAACCGACACTTATCATAAGCGATATACTAATGCCAGAAATGAATGGAATAGAATTCTGTGAAAAAATACGAAACAACGAACAAACACGGGATATTCCTTTTATTATGGTAACAGCACGCACATCCATGGAACAACAGATAGAAGGACTAGAACATGGTGCAGATGCTTACATTACAAAACCATTCGACATCCATTACCTGCAAGCCACGATCGAAAGGTTAATTGCCAACCGAGAAAATCTACGGAAGAAATATACTCAACTTCCCACTATTCATCAAACAGAGGTCCCTCTACCATCTCTAGATGATAAATTACTGAACAAATTGAATGAAGTAATCGATAAATATCTGGATAATCCGGAACTAAGTGTTGATATTCTATGTAAGGAACTAGGTCTGAGTCGAACCCACCTGAACAGGAAAATGAAAGATTTGACAGGCGAATCTCCTGCATCCTATATACGGCAGATACGTTTGCAAAAGTCTACGCGCCTTCTCAAATCAAAATCATTGACGATATCTGAAATCGCATTTACCGTAGGTTTTTCATCCCCATCCTACTTCAGTCAGGCATTCAGGGATTACTATGGAGTGACACCTAAAGAATTCATTAGCTCCGAAAAGGAATAAGGCAATACCCCTCTTATAAGAAGAAAATAGACCGAATGGAATAAAATATAAAAGAAATGTGCTAAAAGCTAAAGTCTCTCCTATTAAAACTTACAGAATGATGCTTATTTTTATATCACCATCATAAACTATCCCACTACTTTTGCTTCATAACAAATTGTTAAATCTAATTTCATCAAAATTATGAGAAAAGAGCAAAGGTTCATTTTACTTCCTAAAAAAATAGGAAGACTGGCTGTAGCGATGATGTTCTGCACATCTACCATTGATACAATGGCAATACCTGTTCCTGCGGAAACTTTCATTACACATGCAACACAACAAAACAAAAAAATCACAGGACTTGTAAAAGACAACATCGGCGAACCTGTAACCGGAGCCTCGGTAGTGGTTAAAGGCACAACGACAGGTATTGTCACCGATATCAATGGTAATTTTGCACTAGAGGTTCCTGACAATGCAACACTTGTAGTCTCCTACATCGGTTTCCTGACACAAGAATTTCCGGTAAAGGGGAAAACAGAATTTTTGATTACTCTTTCCGAAGACTCAAAAACGTTAGATGAAGTCGTTGTAATCGGCTACGGCACACGATCCAAAAGAGATGTGACTACAGCTATTTCAAACGTAGGATCGGAAAGTATAGCAAAAACAATCTCCATGACAGCCGAGAATGCAATGCAGGGTACCATGACAGGTGTACAGGTTTCCGGTAATGCTGGTAGTCCGATGAGTCGCCCGACTATTCGTATCCGTGGAACAAACTCATGGGGCGTCTCTGATCCATTATATGTAGTAGACGGTATCCCCATCACAGAAATGGGCGCTGGAGTAGAAGGAGAAGATGCGCGTGTAAAAGATCTGCGCGGACCTCTGAATATTATGACAATGATAGACCCGAATGACATCGAATCCATCTCCGTATTGAAAGATGCTTCTGCCGCAGCTATCTACGGCGTACGTGCTGCAAACGGTGTTATATTAATTACAACTAAAAAAGGCCGTAAAGATAAACCTACCGTTGACTTCTCTGGCAGGTTCGGCATCCAAAATATTACACAGACACTAGACTGGCTTTCTACCCCTGACTACACTAAATTCGTGAACCGCATGTATGCCTCAAATCCAGAAATTTCAGTTGACCCGCTGAATGAAGGTCTTTTCGATCCTACCAGTTCCAAATATCTCGGCAATTCGCCCACATATAACTGGCAGGATGAAGTACGCCACAAAAATGCTCCTACACAGGACTATTCAGTAACAATTTCGGGAGGAACAGACAACACCGATTATTATATTTCACTCGGTTATTCAGACCAGGAAGGAGCTCTGAAGAATAATAACCTGTCGCGCTACTCAGGGGCAATCAAAGTAAATACTAAAATTAATGATTGGGTTAAGTTCGGCATCAACTATCGTATTGTTAGTGCAGAAGGTAAAGAAATATGGAACGGACTGAATTATTTCGATATGTCGCGTCCGGCTCCCTGGCAACCTATCTATCAGACAGACGGCATCCCCGGTTATAATGGTTATGCTTATGTAGTAGGAGGTAAACAGGCAGACGGAAGTTTCTCGCAAAGCAAACTTTATGGAACAGGAACACGAAACAATCTGTTAGGTACCGGAGCTTCCAACGACACAAGTTACGAATCACTGAGAAATCTGGGGAACGCATATGTGGAAATAAGCCCATTTAAAGGACTTACGATCAAAGGATTAATAAGTTTGGATATGTACACTACCAAACGATATGAATTTCGAGATTACGATGCAAATGCCTTTAGTTCCGATGCACAGGATCCAAGTGCTGTAGGAGGAGGGAAATCCGTGGGTTTTTTCAACCATCGTAACGTGAAGAACTATAACCTTAGCCAGGAATTCTCCGTTAATTATGCCAACACATTCGGTAAACATTCAGTAGACTTCCTTTTCAACTTCTCGAATCAAAAGTATGATTCCGATTTCAAGATGTTTGAAACCGATTATATGACAACCAAAAAAGACTACCTGCGTTTTGTTAATGCAGAACGTAAATACACACAGGTGGAAACCGGTGCTATGCGCTGGGCTTTGCAGGGGTATCTATTCCGAATAGGTTACAACTATGCATACAAATATTATCTGGACGCAACAGTACGCCGCGATGGCAGTGCCCGCTTTGCTCCAGAAAACAGATGGGGAACATTCCCTTCTTTCTCAGCTGCATGGCGTATGAAAAATGAACATTTCATGGAAAGCGTTGATTGGTTGGACGATCTAAAACTTCGTGTCGGCTGGGGACAACTTGGGAACCAGGAGGTACGCGATATGGCCTACCTGTCAGCTATTTCAAAGAAACCGTCTTTTGCATGGGGTAATGGAGCCGGCAGTCATCCGGCATCTGGAAACTACAATGAAGGAGCAACGATATTCGGAATGCCAAACCGTGATTTGACATGGGAAAAGACTGAAACATTCAATATCGGCTTCGACTCTCAATTGTTCGAAGGGTTGACCTTTTCTGCCGAATATTACCAGAAAACAACAAAAGGTATCCTACAGACAATGGATCTTCCACTCAGTGTAGGTTTAGTAGAATCACCTGTAGCAAATATAGCGAAAGTAGGAAACCGGGGATTTGAATTCACCGCTAACTATAATAATCATGTGGGTAAACTAAACTATACGGTCGGTGCCAACCTCTCCACTGTACGCAATCGTGTACTCGAAACCTACAACCACATACCTACCGGTGGAGGCACGATCGAAGAAGGCTATCCCATCTGGTACCACAAAGCATACAAAGTAGCCGGTATTTTCCAATCCGACGAAGAAGCCCAGGCCTGGATGGAAAAAACAGAAGATGTCTCTTATCAAAAATCAAAGGTAGGTGCCGGCGATTTCTATTTTAAAGATATGAGAGGAGCACCCAAGAAAGAAGGTGAGTTCTATTCGGAAGGTGCCGACGGCAAGATTAACAGCTACGATATGGTCTATGTCGGCAAGTCGATACCCGGTTTCTTCTACGGCTTCAATCTGGCATTGGATTATAACAATTTCGACTTCTCTGCCCAATTTTCGGGCGTAGGAGATGTTGTAAAATATAACTCAATCAAAGCCAGCACATTCTATCCTACAACAGGAGATAACATGACGCATATCGTGGATAATGCCTGGACATCTGAAAACCATTCGACTACATACCCACGCTTAGTCTTAGGTGATCCGACAGCCAACTTGCGCTATTCCGACTTCTTCTTTGAGAGTGGCGCCTACCTGAGATTGCAAAATGTCCAACTAGGTTATACCTTACCTAAAAACGTATATGATGCTGTGCGAAATCACATTCGCAATGTACGGGTATATGTCGGTGCTTCCAATTTGTTTACCATAACAAAATATACCGGTCTGGATCCTGAAAACGATTCTTATCCGATGCCTAAAGTATTCTTTATGGGAATATCCGCTAAATTTTAAACCTGATTAATAAAGATTTGATATGAATACAATTATAAAAAATGCACTCTTTTGCATAGCCATTGTAGGTTCACTACACCTCACTTCGTGTTCTTCAGAATTGGACATCAAACCGACAGCCGAATTGGAGAACGAATTCTTTGACTCCGAATGGCGTGTCCAACAAGGTGTAGGCGCTTGCTATGCCGGATTTGCGAACATCTATTCCGCTCTTTTGGACGGTTCCGGTGCCCATCCGTTTTGGATGCTCCCCGGAGATGATTTAACAAATAAAGATGCAGGTTTTGCTAACATGGAAGCCTTTTCTGGCCTAGAAGCGAACGATGGATTTGTACGTTCTGTTTGGCAACGTCTATATCAGATTATTTACCGTACCAATTTCATCCTTGAGAAACTGGAAACACCCGAAATACAGGAACTGGTAACAAGACAGGGTCTACTCGATGCCAATAAAGGGGAAGCTCTTTTCATTCGCTCTTGGTGTTTCTATAAGTTATGGGATAACTTCCGGAAAGCACCGATACAAGATAAACGTATCTATTCCGCAAAAGACGCTTTCCTCCCCCCTACCCAAGGTTTTGAGATGTTGGATAAAGCAATTTCCGACCTTGAACTGGCAGCAACCCTGCTTCCTCCTGCCAGCTACTGGGATTATGACACAGAAGCTGGACGCGTGTTCAATGAAAGCGCTTATGGTCTTCTAGTCAAATGCTACACGTTAAGGGCACGGTATAATAATAAAAATACTGAGGACTATAACAAGGCGTTGACAGCTTTCAATAAAATAACAACTCGTCAATTGGTCTCCTTTTCCGACAATTTCGACTATCATTTTGAAAACAATGCCGAATCCTTATTTGAATTCCAGGCAGGCCATAATATTGCACAAGATAATGCGTGGCTCGATAATAACTTCGGTGGCGGCGTAGGTCAGATGGGCGCTTACTACCACTACTTCACCAGCCATTGGGCCAACTACCAGTCAGGTACCTACGGACCGACTAAAAAACTAATAAAGGCTTTTGAAGAAGGTGATCCGCGTTTGGAACAAACAGCATCGAAGACAAACTTCACGAACATCTATGGGGATATAAATATTCCGCAAGACTATGGTTGGGAATTTTTCGATGGTTATCAGTTTCAGAAATACGTACGCCCCGGACGCTGTTATTTCGAGCCTAACTGGGGTTTGAATTCTACCAATAACTATCGTTTGATTCGTTATGCAGATGTAAAATTACTAGCAGCCGAAGCTTACCTGAATACCGGTAATACGGCAGCTGCCCTGAAAGAAGTAAATGATATACGAGAACGAGCACGGAGATCCACCGAAGACGGAACTGTCTCTGCTATTCCTGCTGATCTGAAAACTGTCAATATGAACGATATTATGGACGAACGCTTTCGTGAACTTGCCGGTGAAGATGGCATCCGTTGGAGTGACCTTCGTAGCTGGCATGCAGCTGGATTTATCAATTTGTCGACTTGGAAGGCTTCCGATTTCGGTTACAACTTCAGCGAAAAGAATTTCGAGTTCAAGGTCCCAAAACATCTGCTATTTCCGATACCTCAAAGCGAAATAGATACAAACCCGTTAATGTCGGCAGAAGGCAACAATCCTGATTATTAATAATTAAGAAAAAGAGCAAGGAACCCGGATAACAGAATGTTGTCCAGGGTTCCTTCCATCACTAAAAAAATGAAATATATACTTTACATATTATTTTTAATACAGAACATTTTCGCATATAGTTCTACATTACAGGATATCCGGACCATACATCAGAAACTGCTGGTACTTCATTTTATTGATGGAAACATAAAATATCACGGTTACCATCAGACAGGAGAAAATGATGAGATATTTAATCTGCCTTTGGATATCGAAAAAGCCTCACAAGTAAACACTTATGAACTTACCGAAACAGGGAGAAAAACAATGAACCCACTGCGTATAGGAAGAAAAAGTAAAGCGCACGGCATATCTATGAAACAAGGAATAAATGCTCCTATAGGAAAACATATGAGCCAATATGTACAGGAACATTGGATTTACCTCGAATTGGCAGATTCCCTAAAGGCTGGTACATATTATACATTACGTATAAAAGACCTCACTGAAGACGATGTTCCACATACATTCCAATACGATCCTGCCAAAACCTTATCTGCAGCGATCCATATTAATACAGTAGGATTCAGGCCTGACGCGCCTATAAAGAAAGGGTATATCTCCATGTGGGCCGGTGACATGGGACCGGTATCCTTCGATACTTTTGCCGGA
The DNA here is from genome assembly GCF_003479515.1 of Parabacteroides sp. AF14-59. Taxonomy (NCBI): domain Bacteria; kingdom Pseudomonadati; phylum Bacteroidota; class Bacteroidia; order Bacteroidales; family Tannerellaceae; genus Parabacteroides; species Parabacteroides sp. AF14-59. Next base: position 91,290 of record NZ_QUHH01000024.1, on the reverse strand, counting down.
TGTAATTTTTCTTTATACCGCTTATCCGACGGTAAACAAGTATTCAGCGGTTCTATGAAAAAACAAAAAGACTTTTTCTACGGAGGCAGAGATGGCCTCCTTTCCGAAAGTCCTAACGGGAATTATGTTGGAACAGACGTTTGGGAATGTGATTTCTCATCATTCTGCGATACAGGCATGTATAAAGTTGTTATCAACAAAATCGGCTGTTCCGTACCTTTTCATATACAAAATGATATATACAGGATTCCTTTCAACCTGGTAACAAGAGCATTATATCATCAAAGAAGTGGTATTGCGCTGGAATCTCCCTACACCGAATGGACAAGACCAGCACCTCACAATCCTCAGATAACCCCAGGGTTCAGTCTAAAATATTCACATTTTAGATATATGGACACAAGTATAGAAAATGCACCGCTCGAACTTCTCGAAGCCCAAATCGACACGACAGTGGATGCCAGCAACATGTGGGGATGGTATCAAGATGCTGGAGATTGGGATGCGTATACCAGTCACTCCGTAGTACCGGCCTTCCTTCTGACGACATTCGAACTAAAACCAGCCCATTTCAAAGATAGCGAACTAAATATTCCGGAAAGCGGAAACGGTATTCCCGATATTTTGGATGAAGCAGGTTGGCTCATCCATCATTACCAACGCACAAAAGGTCCTACCGGAGGAAATGCCGGAGGACGTATAGAAGGTGATAACTATCCGAACAACGAAGCAGGGAAAGGGTATCCTTCGTATGAAGACATCCGTCCATATTGGATTGTATATGGAGAAGAACCTAATATGTCATATATTTATGCCAGATTATCTGCCCAATATGCTTATGCCTTCAATTTAGCCGAACAACACCATTTATTAGGTAGCCAGATTCAGGTTGCCGATTCAATCCAGTTTTGGACAAATGAAGCAATACAGGCCTTTAAATGGGCCGAAAAAAATCTCAGAGAAGGCGATTTTATAAAAATCAAAAAAAACAGAGCAGATGCAGCTGCCTGGCTTTTTAAACAAACCGGAGAAAAAGAGTTTTTGCAGATATTTAAAGAAACAGTTGAACCTTTCCATCTTTCGGCCGGCAGCAGCGAAAACTATCCGTGGGGAATATGGGCTTTTGCTACTCTACCCAAAAAGTATCAGCAAATAGACACTTCCTTATATCAAACAATGAAAGAACAAACAGTCCAGTATGGTGAAGTTGAAGTTACACAAGCTATAGAGAGTGGACGAAGTTTCAATCTAGGAACAGAAAAAGATCGGATGGTCTTTTTGGGGCATTCTTCCACACCGCTGGTTATGCCAGCCATATTAGCTTATGAGGTTTCAAAAGAAAACAAATTTATTAAAGCAGTATACAGTGCCTGCGATTATATGTTAGGAGGAAACCCACTAGATATCGTCTGGATTACCGGGCTAAACGAATACTCTGTAGAACAAGCTTTTCACATGGACTCCTGGTATAATAAAGAGCATAAAAAAGGTATTATACCAGGACTTATCCCGTACGGCATTTGTCATCCGGGCGATTGGATGCCCGGTTTAAATGGGGAAGATAATTCCTGGGGATGGTGGGACAATGATTACAATCTGACAACCTGCTACCCTCATTTCCGAGCATGGCCTATACATGAATTATGGTTCCAGCAAAGATATAGTCCACCTTCTGCCGAATTTACAATTCATCAGACAATAGCACCGGCTGTCGCTGTTTACGGGTATTTGACCAATGATATTAAATGACTCAAATTATGCATTTTACAGTGAGTTATATTTTTAACTCTAAAAACCGAAGTACCCCCTTTTACTATATCCAACTAGGGGGTACTTCTAGTCATGGAAAAAGCCACACTGATATGGAAAAATTCCACACTTTCCGAAACTACGTTATTTAATAAGGGTATTATTCAATATATAAATCTACAATTTACAACCATTTAGCATAAAAGATAGTTCATTCTGTATTTTTGGCACGGATATTGGGCAATAGGAGCAAAAGGCAAATTAAGGTATTAGTTTTAGGTTTTTAAGTAAAAAGAAAAAGTATGAAAAAGATTGTTTTAATGGCAGTGATTGCCATGTGCGCCGCTTTTACGTCACAGATCCAGGCACAAAACACACCGGGTAATGATAAAACAGAAGTTGAAAAGCAAGATAAGTTCTACGAGATAGACATTACGGCCATTCCCCAAATTCTGCAGGAGGGAGTAAATAATGCTTATCAGGATTGCCGGATCAAATCGGTTTACGTATCCAATAACAGCACGTATGTAAAATATAAAGTGGTACTGGAAACACGTGAAGGCAAAGAAAAGAAAGTTTATTTCGATGATAAAGGTGTAGTAGTCAAAGAACACAGTTACTTCAAAGACTAATTGATTTTCAAAACAAGCCTGATCTCATTCATCCTGTTTTTATAGGCATCAGAGGTGTAGGATTCTATTTATTTGAAAAAAATATTCCATTCTTCGTTAGGGTAAACCGGAAGTGGTGTGTTATTATAACGAAAGGGCCCGAACGGGAACCTAAATCAATACGAAAGAATGGAAAAAGAATTACTACATAAATATTTCAGAGGCGACACTTCCCCACAGGAAGAAAAACAGGTTATGGATTGGGCGGAAGCTTCGGCCGGTAATTACCGGCAATATCTGGAAGAGCGCAAAATCTGGAACGCACTCTTAATTCACTATACAACATCTGCTGAGAAGGCTTCAACCTTCTCAGCTCAGAATAAATCATTTATTCTCTGGAAAATAGGTAGTATTGCTGCCTCCATAGCTTTACTGATCTCCCTGTCCTGGATTATTTTCACCGCCAACAAAGAAGAACCGCAAAGCCTGCAGGCTGTCATGGTTCCGGCCGGGCAACGAGTACAACTCGTCCTGGGAGACGGCACAAAAGTGTGGCTGAACTCTAAATCGACCTTCACTTACCCTACCTCTTTCGGAAAAAACATACGAGAAGTAGAATTGGACGGAGAAGGTTATTTCGAAGTTACGAAAAACGAGAAAGCTCCTTTTATTGTCAAGACCAGAAAATACGACATCAAAGTATTGGGTACGACATTCAACGTATCTGCTTATCAAAACAAATTAAGTGCATTTGAAACCTCCCTGCTGGAAGGAGCGATCGATGTATCCACCGGTGACCAGACTGAATGGATATCGCTCACGCCGAACGAAAAGGTGACAGAAATAGATGGTATCCTACAAAAAGACACAATTAATAATCCGGAACATTTACGTTGGCGGGAAGGACTGATCTGCCTGGATGACGAACCTTTTGAAAACCTGATGAGAAAGTTCGCCGTGTATTATGGCATAGACATTGTTATTAACAACCCGAATGTATTGAAATACAAATGCACCGGGAAGTTCAGGCAAACCGACGGCATTGAATACGCCTTGAGAGTTCTTCAAAAAGACGTAAAATTCAAATACCTCAGAAACGACGAATTAAATTCAATTACAATTATATAATTCATTCACCTTCTAATCTACATCTTATGAACAGAGACCCATAATCAAAAAAGAAAGCCGGAAAATGTCCCCACATCTTCCGGCCGGAGCTAACAAGAGACGACTTTTTAATTATCTCATTATTAACATTTAAATCCACACAAAGTTATGATAAATTTTCTTTGTCAAACCTTTTTTGTGCCTAAAAAGCGCAAATCAAACCATTTGGGACGGATTATGAAATTATCAACATTCCTTCTGTTAACTTGCACATTCACTTCCATTGCGGGAAATGTAAGTTCTCAGAACGCCAAAGTTACTCTGAACGAGAATAACGTGGCAGTCAGCAAAATCTTAAATACAATCGAGTCGCAAACCGATTACCTGTTCATTTACAACAAGAATAATGTAAATGTGAACCGTGTGACTTCCGTGAAAGCAAAAGACAAAACTGTGGACAAAGTGTTGTCCGATCTTTTCAACGGGACGAATATAACCTATGAAATGGAAGGCAAACACATTGTGCTCTCCATGAAAAATAACATTCCTGGGAAAAGCATCAATTCTCAATCCCAGCAGGACGGGAAAACGATCACCGGTATTATCAAAGATAAAAGCGGACTGGAAGTGATCGGTGCCAACATCGTCGAAAAAGGAACCACGAACGGTACCATTACAGACATAGACGGTAAATTCTCCCTGACCGTACAACCCGGAGCAACGTTGCAAGTTTCTTATATCGGTTATAACACCAAAGAGGTAAAGGTTGGCAACGAATCTACCCTCAACATCCTGCTGGAAGAAGACAGCCAGGCACTCGACGAAGTGGTAGTGGTTGGTTACGGTGCCCAGAAAAAGGTAAACCTGACCGGTGCGATCACAACCGTTAAAATGGAAGATGTCGTAGGTAACCGCCCGGTCGGTAATACGGCACAGGCTTTGGAAGGAGCGATCCCCGGTCTGCAAGTCAGCCGCAACAATGGTAAACCGGGTACAACCATCAATATGAACGTTCGTGGTGCTACCAGTATCAATGACGATACGAATGGTGCCCCGCTGGTATTGGTCGACAACGTACCGATGGATATCGATTTGCTGGACCCGAATGATATTGAAAGCGTTACGACATTGAAAGATGCCGCCGCTTCAGCAATCTACGGTGCGCGTGCTGCTTTCGGTGTAATCCTGATCACAACCAAACAGGGAAAAAAAGATACACCAATGCGTGTAAGCTATAACAATAACTTCTCTTTCTCCACTCCGGCTGCCCTGCCGAATAAGGTCGACCCTTATACAACGGTTCAAACGTATGCCAATATGGGTCTGAAACGTTATTATGGCGGACAGGATACGGAACAATGGCTAGGATACCTGGACGAATATCGCAACGGACAACACAAGGATGGTTACGTATGGTCGGACGGTGTACGTTACAACCTGGCTCCGACCGATGTGATCGATGATATGATGGATAACTTCGGTTTCCAACAACAGCATAATGTTTCCGTAACAGGCGGTAGCAGCAAAGCGACTTACCGCGTATCTTTCGGTATGATGGACGAAGACGGTATCCTGGTGACTGACAAGGACTCTTACAAACGTTATAATGCATCTGCATTCGTTAGTATGGATGCCAACAAATGGCTGACTTTACAGGCTGACTTCCGTTATACGGATTCAAAAACATCGACGGCGCAATCCGGAACTTCCGAACATGGGGAAAATGCGGTTTGGTCATTTGCCAGCAGTATGCCGAGTATGTGCCCGCTGGGTTATGACTATGCCACCGAAGATGATAACGAATTACTGCCTTACGGTACGCCGTCCAACCTGTTGCGACTGGCTTCACCTAAAATCAACCGGGCAAACAACACCCGTATCCTGGGCCGTGTCATGATCAAACCGTTTACAGGTCTGGACATCATCGGAGAATACAGCTTCAACCGTAACTGGGGTTCGGAAAAACAGTTCAATGAAATTTATAAATATATTGCACCCGTAACAGGAGAAAAGAAAGATACTTATACGAACTCAAAGTATCAGATGAAACAGTTCTTTGAAACGACGAATGCAATCAACATTTTTGCGACCTATTCCAAAGATATCGACGATCATTCTTTCTCTGTCATGGGTGGTTATAATCAGGAAAACTGGTATTACGAATCACTGAAAGCAACCCGTGAAGACCCGATCAACCAGGGGTTGCCATCTATCTCACAATCTACCGGAACGATCACTTCCGAAGACTCATTCAAAGAATATGCTCTTAGAAGTTTGTTCTATCGTCTGACTTATTCTTACAAAGGTAAATATCTGGTAGAAGCCAACGGACGTTATGACGGCTCGTCTCGTTTCCCGAAAAACGACCGCTTCGGTTTCTTCCCTTCTTTCTCTGCCGGATGGCGTATTTCAGAAGAATCATTTATGGAAGATACAAAAGACTGGATGAACAACCTGAAAGTGAGAGCTTCCTGGGGTAGTATCGGTAACCAGAATGTGGATTATTATGCTTATCTGCCGACGATCGATGCGAAAAACGACTATAATTGGATTCTGCCGGGTACAGATAAATATGTAACTACATTAGGTGTTCCGGGACTGGTAAGTTCATCATTTACCTGGGAAACAGTCAATACTCTGGACATTGGTGTCGACCTGAACCTGTTCAACCGCCTCGGCATTGTTTTCGACTGGTACCAACGCGATACAAAGGATATGCTTACAGCAGCCAAACCGTTACCGGCCGTACTGGGTGCAACAGCACCGAAAGTGAATGCGGCTGATATGCGCAGCAAAGGTTGGGAATTGGCTATTACATGGAGCGACAAGATAGGTAAGGATATCCGCTACAATATCGGCCTGAACCTGTATGACTCACGTTCAAGAATCACTAAATACAGTAATGACGATAACTTGTTGACTTATACAGATGCTTCAGATAACAATATCGAAAAAATGTATTATCGCGAAGGTATGGAATTTGGTGAAATCTGGGGTTATACAACAGATCGCTTCTACACGGAAAACGACTTCGTTGATGGAAAGCTGAAAGATGATATTCCTGTATTCCTGGGTCAAAACAGAGATAACGTAAAGCCCGGAGATATCTTATACAAAGACTTCGACGGCGATGGAAAGATCAGTAACGGAGACAATTCGGAAAACAACCCGGGCGACCTGCGCAAAATCGGGAATAGCACTCCACGCTTCCAGTATGGTATCAATGCCGGTATCTCGTATAAAGATTTCGACCTGTCTTTATTCTTCACCGGTGTCGGCAAACGCGATTTATGGATCAGTGATCTATGGGCTCCTAACGGACAGTTCGTTTCCTCCGTATTCGACTACCAGACCGATTACTGGCAGGAAGACAACCAGAATGCTTACTATCCGAGAGTATACGGAGAAGGCGGTAACAACAGTTACAACAACAAACGCCAGACCAAATACCTGAAAGACGGTTCGTATGTACGCTTAAAGAACCTGACTGTCGGTTATAATTTACCGGCCGATCTGTGCAACAAACTGTACATTCAGAAACTGAGAGTATTCTTCAGTGGTGAAAACCTTTTCACATGGCATCATCTGCCGGAAGGTTATTATCCTGACTCATACAGCATGGCACCGGGTAGCAACAAGGTGAACGCTAATATCGAAGGCGACTCGAAAGCTGCAGGATGGTCATATCCGTTGATGAGACAATTTTCTTTTGGTATTAATGTAACATTCTAAAGTAAAGGAGATTCACTATATATGAAAAAGTTATTAATAAGTTTCCTGGCAATAGGTACCACCCTGTTTCAGTCATGTCTGAACAACGACTACCTGGAAAGACTTCCGCTCGATAAGCAGACAGAAGAGACCGTATTTGTGAGTTATGACAATTTTAAAACATACTCCTGGAAATTCTATACCTATCTGACAGCTTATGCCGGACCGACAGCGATCAAAGGAGGACCTAACGAAAAATATATTTTCGATAGTTATTCCGACAATGGTTTTTATGGGAACCCGGGCAGTGAAAATCCCTGGACATGGCCTGAAAAAACAACCGTTCCCAGTACGGCCGACGAATGGAGTAAACCGTACGAACGTATCCGTGCCATCAATATCATGCTGGACAACCTGGACAATTCACAAATGACAGAATCGGAAAAAGCGCATTGGCGCAGTCTCGGGTATTTCTTTAAAGCGAATGAATATTACCGTTTGATCGCTCATTATGGAAGTGCTATCTGGGTAGAAAATGCCTTGAAAGATACCGATACGGAAATTTTGTATGCCAAAAGAACTCCTCGTACGGAACTGGCAGCCAAAGTTCTGGAAATGCTGGAATATGCCAAAGAGAACATTAATCCGGACGGTGACGGAGAAAATACGATCAACCGTGATGTTGTCTGTGCACTGATCTCCCGTTACGGACTGTTTGAAGGAACCTGGCAGAAATATCACAGCATCTCTGATGGTCTGAAATATCTCCAGGCAAGTTTCGATGCTTCAAAGGAACTGATTAACGCGCATCCTACTGTACACAATCATTACGATGAACTGTTCAACTCCGAAGAATTACAAGGCACGACAGGGATCTTGCTTTACAAAAACTTCCTGTCTGACGGAAAAGGTCACAATATGACCCGTTACGTAAGAACATCTTCCCATTATTCGGAGATCAGCTCGGATGGTATCGCAGCTTATCTTTGCCAGGACGGCAAACCGATCTATACCAGCGACCTGTTCGAAGGAAATAAAGAAACGGGAGACGCCGATGTATATACCGAATTCAGAAACAGGGACTACCGGTTATATTATAATGTATGTCCGCCTTACAAGGTGAACAGCCCGTCAGCAACCAATATGGATATGTCGAAAGTCACTTTCACGGACGATCCGAGAGATAAAGAATATATCGACCTGATGGCTCAGATCTCGAATACAGCCGGTTCGACAAAGACACTTCCTGCTTTACAATGGGCCGGACAGATATTACGTGAGGTTCCTCATTTCCGCGAAAACTCATATAATATGGGACAAGGTTTTATGACCTCTTACGGCGGTTACTATGTATGGAAATATTATAACACGGTTACTCCGGTCAACTCGGCAGGTAGCGTAAACTCCACCGACTTCCCGCTGTTCCGTATGGGTGAAGTGATGGTAAATCACGCAGAAGCAGCCTGGGAACTGGGACAGTTCAACCAAAGCGTTGCCGATGCTACGATCAATGTATTACGCAAACGAGCACATGTCGCAGATATGAAAGTCAGCGAAATCAATGCTTCATTCGACCCGAAAAGAGACCAGAGCGTCGATCCGGTTTTATGGGAGATCCGCCGTGAACGCCGTGTGGAACTGATGTTCGAAGGATACCGTTTCGATGACCTGCGCCGCTGGAAAAAGGCTGAATACATGAATACACAACAATTCGGTGTTTACCTGAAAAAATCAGACCTGGAAGACACACGCCATATGGGAGATAAGGCCAATCCGTCCAACTTCAAACTGAAACTGGACCGCAACGGTGATGAAGGACGCATCGTATTCTTCAGTAAACCAGTTGGATGGGTAGACCGTCATTACCTGTTCCCGTTGCCTAGCAATGAACTGCTGCTGAATCAGAATCTAGATCAGAACGAAGGTTATCCACGTTCCAATGCTGAATAAATAGTTTAAATTCCATGAAAAGAAATATTTCACTTTACAGTCTCTGCCTGCTCACTGCAGGCAGCAGCACTGTCTCCCTGGTAGCTAAGGAGAAAACAAATGTCGTTTTTATCCTCGCAGACGATCTTGGCTACGGTGACCTGAGTTGTTACGGACAGGAAAAATTCCAGACCCCTAATATAGATGAACTGGCACAACGGGGTATGCGTTTTACCCAGTGCTATTCGGGGACGACGGTCAGTGCCCCCTCCCGTTGCAGCCTGGTGACCGGCAGACATACCGGAAATGCCTGCATACGTGGTAACTCAAGCGTGAATCCGGATTATGAAGTGGCCCTGCCCACCGGCATAAATACGATCTTCAAGATATTCAAAGAAGCGGGATACAAAACCGGTGCATTCGGCAAATGGGGTTTGGGAGAAGTCGGCAGTACCGGCGATCCGAACAAGCAGTTCGTAGATACTTTCTTCGGATATAACAGCCAGCTTCTGGCGCACAATTATTATCCCGACCACATGTGGGACAACGACAAGCGAGTCGACTATCCGGAAAATGCCAACGGAGCCTACGGCACTTATTCACAGGATGAGATCCATAAACATGCCCTAAAATTCATCGACGACAATAAAGAAGAACCATTCTTCCTGTTCATTCCCTATGTATTGCCTCATGCCGAATTGTTGGTGCCGGAAGACAGTATCATTCAAAAGTTCAGGGGAATGTATCCGGAACAACCTCACCACGGAACAGACTCCGGTCCTATGTTCCGCAAAGGAGGATATTGTTCACAGGTCTATCCGCATGCGACATTTGCGGCTATGGTGTATCGTTATGATGTCTATGTCGGACAGATTGTCGCCAAACTGAAAGAAGAAGGACTCTATGATAACACCCTGATCATTTTTACCAGCGATAACGGTCCGCACCGCGAAGGAGGAGCCGATCCCGAATTCTTTAACAGCAACGGGATCTACCGGGGTATCAAAAGAGACTTGTATGAAGGGGGAATTCGTGTCCCGATGATCGCAGCATGGCCCGGACAGATCGAAGAGGGAACCATCTCTCATCATCCTTGTGCCTTTTGGGATATGATGCCGACTTTCGCCGAAGTCATCAACACTAAAAAAGCACCTGAGTGTGATGGTATCAGTATCCTTCCAACATTAAAAGGAGAAAAAAATCAGAAACAACATGATTATTTCTACTTTGAATTCCATGAGATGAACGGTCGACAGGCTATTATCAAAGGAAACTGGAAACTGATCTTACTGAATATCCAGAAAGAACCGAAATACGAATTGTACAACATTGCTGCCGATCCGTCCGAAGTACATAACATGATCGACCGTAATCCCGAAAAGTTTGTCGAACTGAAAACATTAATGGAACAGGTCCATACCAAAGATGTAAACTGGCCTTTATTATCTACTGAATTTTAAACGATAGCTAATTTTAAAGAATATAAAAGCGGTTGCCCGAAGATATCTTTTCCGATACTTTCGAGCAGCCGCTTTCTTTGAAAACAATCGAATAATTATATTCTATCCACAAAAATATCATACATTTGCAGACGGGATACGAGGAGATTTCTTAAATTTATCCACATAGTTTTAAACAATTCAAATACTCATTAATGGAAAATCAGTCTGATGAAATACTATGGTCACTTTATCTGAAAGGGGACAAAGAAGCCCTTGAACAGATATACAGACGATACTATCCATTACTTTTGAATTACGGATGCAGACTCTCTTCCAATCAGGATATGGTACAGGATTGTATTCAGAATTTATTTATAAAACTGATGTCTAAATCACGTAACTTATCGGATACCCCATCTGTAAAAGGTTATCTGCTTAAAGCCTTCCGCAACAATTTGCTTGACAGCCTTGAAAAAGAAGAGAAGCACAATGATTTCATCTTTATCGACGAAATACCGGAAGTAGACCACGCTACGACCGAAGAAGAAACGGCCCTCAAAGAAGATATAAGTAATCTGTCGTCGGCCTATCAGGAACTTTCTGCCAAACAAAAAGAAATATTATATCTTTTTTATATCAAAGGCATATCTCACAAAGAGATCGCCGACATATTGAATATTAACTATCAATCAAGCAAAAACAGACTTTCTCAGTCACTCGTACAATTACGTAAAATATTTTTCCTGAATAAAAAATGACTTTTTTCGGTTTCTTACAAGTACCTTTTCTCGATTTCACCGTACTTATAATAGAGAGACAATGAAAAAAGCATGAATAAAACAGAAAACAACATACGAAAAACTTCTTTCAAAAAGGCCGGACAGGCATTGATCGATAATATACAGGAGGCCGAAAAGGTCGACCTGCAAAAAATTGAACAATCTCTGGAAGATCTAAAAAACAGATATCAGAGACGACACAAACAGAGAAGACTATGGCTTTATGCGGCTTCCGCTGCCGCTTCGGTATTGATAATAACCTTATCAATCAACTTTCTATATTCTCCTAACTCCTACGACTGGGACATATTAGCAACCTCCTTACTAAACGATAGCATACCTCACCAGGAGAAGGAGATCACCCTGATCACCCAAAACGACCGGATGAAACTTTCCAATGAAGCCTCTTTGGAATACAAAAAAAATGGGACACTACAGGTAAACAAAGAAAATGTTACTAAAGAAAGTTCTGTCCACAGCAAAGAAAAACTCAACCACATTATTGTCCCGAAAGGGAAAAGGGCTACTATAACCTTTTCAGACGGAACATCTATGTATATCAACTCCGGAAGTCATGTTATTTATCCTTCCGACTTTGAAAAAGACAAAAGGGAAATTCTTGTAGAAGGAGAAGTCTACCTGGAAGTAGCCAAGGACCCCAAACGTCCATTCTTCGTTAAGACAAAGGATTTCGATGTAAAAGTATTGGGCACAACGTTTAACGTATCCGCCTACAAAGACGATGCCATAGCTTCCGTTGTATTGGTAGAAGGTAAAGTGGAAGTGGATAACAACAATCACAAAACCACCATCAGACCGAATGAAAAAATCGCTATTACCCAAGGAGAATCAACAGTCAGTACTGTAGACGTAAATGAATATATTTCATGGAAAGATTATATCATGCTGTTTGCTGAGCATCGTGTCGGAGATGTATTTACACGTTTATCACGTTATTATGGTGTTCAAATTGAATACGAACCATCGATAGCTTCATATCTGGTTTCAGGAAAACTGGATTTAAAAAATGGTATAAACAACTCTCTGGATATTCTTACAGAGTTACTGGATATTAAATATGAGACCACCCCGGATGGAAATATCCGGATCTTTCAATAAATGTTTAACCTTAAAAAATATTTGCTTATGAAATAAACACACGAAATGAAAAGGGAATTCCACCTCTCCCCCTTAAGAGAGAATGTATTATGATACAAAAAAAGCCAGACAATACTGTCATATTGCCTGGCTCAGGATAGTATTAATCTAGTTCGTTACTAAAAAATACGTACAAATGTATGAAAAAACAAAAGAGTATCAAATCTAAAAGATTTAATTATCTAAAAAGTATTTGTTTAAGTAGCTGTTTATTATGTTTTGCAGGAGAAGCAGCTGCCAATTTCACAGAAAATTATTCAACACAAGTTTACTTCACTGTAAAAATGAATAACAAAACGGTACGGGATGTATTTTCCCATATCGAAAAAAACAGCGAATTCATTTTTATCTATCAAGGTACTAAAATCGACCTGGACAGAAAAGTATCCATAAATCTCAGTGACCAACCGGTTCAAGCAATCCTTCATGAAGTTTTTGCAGGAACAAATGAGACCTATTCCATAAAAGGCCGACAGATCATTGTCAAAAAAACACCGACAAAAGAAAACACCGAGGTGTTAAATTCCGATCAACAGAAAAAAACAGTGACAGGTTTATTAACCGACGCTGACGGGAATCCGGTTATCGGAGCAACAGTCACTATCAAAGGTACCACCCATGGTGTAACAACTGATATAGATGGTAAATATATACTCAATAACGTCAACGAAGGTGACGTTATTGAGTTCCGATATATCGGAACTCAATAACGTCAACGAAGGTGACGTTATTGAGTTCCGATATATCGGATTTAACACGGAAGAAAAAACCTATAAAGGCGAAGCATCCATCAACATCCGCATGATGGAAGCTACCGTAGGCCTGGAGGATGTTGTTGTTATCGGTTACGGTCAACAGAAAAAAGAGAGCGTTGTTTCTTCATTAAACACGATCGGACCGGCTGAGTTAAATGTAAAACAACGAAACTTGCGTAATACGTTGGCCGGACAAATAGCCGGTGTCATTGCCGTACAACGCAGTGGTGAACCAGGTAACGATGCAGCCGCATTCTATATTCGCGGACAAAGTTCATATGCCGGCGGAACATCCGCATTGGTATTAGTAGACGGTGTTCCCAGAAGTATGGACGATATCGACGTAGACGAAATCGAAAGTTTCACCGTTTTAAAAGATGCTGCAGCGACAGCCGTTTATGGTGCAGAAGGAGCTAATGGGGTTGTGTTGATTACTTCCAAACGAGGTAAAGCACAGAAAACATCTGTCAACTTCAGTGCACAATACAGTATTGTCACTCCGACACGCATGCCTGAAACATTAAATTCTTATGACTACCTGTCATTATATAATGAAGCATTGTGGAATGACCAGGGTAATCCGAACAAAGAATATTTCAATCCCCAATATTCCGACGAAACACTTGAAAAATACAGAACCGGGATAGACCGGGATCTATATCCTTCTGTAAACTGGTATGATTTACTACAGAATCACACACAAAGCCAGAGATATACGGTAAACTTCAGAGGTGGTTCCGAGAAAGTACGTTTTTTTGCTTCAGGAGCTTACTATTCAGAAGACGGTATCTTCGATTCTACTCCCAAAGAGGATTACAATGCCAATATCGGATTGCAACGTTTCAACCTGCGTTCCAACGTGGATATGGACCTGACAAAAACAACTCAACTATCTATCGATATGAGCGGCCAGTATTTGAAGAAAAATCAACCGGGATATACCTCAGATGAAATCTTCAATTATATCAGCCACTTCCCTGTACATGTTATTCCGATGTACTATTCCGACGGTACAGCCTCGGATCATGGTGCTCCCGGCTGGGGGGTTGAATATCAGCCATACAACATGTTAAACAATAGCGGATACAACAAAACATGGAGTGCTTTCTTACAAACCAAAGTGACGTTGAAGCAAGACCTAAAATTCATCACAGAAGGATTATCAGTAAAGGGGTCTGTCAGCTTTGATGCCGATTTCTATTCAACCATGAAGAGATCGAAAACTCCGCAAACCTTTTATGCATTAGGGAGAAATGAAGACGGAAGCCTCGATAAAAAAACAATCAAAGAAAGTTCTGCTTTAGGTAACCCCGCCATATCCGGTCGTGATGGTACGAAAAAGATCTACCTGGAAGCCTCTTTGGATTATCAACGTTCCTTCAATAAAGTACACGATGTAACCGGTATGGTATTGTACATGCAAAAAGAGACGCAATATCAGAATAGAGATAATGGTTTACAACTCTTACCGTATCGCAAACAAAGTGTGGTTGCCCGTGCGACTTACGGATACGATGACCGCTATATGCTGGAAGCCAGTATGGGTATGACCGGTAGTGAAAACTTTGCGCAAGGCCATAGATGGGGAATTTTCCCTGCCGTAGGTGCAGCTTGGTTTGTCAGCCATGAAAAGTTCATGAGAGGAGTGGAAGATTATATCAGTAAACTGAAATTAAGAGTTTCTTACGGTATAACCGGAAATGATAATATTGGTGAAGATACACGTTTCCCATACAGAGAAAATATTAATACAGGTCTTAACAGTTACAGTTTCGGACTAACACCAGGAGCCAATGGCGGAAAAGGGAACTCTCCTGGCAATGGGATTGCAGAAGGTAGCTTCGCCATGCCTAACCTGTCATGGGAAATTGAAAAGAAACTGAATACTGGTATCGACCTGGGGTTGTTCAGAGGTCGTGTCGATTTAAGTGCCGATTATTTCTATAACCGTCGTAGCGATATCTTATTGCAAAGAGAAACCGTTTCAAACGTTTCCGGTCTCCGGGTAAAGCCATACCAGAATTTCGGTATTGTTAGAAATCAGGGAGTCGATGCCAATCTTATTGTGAAACAAAAAGTAGGAAATGTAGATCTCTCTGCACGAGGTAACTTGACTTATGCAAAAAACAAGATTCTTGAACGAGACGAAATCCCTCAGAAATACGATTATCAGACATATACAGGAAACTCTATTGACAAGCCGTTGCTATATATAGCGGAAGGACTTTATACTCCGGATGATTTCAATATTACAACAAACGAATACGGCGGCCAAACTTATAAATTGAAAGACGGCCTACCCACCCCCGCAGCAAATGTTGCCCCTGGTGATATCAAATACAAAGATTTGAATAATGACGGTGTCATTGACTCTTATGACCGTACTTATGATCATAAATATTATCAAGCGACACCGGAAATCGTCTATGGATTCGGAGTAAATGCAGAATGGAAAGGATTCTTCGTTGGCGTCTTCTTTCAGGGAACAGCACATACATCCGCCAATATGTTAGCAAACAATTATGCCCTGCTTCCATTCACACAAGGGGTTGATAATGGGTCGGGCCGGACAGAAATTTCAGACCGCTGGCTAGCAGAGAGTCCATACAATCAAGATGTCTTTTTTCCACGTTTGCATACCAGCAACTTCAGTCATAACACACAAGCAAGTACCTGGTGGCATCGTAATGCTGGATTTCTCCGACTGAAGAACATCGAGATAGGTTATCAATTCAATGATAAAATACTCAAGCAACTCCGTATGAAAAATTTGAGAGTTTATTTGCAAGGGAACAATGTGGCAGTTTGGGATAACATCAAATTCTGGGATCCTGAATTAGGTAGTGCGAATTCAGGTGCCAAATATCCTATATGCAGCACATATTCTCTTGGATTAGAAGTCACATTTTAAAAACAACAAATATGAAATTCTTAAATAAAATAACATCAATTGCTTCTGCATGCTTTCTAACTTTAGCCCTCACAGGATGTAGTGATTATCTGGATGTATCGGATGAAGTGGCAGAAAACCTTACATTAGATGAAGTTTTCGATAACCCCAACTACATGCGCCGTTGGCATGGTAATTTGTTCAACAGTATTTCAGAATATTCCAGTATCGGTAAGAATAAAGCCAATGGATTTTCCGGGGTTTGGGTATCCATGTGTGGAGAAACAACACTTAGTGGTGTCGGTATGAGTGAAATGATATCCGGTTTCACTTCTGCTAATGCGCCATTCCAACAACGCTGGAAAGACTTATATCAATATATTCGTGATGCTAATATTTTTCTGGAAAGAGTAAATCCTAAAGGTAACATTAACGACCAATATCAATTAACGGAGGCAGATGTTAAGAGAATGAAGGCTGAAGCAAAATACCTTATCGCTTACAGTTATTTCTCACTCTTCGAACTGTATGGCCCGGTTCCTATCCTGGATGAACTAGCCGATCCGGAAGATAAAGGCCTGGATTATGCCAGAGCATCCGTGGATGAAACCGTTGAATACATCGATAACTTATTAAAAGAAGTCATCGAATCCGGTGACCTGCCTGAATCAATTATCCAGAATCATTCAGCTACCGGAAACGACCGGTACAATCTGAATGAGATCGTCCGTCCGACAGTGACTGCTGCTAAAGCATTAAGAGCCAAGCTTTGGGTATATGCAGCTTCGCCGCTATTCAATGGTGGTTACAAAGAAACACTGGATGTTGCCAATACCGACGGTAAAAAAATATTTGCTTCTTACGATGCCAACAGATGGCTCACCGCTAAAAGCCGCCTGGAAGATCTATTGAATAATGCAGAACAAAACAAGCACACCTTGTTTACCGTATATAATACAGACGGAACCATTAATCCGGATGAATCGGTCTATCAATTATTCCAAAACTACAATGACGAAATATTGTGGGCTACCGGAGATAACCTTTGGAACGGTTCGACAATGGAACAGAACACCAACCCCAGAGACTGTTACACAGGTTGGGGATATCTTGGAGTTTCTCAGAATTTAGTGGATGCCTTCTTCGTTAAAGACGGATTAACAATCGACGATCCAGGTAGCATGTATAAAGAAAACGGTTTTACCGATGTCGTTAACCCATGTAACGAAAACAAGCGGGTAGATACAAATGTATTCAATATGTATGCCAACCGCGAACCTCGTTTCTATGCCGGTGTAGGATATGAAGGTAAAAGCTGGCATATTCAACCGGTCGGAAGACCCGATTACACAATCGGATTTGCCAAAGGGGAAGGTTGCGACAACTCATCTGCCGATAACCCTCGTACCGGTTACCTGCCAACTAAATTCAAAAACCGCCAAATCCTGTTTACCGGAAACTATTTGAAGGCCTGGGCACGTCCTTCCATTCTATTCCGTTTGGCAGACTTTTATCTGTACTATGCAGAAGTTTGTAATGAAATAGACCCGAACGATCCCAATATCATCAAATACCTGGATATGGTAAGACAACGTGCCGGTATTCCCGGATATAAGGAACTGGCCGCTTCCGGTAAAAAGAATATTATCGGCAATCAGGAACTGCAACGAAAAATGATTCAACGCGAACGTACTGTTGAATTGTTTATGGAAGGACAACACTACTTCGACATCCGGCGCTGGATGATTTGCGGAGAAGGTGAAGAGGCAGATCAAAGCGTTCTCCATTCAATGAATATGAACGGATACAAAGACCAACCGATCGGAGCCAACAATTCTTTCTTTACCCGCATCGTTCTTGAAAACCGTGCCTGGAGACGTGCCATGTACCTTTATCCGATACCACAGGATGAAATACAAAAAAGCCGGCTTCTGGTACAGAACCCTCTTTGGTAACAACTAATTAATTATAAAACAGATAAGCCTTATACTAGATAGTTTAGTATAGGGCTTATTCTCTCTTAAATCATATATCATGAAACAAAAAAGATACTTTATTCTTATTCTATCAGGGTTATTCTTTTGCTTTGCTAGTTGCATACACGGAAATAACCCGGATAAAGGCAACGGAAAAGCAAAGACAATCACCTTCCGCGGCATTTATGCCGACGACCCTGCCGGACAGGAAGGTCTGTATAATCCGGAAAGAGGCTTCCGATTGGAAATAGCAGTCGACATTGCCAGCGGGAAAGATGTCTGGAACCCTAAACAATTCCCCGACATAACCAGCCATTTAGAATCAGAGTCCGCTATCTATGCATCAGACAGTGTCAGCCTGGTTCAAAGTTATTTTTATCTCACCGGATTCGTAGGAAAAGACTTATCGGAAGATGCTTTTACCACAATGGATACCTATTTCAACAAACTAAGAGAATTAGGTAAAAAAGCAGTATTGCGATTTGCTTATGAAACCGCCTTTATGGGAAGAGCGGGAAGCGGCCCTACCCTGGAAGATGTGCTCCGCCATATGGAACAACTGAAACCATTCCTTGCACAAAACACAGATGTCATTCAAGTTGTGCAAGCCGGATTCATCGGTGCATGGGGCGAATGGCACAGTTCATACCACGGACTGGAAAGCACAAACGACAGTAAGCGTACTATCCTGGAAAAGATAGTCTGGATGACTCCGGAAAACAGAATGGTGCAAGTAAGAGTCCCGGAATATAAAAACCTGATAAACAAAGAAAGTAAATCATATAACAGAGTTTCTTTCCATGATGATTTCATCATTATAAAACCTCATAAATGGGACGGAAACATGCATGAAGGAACTCCTTATTTCAACCAAATCGTCGAAGAAAGTCCTTATTTAGCCGTAGACGGAGAACTTCCCTGGGGTACCTGGAGTATGAATGAAGATCCCGACAATCCGGAAGCCGGATGGATTATCGACGGCAAAGCGACAGCCAGACAGCTTTTCCTTCAGCATTATACTTCGCTCAGTGCCATTCATAATTACAAGGAAAAAGGGACCAAAGATAAATATTCAATGATGTATTGGAAAGAAACTCCTGTGGAAGAAACATTCTTATCTGAAAACCATATGCCCGTTTCCGACCATTACTTTAAAAATCAGGACGGAAGTCCGGCTACACGAAACGTATTCGATTATATCCGGGATCATCTGGGTTACCGGCTGGAATTACAACAACTCAAAATAAACGGAACCCTGGTAGCCGGAAAAGAAATCTCGCTGGATCTTTCGCTGATTAACAGAGGTTTTTCTACCTTATTCAATGAGCATCCCGTTTATTTTGTTCTGGTCGATGAGCAGGACCGGGTTACAGAGTTACTGACCGAGACGAACGTCAACAGCTTCCAACCATACCAACCCACAGATCCGGAGTGTAAACCTTTGCTTCATACCATCAAAGGACAATTTACTATTCCGGAAAATCTGAAAACGGGCAAATATAGAGTAGGCCTATGGATACCGGATGGTTCCGAACGTCTGAAATATAATAACCGGTATGCCATTCGTTGTGCCAACGGAGATACAGAATGGTGGAATTCATCCGACAAGAAATACGGAATCAACATCTTAACGACATTAAAGATAACACACCGCTGACCTGTTAGCCGGTCGGATTAATCCTTTATCTGGCCGGCAACACATTCCTCATCATATCGGCAAAAATAGCCGCCATCTTTCGCTGAATGAACTTCTCTTTTCCCCGTTGCGGATGCCAGCCATATGTAACACCATCCGTTTCCTGGGTATCCTGAGCATAGATCAGACTAAACTGGTTACCGGTTACCGGATGGAGAACATTTTTAGAAAACCCGATATACTTATCAAATTCAATAAGCGGAAATCCCCATTTAGAGGCGAGTCGACGGATAGACGAGTTATACACAGTACGGGCATCGTGCCAATGAGTACAGAAAATAATATTTACAGGCTTACCGTATTTATTCCCGTAATATCTGGAATGCTCATTGAATTGTTGATTATAACAATCGATTATATAACGTTTGATGACATAATCGTATGCCGCCGCATAATTGGAACGGTCGAAAGGAGTTGAATAATCAGTATATTTCTCTTTTAGCTGCGTCTCGTCAAATACATCTTTATCATGCACATGCATAATGATAAATGCATCGACCTCATCCAGCTCCTCCAAAGAATAAAGAGTGCCATCTTCCATTTTATTGGCTGTATTCGCAATCGCTTCCGCACCTACCGCCCGGTTTACAGGTACGGCGTCCAAAGATTCACATCCCAATTCAAACCATCCATTCTCCGGGGAAGCAAAAGAAGCCCCGGTCAACAATAAGGTATATTTCGCAGAATGGACATTTTCCTGTCCGAATAAAGGCATTACACTCAACAGTACGACAAATATTAAAAACAGTTTTTTCATCATATCTATAGAATTTTTAGATTATCCCATTAGCAAAAATACATCATATTGATATAAAAACATCACGTATGTCCGCTTATTATTAACGAATCCAAGAAAATGTATTACATTTGCACGTTTTAATTTTTAATTCAATCGATATAGACCATGAAACTTGCTTCAATTCTTCATTGTTGCGTGCTTGCATTTTGTATTTGTTCATGCAACAAACAACCAGTTCAACAAACAAACGGAGATATACTTATTGCAGACTCCCTATTGAACAATATCCTTACGAAATACAACGTTGAAAAGTATGGATTACTTTCAGAGACTTATCCTGTCAATCCGGAAAACACCGTCACTTATCTTGCCGAAGGGACCGAACAGAAAAAGGGACAGGAAGTATCTTTCCTATGGCCTTATTCCGGTATGTTGTCCGGTTGTATCTCGCTGTATGAGGTCACCGGAAATGAGAAATACCTGAAAATACTGGAAGAACGCATCCTTCCCGGGCTTGAAAAATACTGGGACGACACACGCACCCCGTTCTGCTATCAAAGTTATCCGATGTTTAACGGTGAAAGCGACCGTTTTTACGATGATAACGACTGGCTTGCCATTGATTACTGCAACCTATATGCACTCACCCAAAACGAACGCTATCTGAAAAAAGCAGAAGAATTATATGCTTATATTTTCAGCGGATGGGACGATGTGTTGGGCGGAGGTATCTATTGGTGCGAACAGAAAAAGACATCCAAAAATACCTGTTCAAATGCGCCCGCTACCGTTTTATGTATGAAACTGTATAATCTGACAAAAGACCGGAAGTATCTGGAACAGGCTGTAGCAACCTACAACTGGACAAAGGCAAACCTCTGTGACCCGGCAGATCATGTCTATTGGGACAATATCGGACTCGATAAAACGATCGGCAAAGCCAAGTTCACATATAACAGCGGACAGATGATCCAGGCAGGCGTACTCCTTTACCAGGCAACTTCAGACGAAGCCTTCCTGAAGGATGCACAAAACACGGCAAAAGGAGCTTATAAACATTTTTTGCAGAAACGCACTGGTATTAATGGAAAAGATGCTTATTTTTACCCCTCAAATCCGTGGTTCAATGTCATTTTATTGCGCGGTCTTCTTGCTTTGGCTAAAGTGGATAACAAGTATGAATTTGTTAATACCATGGCGGATAACGCCCGTTATGCCTGGCAATATACACGGGATGAAAACGGATTCCTTGGAAACGACTGGGCCGGGATTGATAATAAAAAGTTCAAATGGCTGTTAGACAACGCCTGTATGATCGAACTTTTTGCAGAAACAGGTAACATTCAATAAATAAAATAATAAACCCATGACTACACGTAGAAACTTTCTAAAATCCGGAGGTTTGTCTTTGGCAGGTCTGTTGGTCGGGCAGAAATCATTTGCTCATTTAGCAGAATCGGCAACACCAGGCGCCCCTCTCGTATCTAACACATTACAGTACACTTGCCAGCGTCCGGCACCGGAAAAACGCCAGTTCACTTCCGCAGCAGTCGAAAAGGCAATCCAGGCGACAAAAGCCAAGCTGAAAGATCCGAAACTGGCATGGATGTTCGAGAATTGTTTTCCCAACACACTCGACACGACTTGTGAGCACAAAATGGTGAACGGTAAACCCGACACTTTCGTCCTTACCGGCGATATCCACGCGATGTGGTTGCGCGATTCATCCGCACAGGTTTTCCCGCATATTATTTTTGCAAACGAAGATCCGAAAGTAAAAACAATGTTGGCAGGTGTTATCAACCGCCAGACCTGGTGCATCAATATCGATCCGTACGCCAACGGCTTCAACGAAGGCCCGACAGGCAGCGAATGGGAAAGCGACCGGACAGATATGAAAAAAGAACTTCATGAGCGTAAATGGGAAATCGACTCACTCTGTTATCCGATCCGCCTGGCTTATCACTTCTGGAAGAAGACCGGCGACACCTCTCCTTTCGATGCTGAATGGGAAAAGGCAATGAAAAGCGTCTACAAAACGTTTATCGAACAACAACGCAAGGACGGACTCGGCCCGTATCGTTTCTCCCGTAAGACAGACCGTCAGGGCGATACATTGCTGAACGACGGCTACGGTAGCCCGGTAAACCCTGTCGGATTGATCGTATCTTCTTTCCGTCCATCTGACGACGCGACCCTGTTCGGTTTCCTGATCCCGTCGAATATGTTTGCCGTCACTTCACTCCGCCAGCTGGCTGAGATGATGCGCGACATCAAAAAGGATAACGACTTTGCCCGCCAGTGCGACTCATTAGCCGACGAAGTTGCTGCCGCCATCGAAAAATACGGAATCGTAGAACACCCTGAATTCGGAAAAGTATATGCTTTCGAAGCAGACGGTTTCCATAACCATGTATTCATGGACGATGCCAACGTACCCAGCTTGCTGGCTATGCCTTATCTGGGATGCATCGACGTGAACGATCCGGTCTACCAAAATACCCGTAAACTGGTTTTAAGCCCGATGAATCCTTATTTCTACAAAGGGAAAGCCGGTGAAGGTATCGGAGGTCCGCACATTGGATTCGACTTTATCTGGCCGATGAGTATCATTATGCGTTGCAATACCACCAACGATAAAGAAGAAATACGTCATTGCGTCAAAATGCTTCGTGATACGGACGGCGATACCGGTTTCATGCACGAATCGTTCCACAAAGACGATCCAAAAAACTTTACCCGGTCCTGGTTTGCATGGGTAAATACCCTGTTCGGAGAAATGATCTACCGCCTGGTAAAGGAAGGAAAAACAGATATTCTGAACAATCTGGGATAATAGAAAATAATAAAGTTATCCAAGGCTATTTATCAAACAAGGCAAAACCTTGTTTGATAAATAGTTCCTGTAAACTATCACTATCTTCCAGTCTCATTAAGCCAAACCCTATGACCAACTAATCGTTAACTCCCGGCTTTGTATAACTACCCTGTACAAGATAATCCGCCAACCTGTACATCCTAAAGAAACACCCTGTACACCTTGTCCCGGCACCCTGTACGCCCTGGTAAAAAAGAGTCCTGACCTTTGAATTTGTTTATAGGGAGAAAGAAATTACTTTCCCGGCTTCCTCCACCTAGTTAGTCTTATTTCCCATTTGCCTTAAAAGGTATTCTACATTAATAAAATGCCGGGTATATTCCGCATGCATCTTTCTTGCAACTGAACAGCTGGATGCCATCCGGGCAAGAAACTGTAAATGCTTCCCCAGGGAAGTATTCATTTCTAATCGCTGCGTTTTGGGGATACTGTCCTGTACGGAATAAACTCCGCAGGCCATTTGTATTTCTAATAATCCTTCGTCCCAGGAGTGTTGCGTATATTTACATAAAAATCCGAGGTTTCTCTTCAGGTCTTTGCTAAGTATACTCAATATTTCAAAATCGGTGCGTTTAGGAGAGCATGCACTCGGATTGACCAGACGGGCCAGTTTGAGGTAAAAATCTTTTAGTTCTTCTTCAGAAAAAGGAGAGGGGTTTCCACTTAACCTTTGCAGGTCTTCACTTTGTTGGGCAGTTAAAAAATCTGTGTCCATACCTAGTTAATATTAGATGTGAAGGCGAAGATTTTCTGAATATAAGAGCGGTTCCGCCTGTCCCGTTGCATTTCACCCCAAAAGGCAGTAGATACATTAATATTCCACACGGGGGTACGGAACCGCCATATAGAATGAGCGTAAGCGGACATAAAAATGCCCGCCACGGAAATTGGCAGGTTTCCCTACCTTTTGGAATGAAATGCACGACAAATGTACGATAATAATTAAAGGGTGCAACAAAAAACACTTCAAAATTTATAGGAAGATACATTTAGCTACATTCTTTTCTATCTTTGTAAAATTAAATACACAATAGCCTTATGAAAAAGAAATTAGTCGTACTGACCGGCGCAGGCATGAGTGCCGAAAGCGGTATTTCGACCTTTCGCGACTCCGATGGTCTTTGGGAAAAATACCGGGTGGAAGACGTTGCAACCCCCGAAGGCTTTGCCTCCAACCCCGAACTGGTCCTCAACTTCTATAACCAGAGACGCAGGGAATTGCTCAACACCAAGCCCAACGCGGGACATATCGGACTGGCTGAATTGGAAAAGAATTTCGATGTGCATATCATTACACAAAATATCGATAACCTGCATGAACAGGCAGGAAGTAGCGATGTGATCCATTTACACGGCGAACTGATGAAGGCCTGTTCCGTACGGGACCTGAACACGACCTACGACCTTTCTCCGGAAAATCCGGATATCCATATCGGCGATAAAGATCCTCACGGCATACAGCTCCGCCCTTTCATTGTCTGGTTCGGTGAAGCGGTCCCGATGATCGACCCCGCAATCCATATGGTCGAGTCGTGCGATATCTTTGTCGTAATAGGAACCTCCCTCAACGTCTACCCGGCTGCCGGATTACTGAATTACGTACGCCGCGGCCAACCCATCTACCTGATAGACCCGAAAGAAATAAAAACCTACCGCAACGATATCCGCTTTATCCAGAAAGGAGCATCCGAAGGGGTGAAAGAATTAACAGAAATATTGAAAGACAACAATGCCGTTTAAGCAGAAGTTGCTTATCTTTGTATAGGATAATAGATTAAAGAAAGGAGCCTAAATATGACAACAATGGAAATAGAAGCAAGAAAAGCGCTCTTGATTCGAGAAATACTTGCCGACATTAACAGCGAGGAGGCTATCCGTAAATTGCAGGAATTAGTACACAAACTGAAAGGAGAGTCCAGCTATACAATGCCTTCTTCTTTACTGAAAGAATATATGGCACAGGCAGAAAAAGAAGATGAAGCAGGTTTAAGCATCACTTCTGATGAACTGGACAAAGAAATGCAATCATGGTAATAAAATGGACTCCACTTGCCAGAAAAAGCCTGAAAGATATTTATAATTTTTATCAGCCAGACACAGGAAGGACTAAAGCCCTGGAAATCGTTCAACGGATAAAGGATGAAACCAACTATCTTCTCACTTTTCCAGAAATGGGGATGAGAGAGAAGTTAGATGGTAAACTGTCAAAATACAGATCTATTGTAAAAGATCATTGTAAAATATATTACACGATAGAAAAGAAACATATCCGAATAGCATTGGTCTGGGACACAAGAAGAAATCCTGAATCTCTACGCTATTTACTCTAATATAAAAGAAGTTGTATTTCATGTGAAATACAACTTCTTTTATATTAGAGTAACATTATCAATCCTCAATGATCAGGCGAAGCCCTACATTATTAACACGCTGCCAGGGCAGATAAACACGGCGCGCGGTGGCTGTGGCATCTTTCGGACGATCTACCCATGAACCGCCACGGGCTACCACCTGACGGGGGTTGGCTGCCGCCTGGGCTTTCTCGCTGTAAGGATAAGGTGCATACAACGAACGGGTCCATTCCTGCAGATTTCCATGCATATTGATCAGTCCGAACGGGTTCGGCTTATAACTATATTCGTCGGTCGGGATCATCATTCCATCATTGACCGTTTCAACCTTCGGCATGTAATTGTAATATGGGAACCAGGGATTATCCTTCTCCATCGGCTGCGGATCGATACCTGTTACTGCCATCTTTTCCAACTGGACATCGGCCAGGTTTTCATAAGGACCGAAGTTCGCATCCATCGCACCATACCAGAACGGCTGGTCGCTACCGCCACGGCAAGCCCACTCCCATTGTACTTCAGTCGGGAGCGTCACTTTCAATCCGGTCTTTTCCGAAAGCATCTCACAATATTTCATCGCCTCTTCGTAGCTGACACGGATAACCGGCTGGTTCGGCTTATTCGCCGGATAACCGGGAGTCGTATGATCTTTCCAATGCTGTGCATAAATACGGCTGTCGTGATCAGGAACCAAGGCATTATACTGTGCGTTCGTCAACTCTTTTTCTGTCATCCAGAAACCTTGTTTTACTTCAGCCTTGAATTCAGGAGCCTGGTCCGGATAACCGTTATTCGTACCCATCACGAACTTACCGGCAGGAACACGAACGAAAGCGATCTTGACACCGTCGGCCACTTCGATCTCTTTTCTAAGCCCCTTTTCCTTTGACAACATCGCCTGAATATCTTCCGCTGTTAACGGCCAGCCTTTCATCTTCACCTCTTTATGTTTTACAGGAGCTACCTTTTCCGGCATTTCCGGACGGATTTCACCTTTACCTTTCAGATAAGAGGCATAATCGGCCAACTCTTTACGCCAGTCCACACCTGCATTATTCGCATATTTATCAGCCAGTTCGATACGGCGTTCATACTGGTCATACCCATTCAGCGGATCGGCATCGAACTCACCGCGTCCCGAAGCATTCATATCGATCCACATCACCAGATGATCCCACTCACTGTCGGTCAGTTTCACATTATAATGCCCCCGTTCCAGCATACGGACGATCTCACTGGTAGATGCATGATATTCATACGGACTCATGACATACATATCCGCTTCCGGTCCCTGACGGTTCACATAAGGATGA
The DNA here is from genome assembly GCF_003479515.1 of Parabacteroides sp. AF14-59. Taxonomy (NCBI): domain Bacteria; kingdom Pseudomonadati; phylum Bacteroidota; class Bacteroidia; order Bacteroidales; family Tannerellaceae; genus Parabacteroides; species Parabacteroides sp. AF14-59. Next base: position 64,206 of record NZ_QUHH01000024.1, on the reverse strand, counting down.
AATGCCAGGTAGCTCTTCTGGAAATAACGCGTACCGCTCCAGTCGGTAATACCTACTGAAGTCGTATCTTTAAAATTCGGGCGTCCGGCTTTACTACCGTCATGGCAGGCCACACAAGCCCGGTCGAGTATCGGCTGTACCTCATACTTAAAGGCATAAGAGCGAACCCCGCCGTCGGCAATCGTCAGTTCGTGAGGTTTACGGGTAGAAGCCAGCACCCTCTTCGGCACAGGTATCGTATTCTGGTCTTCATGGCAACCGACGCATGAAACCACTTCGCCCGGCATACCCGTCAGCCAGCTGCGCATCCACTGTACGGCACGCCCCTGTGCATCGAGCGGTTGAAGGGATACTGGCGTGTTAGCCGGAATCTTGAAGATAGCAGAACCGTCTTCTTCCACCGGAACAGTTCCCAGCAGGCGTTTGATATCCCAGCCAGCCTGAATACCATGATTATAATGGTCGGACAAGGTCCGGCGATAAGCATATTCATAGGCATAGACACGGAACGATTTAATCTCTCCGCGCGGTACGCCTCTCAATCCTTCCCCTTCATAAATATCCTGGATAAACACTGTCGCTTCCTTTTCATTTGGTTTGATACGGTCAGGGATAGCCGGAGGAACCGGTGTACTCTTTACCGGAACGGAATAGATCATACCGGCTTCATCCGCATTGGCGACCAATGTCAGGTTATCGTAAATATCCACCAGATAAACACCCCAACGGCTATACGGAGACAGCTTGGCTGTTACGAGGAATGTCTCGTCGGTCAGCGGATACGGTTTGATGAACTGAGGCCATACACCGTTCACCAACTCATCCTTTATTTCAGGGATGATCGGACGACCGCGGAAAGGCAATTCCTGGATCATACCCTTTTCTTCTTTACGGCTCTTTGCCGGGTCAAAGATCATCAAACGGCCGGAACGTGCCACGCCGTGATGCCCGGAGATAACACCGACAAAACGGTTGGTACGTTTCGGTAACGGCTGCACGTCGAAAATACTGTTCGGGAACATGGAACCGCTGCCATACAACGACTTTTGTTCCGTTCCGTCCGGATTCATATGCATGACTATACGGGAGAAGTAGTGCGTCAGGTCGGTATATTCCCAACGTACATACATTACTTTTCCGTTTGCCATCACTACCGGATGCCAGTTCGCATCCTGGTCGAATGTCAGGCGGCGCAGGTAGCCGTTACTGGGGTCATACAAAACCATATTACCCACCGCATCACTGCCGTTTACACAAGGAACGCCCTGATAGCCGATATTGGAAATCGCCAGCATGCGTCCGTCAGGCAGATAAGTTCCGTCAAAAAACTCCAGATCCGGTTCAGGTATATTGGTTACCTGTCTAGCGTCTCCCCCATCGATATTCAGTTCATGTACCTGCCATCTCCGTGCCGTATCCAAAGCGGTAAACATCAATCGCTTCCCGTCCCAGTTCAATACCAGGTCGGTGACAGAGGAACCGTCTACAGCCGGTTTATAAAGTGTCTTTTCACTGAGATCACCGCTTTTCAGACCGGATAACTCAACCAGTTGGGCCTTGAAGTTCTTACGGCTCGCGGAGCTCAGGTTCGACCAGTTATTCGGCTGGATACCCAGACTGCCCGCACCTACGAAATTAGCCCTTTCTCCCAGGTCAAACTTAACCGTCAACATTTTATCGACATTCACATCCGGGCTCATCAGCATCAGTTTACGTTTCAGCGTCAATGCCTTGTTTGCCTTATCGACAGCCTGGGGATCACCGGTATAAATACCGTCAAATCCTCCGGCAAGCAACGATTTCAGTTCACTGAAACGTTTATCCGCCAATGCGGCATCAAAGCCGGAGTTTTTCTTCATGATACCCAACGCTTCCTGAATCGCTTCCGGCTTCATCCATTCCAGTTCTGCCTGTATCTCCAGGACAGAAAGCAAACGGACTGCCAAACTCTTATACGCTTCCATCTGTTTGGATGGGGTTGACTGGGCAGCAGCTTTATCCAGTTCCGCCTGAAAATAAGAGTCGTTTTTCAGCTCTTTCATCATGGCAACCAGTCCTTTTTGCGTCCTGTCCAGTTGTTCGGAGGTAACCTCCTCTTTCGTCTCACAACTGGGTTGTGCGGATAGTATCCCTCCGCTTAACAGGCAGAAGGCCATACATCCTGTAATCAATAATTTTTTCCACATAGATGATTATTTTTTGGTGACAAATTCGTCCATCGCTTTCCCGTCCATATACTCTTCATCCTGCGAAGTATACAGGCCATCCATCACGTAATTTGCCTGTGGGAATGCAGCCAGTATCTTACGGATGAGCGTTGCTTTACCGGATCTGTATAGGGGGGCATTGGTGTTCCACAGTTGACCATGGATATCTTTTTCCGGAGCGGAAATAAGAATATCTCTGATATCCATTTGTTTCAGGCGATTCAAATCGGCATCCAGGCCGGCTTCATTATTCAACAGCAGCGACAGGGCCGGTGCCAAAGTAAAATTCGGACGGTTCACTTCTCCCACCAGTTTCTGAAGCCCTTCGATCGTATCAGGTGTACGGGAAACAGATTGTCTCAACAATAAACGGATATTTCTCTTCGCCGCATAGTCGGATAATACCTGGAAAGATTCTTTCAGTGAGGCATAGAACTGTTCCATCGTATAATTGTTCTCGATGGTCCGCTGGGTAGATATCAGCAATTCGTCAGCCCCCAGTATTTCCATCTTATCGATAACACCTTTCATAATCTCCATACTTTTCTGATAGAAAGGAGGGTCATTATTTACGATCCTCAAATCGGGATAGAGGTTTAAACCGGAAGTCAGATCGACTGTCATTTTCAGTTTTTGCCGTCCCAGCCAACCGGCTTCCTGCCTCAAGGCTTCTTTTTCCTTATTATGCAGATAGCGCCAGTCGATTACGACGCGGTCATAATGCTCGAAGAACGTCGGCCGAGAAAGAATCTCTTCCTTCACATCCCGGATATTACGCAGCACAAGTGCCCGTCCGGTCGTATTCGGGACCGGGGTACTTTCCGGCATGACTTCCACATCCGCCCCATTATCCAGGCGGACACGGAAAATACGGACATTTCCACCGGCTATCGTATGGGAGGTATTTTTACCAACCGATGTATTCAACATTACTTTCGGAGTATAACCCACCGCTTTCATTTCCGAACAGTCGGTCGGCAATTCTTTGATGAAAACGATCTTTCCTGTCTTTGCCCTGATCGAGAAATCTTTCGGCTCCCAATATTCATTGGAGATCAGGACGGTATATTCACCGCTTCCCCTGGAACAAGTCACAAGGCTCAATTCCGGATTGGTCTCAAACAGTTGCATAGAAGCAAAAATATCTTCCATCAATGCTTTTGTATGATTCAGTATGGGATAAGGTTTGTCCAACGGCTTTTCTTCCATCACCTTTACGGGTAATTCACATTGCGGTTGCTCCGTAACTCCATAAGGAGAAGCAAGAACCGTCACTTTCCCCTTCCCGGCATTCAGTTCGACTGCAGCCGGAAGTTCATTACTTTTTTGCAATACGGTAGCAGATGCAGGATAGACCAACTCCGCCAGCGTATAAGGTGTGCGTTCCTTCAACGACTGTCCTTTATAAGTTACCGGGGCAGTACATACCACGGTCTTTTCTCCGGTACGGATACCGGCTATTCCATCCGGCATATTCTTCAAAGAACCGGCCGTAATGACCAGATGCCCGCCTTCATTCACATAAGCATTCAGCTTATCATTAATTTCTTTGCCCGGACGCAGCTCATCCGCAATGACCAATACCGGATACTGTTTCAACACCCAGAGGGGAGCATCACTCATCAGGCAGTCGGCAATATCTCCGTAAGGGTTCGGAGCGATAAACCCTCTTTCATCTTTATAATAAGAGGCATCCTGATAGCCCGGATATAAAATATCGAGCATACCGTCGGTCAGATAATCCGGTAATTCGTACGGTAAATTGCCCCATACTTTATAAGCCTGTCCCGAATATAAATGACGCGGGAATGACCAGCCGGAAAAGAAATCGGTCATCAACGCCACCGGTGTGTACATTATACCCGGATCACCGTGTTTATCTATCCATTTAACAGCACTCTGCTGTATTTTACCGATCGGGCTGAGCTGCTTATCGTCGATCCGCATAGAGCCTTCAAAACCAACAGCCACGCAATCATACATCAGATGGGTATAGATCAGTCGTTTCAGCAATCCGAGCGAAGTACCCTTCAACGGACCTCCGCTACCGTAGTCTTCATCAATATTAGTCGCATTCGAATCGTATGTCTTATATCCCCAACGGTTCCATACGGAAGCATTTCCGAACCAGTTAACGCCATATTGCTTACCGGCACCACGGATAAAAGAATAATAGATCTGTGAATTGGGTAACCCCTGGGCTGTCTCGGCTCCGATCAGCGTATATACTCCTTCCTTCAGGAAATAATGCCCGAAATTCAGAGAAACCAGCGTGGCCATTTTATTCCCCAACTGGTCGCCCATTTCCTGGAAATGACGTTGGAAATTAAAGTATTGTTGTCGACGGTCTGCCCCTAAAGGATACATCCGGGGAGCAAAGCTACCGACATAACGGCCGTCCTGTTCACCATTATCCATACCCAGCCAACGGTCTCCCAGTTCCGTTTCAAAAAGATTCAGTACGCCGTCAGGAATAACGAACTGGGTCCAGTATCCGCCCGGGCCGGAGCCGGGAATATATCCCCAAAGGTCAAACAGATAAAGATTCCTTTTCTTTATCTCGGCAACGACCTCTTTCAGGTTATCCTGAAAAACCAGCGGATAGGAAACCCAAAGGATATCTCCAAGCTTATCTTTAACCACCCATTGATCGAGTTTTTGTTTATAATCCCCGGAAAGGTCACGAAGGGCTATAAACTGAATTTTGTTATTAAAAAAAGAGACATCCGGCGATTTCACATGATGACGCAGGTAATCGGGATGATGAGACGGGATCATTTGATAAGGATACAGCTTGATACTATTCTGTGCAAGCGGTCGGTCAGGATACAGTAATCCCAACAAAACAATAAGTATAAGAATCTTTTTCATAAGTATTTATTATTGTTGTTGCGTTAACAAGCCGACAACTGATAAGCCGATCATTTCTTATCGCAACAAAGATGCGTTTATATTTTGAGATTATGTTACTTTTCGTTCATAAAAAAGTTAATAATCTACGAAATAGAATCTATTTATACCCGAATGATAACAAATTACTTCAATTCGATCAGTCCAGAGAAGCCGGTAAATACTCTTTCAAAACCAGCCGGAGTTGTGCCAATGCCTTTTTCTGATACAATTTAACAGCATTCACGGAAACACCCATTTCTTCCGAAATCTCTGCATAGCTCAGATTTTTATATCGGCTAAGTTCAAAAACCCTTTTATATTGAGGAGGCAACTCTTTCACAGCTTTACCAACCCGTTCTATCAGTTCTTTGGAGAGAACATAATCGAGAGGGGATTCATCCAACGAGAACAATGTATTCCTTTCTGCTATATTGTCATCCAATTCTACATATTCAGGTTGATTTCGTCTGAGATACGACAGGCACGCATTATGAACCGCCCGAACCAAATAAGCCCTTATAGAGGTCGTGATAACCAATGTTTCCCGGTTTTCCCATAGCCAGCGAAATACATCTCCGACAATTTCTTCTACGATATGCTTTTCTGTGATATAAGAACGTGCCTCGTAACAAAGAAAAACATAGTACTTTTTGAATAGACATTCAAAAGTTTTATGGTTTCCTTGTTGTAACTTCACTAATTCATCACGAGTATCCATCATAACACATTAAAGACATTACCACAAACCACCCGTATCAATTTAAATTTCAGCACAATATCTATTACATGAAGTTTTATTAAAAACTATGGATGACTAGAATAAACGGTCGTTTTATTTAGTCATTTTTTATATTGACCTCACAAAATTGATTCAGACCTCTAAAAATACTAATAATGTGCGAGATACCATTCACCAGAGGGTAGAAAAATCAAATGATTTTCTTGAAAAATAGTGACTAAAAAAAACGACCGTTTTTTTTAGTCACTATAATACGCATACTAATCGACTAATTATCAATGGCAATACCGGGGTTATCAGGTTAAATAAATTGTTCATCCGGTATCGTCTGTCAAAGTTAGCGAGTAGGCTTATTTATAATTGGGATCCTGAACCAAAACACCGCCAGCCTTATCTATTTCTGTTTGTGGCAACGGGAAATAATAGAATGCCGGTTTAAATACTTTTATGTAAGTAGGTAAAGCAGGATCTGCAGCTCCATTCACCAGTTCTTCCATTAATTTCCAACGTTTTAACTGAAAATAACGATGACCTTCAAATACAAATTCCACGCGCCATTCATTACGAATACGTTCACGCATCTGTTCTTTGGTCAGTCCCGTAGGTAGTTCCGGTTGTCCCGAACGTACACGGATCTGGTTCACGGCATCATATACTTTCTGAGTCGGTCCGTTTACTTCATTTTCAGCTTCAGCGATCATCATCAGCACTTCTGCATAACGAAGAATGATAACATCCGCATCGGAAATAGTAGAATAACTCGGCATTTCTTTTGTCGGTTGGATCAACTTCATCATACCGAAACCGGTTTGCATCTGATTAGTGACCGTAACAGGGTCTCCTTCTTGTCCATCCATCGAAAAATCAGCCACACCGCTATGACAAACCGTTTCATACAAACGGCGGTCACGATTTTGGAACAGTTTCTCTCTCTCTGCTTTATTGGCATTATCCAAAGCCCCCGTTGCCAGTAATGATTCATTTACCGGAACCGTCAACGGAGATTCACCCCATTTTTGCCCATCTGTACATTCAAAAGCATCTACTAAGTCACGAGTGACACCGCAAGTGGTCCATGCTGCATAATATAAATCCATACTATGTGTGGTATTGGGAGCCAGATAACGAACGGAGAACATGATTTCGGGAGAAGCCAACTGCTCAGCGGAAATGAAATTATCACGCATTCTGTCGGCTAATCCATATCCTTGAATACTTTCCAGTAAAGATACAATGGCCCCCATTTTAGAAGGATCGGCATTACCATTATCATCGTAAGCTTCAGCCAACATCAGACGAGCTTTAAACGCTTTCAAAGCACCCGGAGTAAAATATCCGGACATCTGTGAATCCGAATAAGGTTTATCCGGCAGAGCTGCAATCGCATCATCAAAATCTTTCACAATCTGAGTATAGACATCAGAACGGGAAGCTTTTGCCTGATACATATTATCCATAGTCAATGAAGCTGTTACCAGAGGGACCTCACGATAGCATTGATATAACCAGGAATAAAAATATCCTCTTAAAGCCTTCGCTTGTGCGAGCATAAAAGATTTTTCATCAGCAGACATATCTGTTCCTTCATAAACTTCCAGATTCTCCATCAATAGATGAAGACGAGCTATACCCTGATAACAATGATTATACATATAAGTTACATATCCTGTTGTATTCGGATCCAAATCACCTAATGCTATTGTTTTGGTTTTACCATAGGTATCTTCATCATGCTGGCAAATAGAATTGTCCGTCAAATTATCAAAACAAGCAATAATTTGCGACATTTCTCCCGGCCATTCGTATACCATAGAAAAACTACCAGCTAAAGCAGATTGAAAATCACTTTTTTTCTGCCAAAAAACAGACTGTGATGGCGAAGATGGAGGATCTTTCTGTAAGAAATCACTACAAGAAGTCGTAGAACCCACCAACAAAGCCGAAGCCAATACTATATTTATTATCTTTTTCATTGTATTCTACCTTTTAAAATTCAACATTTAAACCAAAAGAACAAATTCTATTTTGCGGATAAACAGCTGCACGTCCATCATCCTCACGTTCCGGATCCAGACCGTAGAATTTTGTAAATGTCAATAGATTATCTCCTGAGAAATAAACTCTTACCCGTGACATTTTCACTTTATCCGTAACGGCTTTTGGTAAAGTATAGCCGAATGTCAAATTCTTCAAACGGAAATAAGAAGCATTCTGCAACATATAAGTATTCGCTCTGTTATTCTTATTACCTCCCAAATTATCGAAGTAAAGACGCGGATGTTTGGCATTATATGGATTTTCTTCTGTCCACATACCTTCTATATATTCACGCGTTGGAGCAGAGCCCTGACGGAACGGATAGATTCCCCAGTCGTTTGTATACCATTTCTTACCTGAAACACCTTGTCCCTGTAACGATAAATCGAAGCCTTTCCAGCTAGCACCGGCATTTACCGAATATTCAAAACCCGGGAAACGTCCTGAAATAGGAATACGGTCATCATTATCAATTACACCATCATTATTCTGATCCTTAAACTTCAGGTCACCCGGTAATGTATTATCATTAAATTGTTTCGGTGAATTTTTCACTTCATCTTCCGTTGCAAAGACACCGATACATTCCAACATATAATATTCATTATACGGAAGGCCTTCTCTTCTCAATTTATATCCGTCGATTTCCTCTGCACCAAACTGCGTTAATTTGTTTCTCGAGCGATCGAAATAAACGCCTGCATTATATTGCAAGCCCTTAAAGACTCCATCCGTGATCATGTTGTTGTAATTGAAAGCGATTTCAAAACCTTTGTTTTCAACTTCTCCATTATTTACAGTCGGAGCAGTCATACCCAACAATGCAGAAACCTGTGAGGTACGCAAAATATCAGAAGTAACTTTCTTATACCAGTCGAATGTAACATTCAACCCATTGAATACCTGCAAATCGAAACCGACGTCGGTAATAGTAGTAGTTTCCCATTTGATGTCGCGGTTTGCATACGCTTTCTGCTGATAACCCACGGTTTCAGTTTTCTTATCGAACGGATAGTTACTTACACTGGCAATCATCGCCTGATATGGATATAAACCAATATTCTGGTTACCTAACTGTCCCCAAGAAGCACGGATTTTAGCATTATTCAGCCAATTCAGATTCAAATCCTTAATAAAATCCTCTTCCGTAATACGCCAACCTGCAGAGAATGAAGGGAAAATACCCCAGCGATTTTCCGAAGAGATACGGGATGTACCGTCATAACGCATATTGGCTTCAAACAGATAACGTTCTTTAAAATTGTAGTTCAAACGGCCGAATACAGACTGGATGGCCCACTCTTCCTGTTTTCCTTCATTAGACCAATTCGCAGTAGAACCGGCATCGATTACCGGCAAGTCAAATGCATATTCTTTTCTGAACGCTCTTACTGTTTCATACTTTTCCGATTCCTGGCTATAACCGGCCATAATACTGAAGTTGTGATTTTTATTCGGAGTAGAATAATCATACTTCAAATAAGTATACAGATTCGTATAGAAACGACGTTGATCTTCAACAGTCAAACCATTAGAACCTCTATCCAGATAACCGGTTTGTTCGCCTGTATGATAATCATAAACCGGGACATCGGATCCTCCCCACTCTTTCCACTTATTCGATTGCAAACGAGCGGCCCCTTTTGTATACCAGGTAAGCCCTTTAGCCAGATTTACCTCCAACCACAATTGAGCATTCACATCAAAATCCTGATAATTTTTAGTAGTGTTGGTACCAATGATGGCCGGCATATTTTTATTGTGAGATTCAAAAGAATAGGCGGAACCGGTCCAGCGGGTAACACCGGAACCATCATCCGGCAACCACGGCATATAAGTAGGCGCCTGCGACATTGTTGAAAGTAAAACATCACTCTGTCCCTGACGAGGTTCTTCCCGATCACCATACATCAAATTGGAATAAGTACCGATCTTGATAAAATCAGTAATCTGAGAAGTCAAGTCGATTGTCGCATTGTATTTCTGATAATCGAAGCCTTTCAACGTACCAGGCTGATTTACAAAGTTCAAAGCAACATTATATGTTGTCTTTCCGGCATTACCGGCAATCGACAGATTATGATTCTGAACCACGGCTGTATTGAACATATAACCCAACCAGTCGAAATTAGGATATTGTTCGCTACCACCACCATTCCGATAAGCATCGATCTGCTCCTGGGTATAGCGTTCTCCAGCTCCGGAATTTGCTTTGGCCAGGTTAAACAATTCCATATATTCTGCAGAGTTCGTTACCATATCGTACATACGAGTCGGGTTGTAGATACCTACATTTCCATGATAAGCAATGTGTGCCTTGCCATCACCAGCCGCCCCTTGTTTCGTCGTTACAAGAATAACCCCATTGGCGGCACGAGCACCATAAATAGCAGCAGACGCAGCATCTTTCAATACAGAAACACTTTCAATCATGCTCGGATCCAGGTTAGAGATACTACCCGGAACTCCATTTACCAAAACCAGCGGATCAGAACCTGCATCAGAGAAAGTTCCCTGACCGCGAACACGAAAAGTAGTAGCCTCAGCACCCGGGGCTCCTAAACCCTGGTTGACACGCAAACCCGGGACCTGTCCCTGCAACATGGTTGCTGCATTAGTAACCGGACGTTTGGTCATCTCTTCGCCGGTAACAGCCGTTACAGCACCGGTCAAATTCAATTTCTTCTGCGTACCGAACCCAACCACAACCACTTCGTCCAACGCCTGCGAGTCTTCTTTCAGAATAACAGAAACTACAGATTTATTTCCAACAGGAATACTCTGTTCGATATAACCTATATAAGAGATTTTCAATGTTGCTTTGTCAGGCACATCCAATGTAAAGCTACCATCCACATTAGTAACCGTACCGATTGTCGTTCCTTCTACTACAACATTTGCTCCGATAACGGGTTCATTATTTGCATCCAGAACACGGCCTGTGATCTGCTTTGTCTGTTGCATCACTGCTCCAGGCCCAACTTCTCCGGCACGAGTAATAACAACATGACGATCATTGATTTCATAATGTACATTCCGTCCGTTAAACAGCACGGCCAATACTTCATTAATAGACTTGTTGTCCAGGGAGACAGATACTTTTTCATCCAGATTGAGATCTTTAACATCCAGACTGAATGAAAATTCACTTTGGCTCTTGATGGATTCAATAGCCTCACGGATCGTGGCATTTTTAAGATTTAAGGAAAGCATATGCTCAGTTGCATACGTACTCGCACTAAGAGTAAGCGTTCCGGCAACAAGAAATACACCGGCCAGATTTGCCAGACGTCCTGCTCTTGTAGCCAATAAGTCCTGAACAGATTTTCTAAATGTTTTTTTCATACTTCACTTGTTTAAGATTTAACTTTTTAATTACTTGAAAAAAGGGTTCCTGATTTTTTACCCCACGGTTACTACTACTTTTTCCTCATTCACATTTACTTTTGGGTTTGACTTATGTTAATTGAAAATTCGAACAAATTCCGGTTTCACCTCATACCTGAATTTATTGCCGGAAGACAATATTTCCAGTACTTTTTCTATCGACACATTCTCCTGAAAATCTGAATAATAGACGATATGTTTTAGTTTATCGCTCTCTATCCGGATCGGTATATTGTATAGGCGTCTCAATTCTTTTGCTATTTCTTCAAGCGGAACCTTATCAAAGGTCATCGCTCCGTTACGCCAATTCTCTATATGGCTGGCATCCACCGAATCGACCTGTATGGTCTGAGTCATTTTCTTGAAGGTGAATCGCTGGTTTGGTTTCAGTACGACCGGGGCGGCATCGGTCAGAAAATCTCCGACCTTCACCGCTCCCTCCTTGAGGGTTACTTTCACCTCTGAGTCTTCTTCATAGGATTTTAGATTGAATTTAGTACCGAGAACCTTCACTGTTAATTTCCCGGTATTCACCACAAATGGTAATTCTTTATTTTTGCTTACTTCGAAATAGCCCTCCCCCGTCAATCCGACATTTCTCGATTCCCTGGCAAAGTTCGAATCATACGTCACCTTGCTCCCGGCATTCAGCCAGACAACAGAACCGTCCGGAAATGTAATCTTTGATTTTGCCCCGTCCGGAACCTCAACCACATATTCTTTGTATTCTTCAACCATCTCCGATGCCGATCGCTCCGATTGCCACAAAAAGAATAATGAAGAAACTCCACACAATAAAAGAATGATAGCGGCAGCCGAAAATTTCAATGCACGGCGATAAAAATCTATCCGGTTTGCCGGTTGGGTTTCTTCCTTAAACTTACCGATGGCACTTGTAACATCGAAACCATCGGCATTCGACATTACTCCGGTCGCTTTCCATATAGCTACCGTATTTTGGAAATATTCCCTGTTCTCCGGTTTTTCTTTGATCCACTGCCGTAAAACAGCATGGCTCTCAGCATCCAGAGACCCATTCAAAAATGATTGTATGTAATTATCTATTTGCACCATTTACTTTAATTTATGAGTGGGAAATATCCCTCATCATAATTAAAGGCGCAGAAAAGGAGAAGGAGGGTATATGGACTTTCATATTTTCATAATAAAATGATTATTTAATTCAGAAGTCCTGACACAGCGCAGCCTTGAGTAAAAAATCAAAAAGATTACTATTCAGGCAACAAGCGGTCATTATGATACAATATACCCTTTACAAGCGACACCACTATTTACAAACGTTCATCATCCGGCCGGAATAAAACTACATTATTTAACATTTTCCCCGCTTTAAGGCTTTTCACAGATTTACATTGTATTTTTTGAAGTTCGTTTAAAACGAGTTTTTTCTCATTTTAAACAAGAAGAGGGTTCGTTTTAAATGAAATATATGTTAAATTCAGTTGCCATTCAAACAGGAGAGCGGACTTTTGCGTTAAAAACACATGCTATAAAACATTTTTATTTCGCTAAAAGATTCAAAAACGAATCACAAACAGATTAGCATATAAATAGCAAATCCCATCTATTTCAAACAAACCGTTCGATATTATCGCCTAGTACACCAGTTTGCTTCATTTTCCACTCCAACGAGTCCAACATGACAACACACAACTATTCCACAGTCGCATAAATCCGCACGGACATATACCGGAATACATACAACAAAATCTCCAACAAGATAAAATAACATTTTGTCAATTTTATTTATTTGAACTACTTATCATCGGGATATTGAAATCCTGTATGTCGATATATAGATTATTTTTCCGTATTTTTGCAGGCAAATAATTCAAAGCATATATATAATAATGGATCATAATCCCATAAAGATACCCTCACCTTTACTTTCACTGGTTCCCATACTTGTATTGGTAGCCCTTTTGTTTGTCACAATCCGGATATTCGGCAGCGATGCCCTGAGCGGAGGAAGTCAGGTAGTACTGCTTACGGCCACGGCTGTTTGTTGTCTGATCGCTATGGGATACAGCAAAGTGCGCTGGAAAGCGATCGAACTGGCAATGATCAATAATATATCCGGAGTGGCTACGGCTTTGATCATTTTATTGATCATCGGGGCTTTATCCGGTAGCTGGATGATAAGCGGAGTCGTCCCGACACTGATCTATTACGGGATGCAGATCATTCATCCCAGTTTCTTTCTGACATCCACCTGTGTTATCTGTGCCATCGTTTCCGTTATGACCGGAAGCTCCTGGACCACCATAGCAACCATCGGCATCGCCCTCCTGGGCATCGGGCAAGCACAAGGATTTGACGATGGCTGGATTGCCGGGGCTATTGTTTCCGGCGCTTATTTCGGAGATAAAATATCCCCGCTTTCAGATACGACCATCCTTGCCTCATCCGTAACGGACACGCCGCTGTTCAAGCACATCAAATACATGATGATCACCACAGTCCCGTCCATAGTGATCACATTAGTGATCTTTACCGTAGCCGGACTGACACACGAAGCAACCGCTTCCGACCAGATTGCCATGTATTCTGCCTCTTTAAAAGAGACATTCGATATTTCTTTATGGCTGTTAATCGTCCCGATCATAACAGGTATCCTTATAGCCAAACGCATACCGTCTATCATCACTCTTTTTATTTCCACTGCTCTGGCCGGTATATTCGCTCTGATCTTCCAGCCCCATCTGCTACAGGAAATATCCGGTTTGCCGATAGAAAATATGCAATCACAGTTCAAGGGACTAATCATGACCTTCTATGGTAGCACACAGATCCAAACGGGGAATCCGGATTTGAACGAATTGGTTTCCACCCGGGGCATGAGCGGTATGATGAACACGATCTGGCTGATCATTTGCGCCATGTGTTTCGGTGGGGCTATGACTGCCAGTGGAATGCTGGGAAGCATCACTTCCGTATTTATCCGTTTTATGAAACGGACGGTAGGACTGGTCGCTTCAACGGTTGCATCCGGTCTGTTCCTGAATATCTGTACTGCCGACCAATATATTTCCATCATCCTGACAGGTAATATGTTCAAAGATATCTACCAGAAAAAAGGATATGAGAGCCGTCTGCTGAGCCGTACGACGGAAGATTCTGTGACCGTCACATCGGTACTTATTCCATGGAATACCTGCGGTATGACACAGGCGACCATTCTAGGTGTCGCTACACTGACCTATTTACCTTATTGTTTCTTTAATCTAATCAGCCCGTTGATGAGCATAACGGTTGCCGCCATCGGGTACAAAATAAAAAGGATAAATGAAAAAGCTGAAAGTATCGCTACTGACTAGAGTCATTATTGCCATCGCTGCCGGTGTTTTATTCGGCCAGTTTTTACCGAATGGCATCGCACGTATCTTTGTAACCTTCAACTCGTTGTTCGGGAACTTCCTTTCGTTCTCAATCCCCCTTATCATCCTGGGACTTGTAACACCTGCCATCGGAGACCTGGGTAAAGGGGCCGGAAAACTGCTGGCTATTACGGCCCTGATCGCTTACGGCTCTACTATCTTTTCCGGATTCTTTACTTTTTTCAGCAGCTCTGCCATCTTTCCCCATATCCTGCCTGCCAATGCAGAACTGACGGCAATGGATAATCCGGAAGATTTCATGCTGACACCTTATTTCACTGTGGCGATGCCTCCTCTGATGGATGTAATGACGGCCTTGCTCCTGTCGTTTACGATCGGCCTCGGGCTTTCGTATATCAGCGGCAATACCCTACGGGATGCATTCAATGACTTTCAAAAGATCATAACGATACTGATCGAGGCTGTGATCATACCGCTTCTACCTTTGCATATCTTCGGTATCTTCCTGAATATGACGGTTAGCGGGCAGGTAATGAGTATTATAGCGATGTTCCTGAAAGTGATCATTGTCATATTTGTTCTCCATGTAGTGCTTTTAATCATCCAGTTTTCTGTCGCGGGAGGTATCAGCGGCAGAAATCCGTTCCGGCTCCTGAAGAATATGTTGCCGGCTTACGCAACCGCGCTAGGCACCCAGTCCTCGGCGGCAACCATACCGGTAACACTGGCACAGACCATAAAAAACGGGGTCCGGGAAACCATTGCGATTTTCACTGTGCCCCTCTGTGCAACAATCCATTTATCAGGTAGCACCATGAAGATCACAGCCTGCGCTATGGCAATCATGTACATGGCCGGAGAACCGGTCACTTTTGCCGGAATGGCTGGCTTTATCATGATGCTGGGCATAACGATGGTAGCAGCTCCAGGTGTTCCGGGAGGGGCGATCATGGCAGCCCTGGGATTATTACAGAGTATGCTTGGCTTCAACGAGACCTTACAGGCTTTGATGATCGCACTTTATATTGCAATGGATAGCTTCGGTACGGCGTGCAATGTCACAGGTGACGGGGCGATTGCCATTGTGGTAGATAAAATTGCAGGAAAGCAGCAGCCGTCTCCCGAGATCACCGAATAGATTTTGATGAAACATTCAAATACGATTACTTTCATCTACATATCTTTTCCGGTTGGCGGCTTTGGCTTCTTTTCCCTGTCGGAGCCGATACGAGAAAGAAAAGCGAAAAAGTCTTCCCAATTCCCTTTCACGACTATTATAAAACCGTCCGGGCATTCTCACTTCTCCTTTCAGCAGGTTGGATTCGAAGATGTCATCGACAGTTAAAGAGATGGTTCCATTACCCTTAAATATTTGCCGGCGTATTCCGGCATTAGCTATAAACATGGGCTTAAAAAAATATTGTCCGTCAGCATTTTTCCCCCGATAGGATAAATTTATTTCCGCTGTCCAGTTTTTGGAGAATTCAAACTGGTTGTTTAAGCCTGCATAAGGAGAAAACAGGGATGCTTTTTCTTCTTTATCAAAAAAGGACCATTTATATCTTTTATAATTCAATGAGAGATTTGCACTCACTTTCCACCAGGTAACCGGACTGAAGACTGTGGAATTTAAACGCAATCCGTATGAGTAGCTGGATGATAAATTATCGGGATAAACCAATATCCGGTCGTTTTCTTCCAGATGGAAACTTTTGCTGATAGGGTCTTTCACATGTAAAAGGAAAAGACTTGCTTTCATCTTGTCTTTCCAGACAAAAGACAGTTCTATATTATCGGACAACGAAGGTTTCAAATCCGGATTTCCTTGTTCGTGCATATAATTGTCGAATATATAGACGAAAGGATTCATGTCATTGTAATTAGGACGGTTTATACGTCTGGAATAGAGGGCAGACAAGGCATTCCCGTTCGGAAGCTTATATTCTAAAGTTACCGAGGGAAACAAATGCGTGTAATGCTGGGAGATTCCTTTTACATTTGTATTTTCAACCCTGAATCCTATTTGTGTGGATAGCCTGTCTGAAAAACGGGTTTCAAGCTGTAAATAAACAGCATTTATATTCTCATTATAAGAGAACTGTCGGCTCAGCTGAACATCTTCTTTCCATTCATTATCAGACCGATTGTGATAAAGGGTAAAATTATCGACAGAAACAAAGGATGTTTTTACTCCGGCACGTACTTTGCTCTTACCTAACGGGAAACTAATATTACTTTCTCCCGCATAAATACGTATCTTCCCCCCCATATCACCTTTCAAGGTATCTTGTTTTTGTTGCCCTGAAACAAAGTCGTTGAAAACATCATACTGAAACTGATTTTCAGGCTGATTGTGATAGACAAAATCGAAATAGTTATTCCATTCCACTTCTTCCTCCGGTTTGTACGACATATTTATGCCTCCTGCATACGAACGGGGATATTTATTGTTCCTGTTACTCGTGAACAGTTCCGACCGCAATGGATGACCTGATTCGACAATCCGGGAGCTGATATCCCCGTCCTGCCTCCGGTCCATAATAAAACCGTTGGAATAGACTCCCAGATAGATTTTCGATGAGATATCATAATCAAATCCTACACGATAATAATGAGAGTCATATTTCCATTTTCTGTATGTATGCTGGTGCATAAATTTACCCAACGGTTCCTGAGTGACCAAATGCAGGTCTTCCCGTATAACATTTAAATCATTGTAGCCTTTACCCGTGTAATAAGAATAGTCAGCAAACAGGCACAATTTTCCATCACGGTATGCGTAATTAAAACCGACATCACCGCTGGCATATTTACCTTGCGTATAACGAGAATTGACGGCAAGGCTGGTTCCTCTGAAAAAATGCCTGTCCATTTGCAGATTAATAATACCCGCATTCCCCGCTGCATCATACTGCGCCGAAGGATGGGTGATCAGTTCTATTTTACTTACGGAGGTTGCCGGCATGGAACGCAACAAGTTCATAAGATTATCTCCGGACAAATAGGTGGATTTGTTATTGACAATTATCTGCGAACCGCTCTGTCCGTTCAGTGATACGGTCCCGTCTTCACTAACGAAGACACCCGGCATTGTTTTTAATACATCCAACACATTGCTTCCTGCCTGGGTAAGAGGAGAAGACAGGTTGATAATTGTTTTCCCGGGAGAAAACACAATTTCGTTTTTAGCGGCTGTAACTGTTATCTCCGACAGACTGACTGCAGATTCTTTTAACCGAATATCTCCCATATCTATACTTTCGGTTTTGACTTCCAGAAAAGAGATATTTTTTTCAAACCCCAGCATGTAAATTTCGATCAGATAAGAGCTTTTTGAATTCGCATGAACCATAAACAATCCATTTGTATCAGAAATCACTCCACTGACCAAAGTACTATCCTGTTCATGGTAAAGCATCACGGTACAATTGGGTATAGCCAGACCACTATCATCGATAATGCGTCCCGAAATCCTGATACTTTGTGCGTAAGTGTTCAGGGAGAAAAAGCAAATGAACAGAAGAACGGAAAAGAAGAATCTGTTGACCATAATATATCTTATTTTAAGTTACTTACGGTCAAAATTATTCCGGTAAACCGCCTAAAACAAAAAATATTGACGAACGACATATATCGATGGATATACTACACTTTTTCTCCTTTTACTCCTTTTTGGGGGAAATGATATAACTGCCTAATATGCGCTTCACATCTTCACGCTGGCTACGCCCGATGGGAAGTATCTTATCTCCTATTTTTAGTTGATTACCTGTTACAGCGTCTATTTTATTGATATTAACGATATAGGAACGATGTACCTGCATGAATGAACTTTGCGGTAATATGACCCCAAATTGTTTTAAAGGGATACTGACTATATCTTTCGATGACTGTGTATTTATAATGACATAGTTTTCCATACTCTCTATAAACAATATCTGCTCGAATATGATTTTCTTTAGCTGCTTATTGCTCCGGACAAAAACATATGCACGTGAGTCGATTTCTTTTCCAGCCTTTTCCATAATAACTTGTATGTTATTTATGGCTTTCATGAACCGCGCAAATAAAATCGGTTTTAACAAATAGTCAGACACGTGGAATTCATAGCTTTTCAAAGCGTACTTTTCATAAGCAGAGGTAATTACAGTGAGAGGCGGATTTTCCATATTGGCTAAAAAATCGAGACCCGATAAATACGGCATCTCAATATCAAGGAATAATAAATCGACCTTCGTCGTTTGTAATAGATTATTCAATTCGATCGCATTCTTACATTCTCCTGCTAATTCCAGAATATCTACTTTCTCGATATATTCCCGCAACCCCTTACGAGCCAAAGGCTCATCGTCTGTTATTACACATTTTATCTTCATCTTATTCCATCTCTATAGTTAATGTTGCTGTGAACAAATCCTGTTCTTTGTTGATTGACAAATCATGTCTTCCTGGATAAAGTATTGATAATCTTTGTTTAAGATTAGTAAGTCCTATCCCTGCCTTTTGTTCAGATTCAGGATACCTTATGATTGTATTGGTTATTTTGAAAATAACCATATTACCTTGTTGACTTACCCGAATGCCGATATAAAAATTTCCATTTACATATTTGAAGGCGTTTTCGAGTAACGGATGAAAGAGTAACGGATGGATTTTCCTTTGGTTATCGGCTATCTCTGTTGAGAAATCCACTTTCACACCTTCTTCAATCCGAAGTTTCTGAAAAGCGATATATGTATTAAGAAATTGAAGTTCATCCTCTAACGGAACCTGCTCTTCCACATCATAAAGCCGATATCTCAACAAACCCGAAAGAAGCTCGATACCTTCTTTAGCAGCAATATTAGTTTCATCTACCAGAAAATAAATTGTATTCAATGCGTTAAACAAAAAATGCGGATGATACTGGGCTTTCAGGAACTTCATCTCTGTTTCAAGCTGAGCAGCTTTTACCCTTTCCAATTCAAAGTTCTGCTCGTCAACCTTTCTTCTATTATACTCATTCCGTATCAATGTAAAATAAAACAACAAAATCGGTACACAGACCATTACTGCAATTACATAATCTCTAAAGTAATCCGGCAGACTCAATAAAATATGTATAATAAAAACAGTAATAATAATGCATATAGAAAAGTAAATAGCAGCCAACCCATATTCTTTTACAATATCTTTCCACCCTTTTTTATTTGTACTTCTTTTTACAAAGAGCAGATACAATCCCCTGTCAATTAAATAAAAAAAAGGAGGACTAATTATTAGTTCTCTCAGATGTTGTGAAGGTGTAACCCAAAAAGTATTATCTATAGAAATATCGGTTACCAACCGTATTGCCTGTTGGCATATAACAGCTAATATTACAGGTGAAATCCATTTCTGTAAACAATACATCATATTTTATTTACGTTAGAATATCAAAAGCTCTCAAAACTACCTTCAAATTGAGATAGAATAAAATTTATTTGATGAATGTAAGCTTTTTCCTTCTAAACAGCAAATATTCCTTTGTCAACTTCTTTTAGAACAGGACAATAATAGTTCTTGCAAATTATTGGCACCTTTCTCACGCATCATTGCTACAGCGATATGTGCACAGGCATAAGCATCTGCCATCGCATGATGATGATTCGTCAGGTCATAACCGCAATAGGCTGCTACGGTATGCAGCTGGTGGTTGACCAGAAAAGGGTACATCTTTCGGGATAGCCGGCAGGTACAATAGAACTGGTATTTGGGATAAGCCAGTTCATAGGCCATATGGGCGGCTTTCAGGCATCCTTCATCGAAAGGACTGTTATGAGCGACCAGAGGCAGATCCGCAATCTTCGGTGCTATCTTCGCCCAGACTTCTTCAAAGTCAGGAGCCTCGTTTGTATCTTCCGGTGTCAGGCCATGAACAGCAGTGGTCCACTGGGTATAATAATTGGGATACGGACGGATCAAACTATATGCCTGGTCGATAACCTGATTGTCTTCTACAATGACAACCCCGACACTACATACACTACAGCGTTTCCCATTGGCGGTCTCAAAATCTATTGCGGCAAAGCGTTCCATATAAAATATTAAAATAAATGCAAATATAAGGTTTCCAAAAGAAAATAAAGAGGATGTGCCCAAATAGTCACATCCTCCACCTTCATTTTAGCAGTTATGGATAAATTCTAAAAAAATGCTTTTTTAGAGAACAACATTAGTACCGTTTTAACACTGGCAAAAGTATATTTTCCATGACCTTATATCCTTCCGCATTAGGATGTACCCCATCTCCGGAATACTTTTCAGGTAATCCGTTCCGTTCGTCTGCCATTTTAGAGTGATAATCTACATAGGTAATTCTATTACGGTTTGCATACGCTTTAAGCATTTTATTCAGCTCGATAATTTTTTCCGCCGGCTCCAATCCCTTATGCCAACTAAAGTCATAAGCAGGCAAAACAGAACAAAGAATCACATCTATCTTATGAAGTTTTGCCAATTCAATCATAGAAACAATATTTCCCTTGATATTCTCCAAAGAGATATAACCGTTATTTTCCGCAATGTCGTTAGCTCCGGCAAGGATTACTACCGCTTTAGGTTTAAGGTCGATCACATCTTTACGGAAGCGAACCAACATTTGAGATGTGACCTGTCCGCTGATTCCTCTGGCTATAAACTCATTCTTCTTAAAGAACAGCGAATCGGCATACCACCAACCTTCGGTAATTGAATTTCCTATAAATACTACCTTCGAAGGTGTTTTTACAGTCTTGTTCTGTTCTGCATACCGTTCGAAATTGGCCCAGTCTACTGCCTGTTGGCCAAATAAAGAAGTTGTGGCCAATACACAAATACTTAGTACCAACCATTTTTTTACGTTTTTCATACTACTATTTTATTAAGTCACGTTATTACAAAATTCAATCATTGATGTGTTTTAAAGAGTATTAAACGATTTCGGTAACAATTAAAGTTTGGCTTTTCTTATTAGTAAATGATCCATCATGGTATTATAATAATTGTCATCATCGCATAACCGATATATCACAAAATGTTTTCCATCGGCGGCATCTGTAAATGTATTACGTCCCGTTTCAGTATCTATAGCTATATTTACACGTTTAAAACCTAACCGATTGATTTTACCACAAGCATATCCGGCGCACCATACACCAAAAGGGTCCCAAGCATGACGACCGTTTTGGGTTCCGAACGCTACCAACGAACGAGTTACAATATCACTGTTATCTATATCCACAGCTTGTAATTGACCACCGCATCTGAGTATTCCCCCCACTTCATTTGTAAAAAAGAGTATCGGATAAGGCCAGGTCTTACTTACATAATCAATAGCTAATCTGGCTTCTTTAGTAAAGAAGAAGTTGTTACAACGCCCTTCCGGATAAGTTCCACCGACGATATACAACTGTCCGCATTTTTGTTTTACTAACTCAAGCCCCGGCAAATCAGAATATTCATCCGGTTGGCTTTTCAGCAGGGCTTCTATATTTGTCGTATATCCGGTAGTGACAATATCCACAGGCGTATTACTTTCAGACAATATCTTTCTATACATTTTTACAGCTTCATACGCATTTACCTTACCATCGTTATACGCTGCCATCAGATCCCAATAAGGGGATTCATCCGGATTGTTTGCCATACTTTTTCCAATCAATACATCCGGTTTATTTTCATATAACAGGAAACCTCTCAATGCTTCCAGATTATTCTTTCCGACTATTGAATATGCAATACCTTTTAAGTCAATAGTGCCATCATCATCAAGAGCCGTTGCAATCCTTACCGCACAGACATCATCCACATCCGTACACATGTCGACATCCAATATCATTTCCTTTCCGAGAGCGGTATTCAGATACAACTCATCCATGTTTCTGTCTTCCTGCCGATTCTCGTATGTCTTACAACCGGTCAAAAAGATGACCAACAAAATTATTTTAAATTTATCTTTCATCTCGTATTTCATTTTTTATCCACTCACTGCCGAAAGGTAATTGATATTAAGGCAGACAGAGCGCAGATTACGGCAAAGTTATTTAATAAAATAAATTTGCGTTTATCTGCGTCATCTGTTCTGTCTGCGTTCTTTTACATGATCTCAGAATTTAAAGGTATATATTTCTCTATTTTTTACAGTCTATTTCCAAAATGGTTCCTTCAATATTACGATGGCCATTTTTATTATAATAATAAACCACAAGAACTCTATTATCTTCCAACATAATCGGCCAAGGATAACCTAAATCCGGTCCACAACCATCATCACGAAGTATAAATTCTTCGGAAATGGCATAATCCGTACATTCTGCATTCAAAATTCTTGCCCGGATGCCAAAAGGCTTGTGACGATAGCCATACGTCAGCAACACACGATTGTCAGGGAGCCTCAGAGCCGCCAAAGGATGCCCCTGGAAATGCATTGATTTCCATTTAAAAGTCTTCCCTCCATCGGTCGACCTGGCAATACATGCATGATCATACAAAGTAGTCCGCAGAAAACCGACTATATCTCCCTTCGGTGTTTCATAGACGGAAGCTTCATTGAATGCAACACTATCATCGGTAGCAACCAGTCCGGAATACTGCCAGGTTTCGCCTTTGTCCTCAGATACAAGCAAATGATTACTGGTTTTTCCTGACGGGGCAGGATCATGACCTGCCACAATCCAATAAATCTTACCGTTTTTACCTTCGCACATAGCCCCTCTGTTATAAGTTGGCAGAGGCTCTCCCGTTGCACTGATATAAATTTCCGAATCCAGCGTCGGAGGAATAATCGGATCTTCCCATGTTTTCCCCTTATCAAAAGAGCGCAAGATATATCCTCCTAAAAATGCTATTTCGCCTCCATGCCAACTCTCATGCAAAACCGGTTTTCCTAAATTGTCTATCCCCTCCTGAGAGGAAAAAGCCCAGCCGTAACTGGCACAAAGCAAAGTTCCGTCCTTTAATTTCAGTAAACAAGGATCCTGTGAACCACCAAAAGGATGGGCGTAGATTAACTCCGGGTCTTTCGTCCAGTTTTCACCATCACTCGAATGAACCTGTACTAAATAGCTGTTAGGATCGACATGCGCATTCCCTGGTTCACCGAAGATTCTTCTGTCCGGTGCACGCCGGAATGCTACCGTATAATTATTGGGGCCTATCTTCACCGCCGAAGGAAATGTTGCATGAAATTTAGAATCTTCATAAATAACCACATCTTTTATTTTCCGTATCTGTGGCAGTGCTGGCTGTCCCTGAGGTACATTACAACCGAAAGCATTCCAAAACTCATTCTCCATTTTTTCAGCATCGATATTCGTATATATATCGACCTTTCTTTTTACAGTGCCCGGAGGGGTATCGACCTTCTTTTCTTCCGCCCATTCCGGATTTGTAATCGCATAAATAAGAGCTACGTCCCACATAGTCCAGGAAGAAGTCATATTGTCTCCGATTCTCTTTCTCCACCGATCCGCTATAAAAGTACCTATACCTTCCACTTTTTCAAGCTTATTGATCGAATGAGCGTTATGAAAGCGCAGTAATCCGCTTACGTTATTAGGCATTATATGAAATTCCAAATCTTCTGCATCACAAAGAAGATCAAAGGCATCCAAATCATTAGACACATTAAATTCATGTTCGCCTATCCATAGATCCTTTTCATAATCATACGTTTGCCCAAGCCAGTAAAGCACAATCTTTTTCGCGATTTCAGGCTTCACCATTACAGCAGATGCCACATTCGTAAGAGCACCGGTACTGATGATCGTTAATTTTTCTCCCTGAGGCAGATCGAGTGCTTTGCGGATAATGAAATCCACAGCCTCACTTTCCCGCGGTTTGTTTTCAGAACCACCTTTTTTATAAACG
This sequence comes from Parabacteroides sp. AF14-59, assembly GCF_003479515.1. Classification (NCBI taxonomy): domain Bacteria; kingdom Pseudomonadati; phylum Bacteroidota; class Bacteroidia; order Bacteroidales; family Tannerellaceae; genus Parabacteroides; species Parabacteroides sp. AF14-59. The sequence continues at coordinate 39,718 of NZ_QUHH01000024.1, read as the reverse complement.
ATCTTCCTCTCATTTCCCATTGGCAACGGGAGGTCTGTCCGGTCTAATAATTGCACCAATACAGCGTTCATCAGCCAACTGGTATAGGCAGAATTGTCATTCCACCAAGGATCATGTCCTTCCCGCACCGTATTATTCCTTCCATCCCATTGCACAGCAGTCATTCCGATGACTTCCAGCTTAGGCGACTTCAAAGCAGCAGCAATTGCAAGCAAGTCATCCAGTTCATTATCCGTATCGGCATCAATAATCACGTTTCGTACTTGAACATGCTGGGGAAGTGATGTATTTTCCCCAGCATTCTGTTCTTGTTTACAACCAAACAGACCAATACCAATACTTATTATTACACTAACAAGTAAATATCTCATCCCTATATTCTATTTTTATGAGAATCAGTCACCCCAGCCAGGAGTTTGTCCGACTTGCGGTTCACGCGTCAATACGTTCAGGCTAAGGGGCCATAACAGCATATGATCCTGTCCTTTTTTATTATTTAATGAAGGTACTATATCAAAAGCTTTTCCGAATCGTACGAGGTCCCACCATCTTTTTCCTTCAAAAACCAATTCAAGCAACCTTTCTTTCAGAATCTCTTCGTCATTCAATTCTTTAGATCGGCTCACAAAGATGTGTTTTTCAAAATTATCACCATATGCTCTTTTTCTGATCAGGTTCATTTCCTCAGACGGGTCCTGTCCCAGTGCATTCTTGGCTTCCGCCTTCATGAGCAGTACGTCTGCCAAACGATATAAAACGAAATCGTTTCTGAAATACCTATGTCCATTTTGTACGATACCGCGTCCCTTACGGATTAAAGCCGGATACTCGATCTCTCCGTTCTCCCCCCCTCTCAAGCCATCGGTAAAAGAAGGAGCTTTTCTAGAGTCATCTTCCATAAATTGATTTTTCACCAAATCGCTTACCGTCCAAGCCATACCGTTCGTTCCGGTGCCAATCACCTCCCCGTCTACCGGATCTGTCGAGCTACCGTCTATACCGGAATAGTTGTCCTTAAAGTAGTTGTCGCCCCCATCATAAATATCATTTGCCACTGACATGATAACTTCATCATTGCACTTATTATTATATTCAAACAAGTCGCCGAAATTAGAAAGCAACATCACATCCGCCTGTTGTACCTCGTTGCAAGCCGCCAAAGCAGTCTCCAGATCGGCATTCCCTCCGCCGCATCGTTTGGCAGTCCACAAATAAACGTCGGCCTTCAACGCATTGGCGCACGGTTTGGAGAAGCGGTTTCTGGAAGCCCAGAAGGTATTGTCGTGATACAAAGCGATCGCATTATCCAAGTCCTCTTTTATCAAGCGGAACACTTCTTCTTCCGTAGCCCGTCCTTTTTGTACGGTTTCAGGGTTGTATCCTTCGGTCGGTTCCACTCGAAGCGGCACCCCGCCCCACGTTCTTACCAGCACGAAATAGAGATAAGCACGCAGCGTATAAGCTTCTGCCAACAAGTTATTCCTTGACATTTCAGTAGCATCGATACGCGGGATGTACTTAATCAGCAAATTCGCCGTATTGACAGTGCTATAGAGCGTAGACCAATCGGGGCCCGGCAACTCCTGACTCAATGTATTTTTGTAATATCGCTCGTAGATATCGCCGGTTACAGCCTTCGTGACGACTTCGCTTCTGGATTCCCCCAGGGTAAACAACTGGTCGCAGGTCATCGACCTTAGCTGTATATACGCTCCCGTCAAGACCCCTGTTGCATCACTTTCATTCGTCCAAAAAGACTCGTTTGTAATAGAGCTCACCGGCTTCTGGTTCAAAAGGTCGCCACAAGACGAGCCAAACAACAGAACAAACAGGCATATAAATAAATGACTATACTTATTCATAACTTATCGAGTTTTACGAAATTAAATTAAAATGTAGCTGATACGCCGAAAATCACATTTCTGGGAAGCGGATAACGTCCTGCATCTTTTCCTCCGAATTCAGGATTTGCACCCGTGTACTTCGTGAAATAATGGAGGTTATTTCCGGTCACGTTCACCTTCAAGTTCGTGAATATCTTATTCATGACTCCTGTAAGCGGCAATCTATACCCCAGGGTTAATTCTCTGATACAAAGAAAATTGCCTGATTCATAAAATTCAGAGTTCATCATCCCCTCTCCATACCAGTCGCCGCCTCTCCAGAGGTTGTAATCCTCATTGGGTATATAAATAGGGCGTTCGGCAATATCGCCTTGCTTCTTCCAACTCTTGTCGATCATTTCCTGCGGCATATTGAGATTGCCTGCCCACTGCCCGCAAAGGAAGATCTTCTGTTCGTTAAAGATGGTATGTCCGGTCATATAGTCCATACGCAGATACAAGTCGAAATTCTTATAGCTCCATGAGCTAGAAATACCGCCCGTCCATTTCGGATAAGTATTTCCCATGTAACAAATATCTTTCTCATTGATTTCGCCATTACCATCGGCGTCATACCAGCGGGTATCGCCTCCGAATTTGGTCTTGTCTTCATACGGGTCCATCATATCAATCACTGGGTCGGCCTTCGCTTCCTCATCGGTTGCATATATTCCCAACGACTTCCAAGCAAAGAGGTCACCGATTCTACCACCTTCCTGAAGGCCTCCTACCCAATCGTAGTCATTGATTTCCGGGTTCCAAGCATAATAACCACCGACTCTGTTCCTTTCCACTCCGTTTTCGGGCAGTTTACGAATTTTGGTTTTTACATGGGAGGCGTTAAATCCTAGCTCCCACTGCAATTCGGAGCGTTTAGGCATCACTTGCACCTTAACTTCGACTTCGACTCCTCGGTTGTTCAAGCTACCATAGTTCGTGGTAATCACATTGAAACCCGACGACATGGGCATAGGCAACTGCGTAATCAAATTATCGGTATTACGATTAAAATAATCGAAGATAATATCCACCCGTTGATCAAACAGTCCCAAGTCTATACCGAAATCGAACGTTTTGGACTCTTCCCATTGCAAGTCTTCATTGGGGAGAACGGTGTTCTGGATAGCGTTTACCCCCATATACTTTCCGCCTCCTACGGCATATTCACCCTGTGCCGTATACGGTCCCATACCGGTAATATTACCATTGACACCGTAACTACCTCTCAATTTCAAACGGAAATCTTCGGCATTCATATCTCTCCAGAAATTTTCTTCATGGATGTTCCATCCGACAGACACCCCGGGGAAAAAGCCCCATTTATGTTCGCGTCCCAACATGGAAGAGGCATCGTAACGGGCATTCACAGACAGCAGATAGCGCTGTTTGTAGTTGTAATTGATTCTTCCGAAATAACCCAACATGATCTGCTTTGACAAGTTACTGCTCATGTGAGTATATTTGGAAACCGCATTCAAAGTCGGGATCAAGTCGGTTAACGCACCTTCTCCACTGGCCGACATACCATAGCTGGACTTGAAATAGTAGGAATAACCAGCCATGACGTTCAAATGATGATCTTTAAAATCTTTATTGTATGACAATACGGCATCTGCCTGTGTCTGCCACCATTTAGAATAACTGGCACTAGCTGGGCGCACAGTATTGAGGCGGTTCACACCATCCAGGTAAGAGGGTGTAAAGCTATATTTATCTTCAGATTCTTTCCAGATAGAGAACGTCGGTGTGAATGTCAAACCCGGAATAATTTCCCAGTTAGCATCGAAAATGAAAGTAATGTTCTCATCACTATTCTTACTCGTATTTTTATGCAAATGATAAGCGGGATTACCAGCACCTCTGTTACCGGGAGCCAACGTACCGTCTTCGAAGGTGTATTTCGTTGTCGGCGCCTGTCCGATGGCACGGGCAAATATACTTGTTTCATTAATGCCGTTATTAGTATATTTGCTGTAGGAAGCACGTCCGCCGACCTTCAGGTTAGGACGAATCTTCACTTCACCTCCCAGGTTGAACGTCAACCGGTCATAATGGGTAGTGATAACAGTACCGTCATTCGTCATGTAGCCTGCACTGGCATTGAAAGTAGCTGTTTCGGAACCACCAGAAATGTTGACATTATGATTGTGAGAAACACCCGTGCGAAACAATACGTCCTGCCAGTCTGTCTCCTTGAAGATGATGGTTTTCGACGGATCAATCGGGTCAGGCATACTTTCCCATCCTTCATTCAATTTATGCTGGTTTTCCGGAGTCAGATATTGCGTTGTATAGGTTGTATTCGCTGTCAAATCATTTCCTGTACCGAATCCGGAAGCCGTATAAAGGTTGCTCAAACCGAATCCCCATCTTTGATCAGCCACCTGGGTCCCTATTCTGCCATAATAAATGTAGTCGCGGGCAGATGCCATATCATATCTCTTTCCTACTTTGGAAAGTGTAAGGTCGTATTTATAAGTGATACTGGTTTTCCCGGCTTTACCTGTTTTCGTTGTAATTAAAACAACACCGTTTGATCCGCGTGCACCATATATGGCTGTGGATGCAGCATCTTTCAGCACCTGCATAGATTCGATATCATCCGAATTGACACCATCAATGTCGTTACGAATCACGCCGTCCACGATATAGATCGGCTCGGCGCCATCGGGACTATTAATAGAGGTACCACCACGCACGATAATACGGGGACTTGCACCCGGCTGTCCGGTAGTTGTCTGTACTCTGACACCGGACACAGTTCCTTGCAGCGCTGATACGAGGTTTGCATAAGGTACACTCTCGAGCGCTTTCGTATCCATCTTGGAGACAGAAGTAGTCAATGTAGCCCTTGACTGTGTACCATATCCGACTACAACGACTTCATCCAAGACCGTACTCGATTCCAATATGACATTCAACATCGTTTTTCCGTTCACTCCCACTTCGCGTGCTTTCATACCCACAAAAGAGAACTGCAATACGGCATTTTTAGGTACATTACGTAACTCAAAACGGCCGTCCAGGTCGGTAATGGTTCCATGCGTCGGATTTTCTTTTTCCACAACAGTTGCTCCGATAACAGGTTCCCCTGTTTTATCTTTGACAACGCCTGTCACATCGATGCGCTCTACTTGCGCAACCACGGGCAGTTGGACGGTATTCGACTTGTTTTTTGTTGCAGCGCCGATGAACACCTGACGGTCGTCGATCGAATAAGCGTTTCCGGTTTGTTGCAACACTTGATCAAGTATTTTGTCGATCGTCTGATCTTTCACATTAATACTGACTTTTTTCTTTAGGTTAACTGCCTTGTCACTATAGAAAAAAACATACTCGCTATTTTTTTCTATCATTTTGAATACTTCCTCCAGGGTATTGTTGTCTGCTTCCAAGGTTAACAAAGTGGACTGCGAATAACTGCTTGCGGCATTCGCAAAGCATATCCCCGCTATGAAGAATAGGTTTATCAGTTTCATAATCCGAATGAATCTACTAAAAACGGCATACGTATTGTTGCCTTTCAATTTATTTATCATACATTTGTATTGATTTAAGTTGATACTCTGTGAAATTTTCAATTTGAATTATGCCGGATAATGTAGGGGTATGTTATCCGGTTTTTTTATGCTCTTTACTCCATAGGCTTGCTGTTTAAGGGGGTTACGCTAAAATAGTAGCAATCATCTTGTTTCACGAATTTTACGGGGATCATCCTGGTCAATCCGTTCAGTACTTTCTCCATATCATCCTTCAAATCCAGTTTACCCGAACAAGTCAGGCGTTCCAATTCCGGCTCCCATCGGATCGGTTTTCCATAATAATCCGACAATCGCTGCAATATGACGGATAGACGTTCTTTTTTATATTGCAACAAACCGTCTTTCCAGGATATATAATCATATACATCTACAGTCTGAATATCCACATCGCCGATCGATGTACACCGGAATCGTTGATTGGGAATCAACTCGGCTTTCCGGCCCGTTTCCGTACGAACATGAACGGAACCTGTCACCAATACGACATCATCCGTATCTTCATGGCCATACGACTTGATATTAAAGGAGGTTCCCAACACCTCGACTGCCATCCGGTCTGTTTTCACGACAAAAGGATTGTCCTCGTTACGGGTTACGTCCAAAAAGACTTCGCCATCCACGTATATCTCTCTTTTATTGCCTTTGAACGATACAGGGAATATGACATGCGACCCGGCATTGACCCAAAGCTTTGTGCCGTCAGACAGTAACAGGGTGGAATGTTTACCTTTAGGCACGATCAACTGGTTATAGGTAACAGTCGCCTCTTTTTCTTCTTTATCGCCGCCTACCTTTTTATCCTTATCTCCTCCCTCCATTACCGTTTGGGAATTGACCTTTATTTCTCCTTTATCGTCATATTTCACATCTGTATTGTCTTCTTCAAATGTTACCTGTTTGTCTTTCGACAACACCAAACGAATATCTGATCCGGGTTGTACATCCGGATTTTTTTTCAAGGCGGCAATCATATCGATTACATCATCTCCCTGCTGATTGCTTTCATAAAAGAAATAAAATGATACGCCCAGCAAAATGAAAACACATGCTACGGCCGAGAAGCAGGCGGCATAAAGTGTCCGTATTTTTTTCTTCAGCGAACTTTTATTTTCTATTTCTATTTTGCTCCATAATGCTTCTTTTTCTTTACGAAGGAGTTTTTCTTTCGGGGAATGTACTACCTCGATAAAAAAAGCCGCTTCTTCAAAATCCTGTGCCGACAGGTTACCGCTTTGTATCAGAAAATCCCAAAACTCGCGGCTCTCCTGCGTAGGATGCAAGATAGACGATATGAAATAATCATCCTGCAATAATTCATCTACTGTATATGTCTTATATTTCTTCTCCATCTTGTTAATCCAATAATCAATTTATCAAAAACGAACGAATATATCATTGTGCATGAGTTCCCTTATCTTCTGGATAGAGCGATGAACCAGGTTACGTACAGATTGATTGTTCATGTGCATAAGTTCCCCTATTTCATCATACGTCATTTCTTCTACATAGCGATAATAGATCACTTCGTTTTGCTTGGGTGATAAGACCTGCAAAAGTTTTTTCACCCTGGCAACATTATTACTAGCAGTCTCATTTTTCAGAAACTGATCTTCTACGGAATATTCCGTTTGAAAAACAGGCTCTATTGTCTCTATCTGATAATATTCCATACTTTTTTTGAACAGATCGAACAATTCGTTTTTCAACGAAACAAAGAGATAGCTTTTTATATTATTTACTTTCCTTTGTTTGGAACGATCTTTATAAAGAGAGATAAAAACCTCCTGAATACAATCTTTAACCGCCTCACGGTTGGTGGTAAAGTGCATGCCGTAAGCGAACAAATCGTCTATATACAGGTTATACAACTCTGTATATGCTCGGTCGTCGCCTTTAAGAAAGCGCTTCCATAGATCATCTATGTGCATCTGGTCGCTCATTTTCCTTTATTTATTATATAGACTTTAATATTAAAAATTTGTACTCAATTCCTTACTGAAATTTTCCGGATTTTATTTCCAATAGAGGAAATAATTCGGGGAACTACCTATAATATTACACCATTCCTTATGAGTGGGGCATCACTGGAGACAGAATATACAAGAATGCAGCCGATCTGTCACAGACCGGTTGCATCAGTTATCACACAATTCTATAGCATGAAAAAATGTATTGCTCAGGGTATAGTTTATAAATGTGGAACTGTTTAATCGAATACCGGTATTTTCAATAATTCGCCGTCGTGCATGGCCGATTTGTGGGCAATGATACCGGGAATTGTATAAGCCAGCGCCTCATGTACGTCGACTCCAGGCTTGCGGTTTTCTACAAGCGAGCTAATAAACTCGTGGGTAATAAAACAATGCGAGTTACCGTGTCCACTGATATGGCTGATCTTTCCCGGCAAGTCGGTCTTCCACCAGGGCTTCATTTCGACAAAGTGCATTTCGGGTTCGTCGACAACGAATCCACCTTCGTCTTTACCTTGCATTTCGCTGGAGACTACCTGATGTGAACCCAGGCCTTTATATTCAGAATAGTAACTCATTTTGTCGCCATGCCATTCACCTCTCTCAACACCTACCAATGCGCCTCGCCAGCATACCTCGCCCATGAAGGAGTTACCCTTGTCAGTACGGAAGAGTGCGGTTTCATTCCAGAAGGGGTTATTGAAAGGGTTGTTGTTCAATATCGGGCTCCCGTCGCCCCAACCGTTGCAGGTTACGCTTGTCAACCTTTCTCCGGTGACAGCGATAAGGAAAGAAGTAACATGCGTAGGGTATAGCATAGGGGGAAGGCCATGTCGCCAGGTAGGTTTCTTGTCGGCGTCGAAATACAAGGTTTCCAAACCGGGATGATAGTACTGGGCCGCACTACTGAAGATGTTTCCGAACTTGCCTGCGCGATAGAATTCCTGCGCCATCATGGTTTCTTCGCGATAAGTGGTCGTTTCAGCCATCATGTAAGTGAGTCCGGAACGTTTCACGGCTTCAAGCAACTGATAGCATTCTTCTTCGGTCATGGCGGCAGGAACCGCGCAGAGCACATGTTTGCCGGCCTTGAGACACTGAATCGTGTGGCGCACATGGTCGGGTGCCGGGGTAAACAGGGCTACGGCTTCGACTTTCGGATCGCGGAGCAATTTCTCCAGTGATTCGTAAGACTTTTTACATTGGTAAACTTCCATCAGTTTGTTTCTTCTTTGGGTATCCAAATCGCTCACTGCCTCAACAATGCAGTTGGGGTGTTCGTGGAAGAAAAAACCTAAACCGAAGTTACCTCCAACTACGCCCAGACGGATTTTCTTGTCCGAACCGAGTGGCTGGGCGAATGCGAAGCGTGGCGAAATACACATGGCTGTCGTGGCCAGTCCGAACTGGCTTATGAACTGTCGTCTGTTTATCTTTTCCATATTCTTTTATTTATTAAAAAATGGGTATTAAATAATCCGGTCAGCAATTAAAGTTTGGCTTTTTTGATTAACAGGTGATCCATCATGGCATTATAATAGTTCTTATTATCGCATAGCGGATAGATAACGAAATGCTTTCCGTCGGTTGCATCGGCAAATGTATTACGACCCGTTTGGGTATCTATGAATATATTTACTCGTTTGAAACCCAGCCGATTGATTTTACTGCAGGCATATCCGGCACACCATACGCCGAAAGGGTCCCAAGCAAGCCGTCCGGCATCGGTTCCGAATGCGTATAAGGCGCGGGTTACAATGTCTTTGCGGTCGATATCTACCTGTTGCAACCCGGCGCCGCATACGAGCAATCCGCCTACATTATTGGTGAAAAAAAGTATCGGATAGGGCCAATGCTTGCTGATATAATCTGCCGCCGTCCGAGCTGCCGGGGCAAACCAGATGTTGTTGCAACGCCCTTCCGGATAGGTTGCGCCTACGACGTAGAGTTGTCCGCATTTTCTTTTGACAAGTTCCAGACCTGTAAGATCGGAGTATTCGTCAGGTTCACTTTTCAAAAGGTACTCGATGTTGGTGGTGTAGCCGGTTGTAACGATATCGACCGGGGTATCGCTCTCGGAGAGTATTTTGCGGTACATTTTTACAGCTTCGTAGGCATTCACCTTGCCATCACTATATTCGGCCATCAGATCCCAGTAGGGTGATTCTTCTGGTTCGTTGGCTACCGCGCTTTTTCCTATCAATACATCAGGCTTGCCTTCGTGAAGCAGAAAACCACGTAAGGCATCGAGGTTATTGGGGCCATTTACGGAAAAGGCTATTCCTTGTAGGTCAATGACGCCGTCGTCATCGAGTGCTGTTGCGATCCGTACGGCGCAAGCGTCGTCTACATCGGTACACATGTCGACGTCGACGATCATTTTTTTATGGGGAGTTGTATTCAGAAAGAGTTCGTTCGTATTTCTGTCTACATTCAAATCTGTTTGATTTCCGTCGGTTTGGCAACTTCCCAACAGGGTAGCTACCAATAATAGTTTATATATGTGCTTCATGGTTTGTACAAAATTTTAATTACTTTTTATCCACTCGCCACCGGAAGGCGGAAGGTATTGAAAATCGATGGGGTACCAGCAGGAGGCAAATCCTTCTTTCAGGCGGTTGGAAAACAGCAGGGCGAAGGAATGAAGTCCTTTTTCGAGGGCGATTTGCGTCTTTTTCTCGTAAAAGCGGGAAGAGGTGGGATTGTAAATTAATAGTTTACCTGCAATCCACAACTCATCCGCATTAGATTTAAAAGTGTAAATGCCCGTCTCCGGTACTTCGATTTCGCCGGAATAGCATGCCAATCCGGGTGTTTTGAAATCGAATTTGTCTTTATTATATACAGCAAAAGAGTTTATTATCGTATCTTTTTCATATACGGCTTTTGTATAGTCGCTATGATCTTTAAAAAGGCCGTTTGCCAGCTGAAGGTGGATTTGTCCGTTACATGTATTTTGAATTGCGGGTATAGGTGTTTGCTTTTCAATGTTTATGGTGCGTATCGGACTGAGTTTGCCGTTTGCTGTCTTGGTACAGACTTTTAGTGTACACGGCTGGTGCAGCACCAATCGTTCCGGCAAAGAGGGGGCGTACATGTTGGGAGTTGTTCCGTCTACCGTATAAACCATGGGCAGCGAACGGCTGTTCTTAAATTCCAGAATAACAGAATCTCCGGTAAAGACTTTGTTGGTCGTCAACTCTCCTTCCGGAAGCGGAATGTGGTAATTGATACCTTTCAAATCCAGACGGACCTGCATGTTCTCCAGACGGCGCAAGAAGTCGTCCCAGTTTTTCTTTTCGGGTGTTGTCCAGGCTGTTTCCGCCAAAGCCACGGTTCGTGGATAAAGCATGTATTCCAATAGTTCTCCGGAGGGTGTCCATTCACTCCATAAGCAAGCCTGGGTACCAATTACATGTTTTCTTTTTTCCGGAGCTAACTCTTTTGGAAGCGGCTCAAATTCGTACACGTCTTTCAGGCAAGACTGTCCGCCCATGGCAGCCGGTTCTACTTCGTCGGCGCCTTGTGCAGCACATAGGTAAAGCCCGTCGGCCATGGATGCCATAACAACGTCGTGGCCTGTTGCTGCGGCCTTGGCTCCGCATTCGGTACCTTTCCAGCTCATTACCGTTGCATCTTCAGGCAGTCCGCCTTCCAGAATTTCCTCCCAACCGATCATCCGTTTTCCCAATGTACCGGAAATAAAACGCTCCATCCGTTTGATGGCATAACTTTGCAATTGCTCTTCCACTGAGTGCTCAGGAGTAGGGTGAAGGTTCATCCTTTTTGCTAATGCCTGGCAACGGGGGCATGTTTGCCAATACCTCTTAACGCATTCATCTCCCCCGATGTGCAAATAGCGGGCTGGAAACAGTTCGGCTATTTCCGTCAATACATTTTCCATAAAAGTGAACACGGAGTCGTTACCTACACAAAAAACATTTTCTTCATAGCCAAAGACCTGTTCACTTTTAAAAGGTCCGCCACTGCATGACAATTCAGGGAAGGGAACCAGGGCCGACAAACTGTGTCCCGGGAATTCTATCTCGGGTATCACCTCTATATGATGACGACCGGCATAGGCTACCAGTTCTTTTATATCTTCTTTTGTATAATAACAAGGTCCGTATAACTCTTCATTATAGGTTTCCTGTACGGCAGAACATTCAACCAGTTGCGGATACTTATCAATAGCAATACGCCATCCCTGGTTATCCGTCAGATGCAAATGCAGGCGGTTCAGTTTAAGCATAGCCATCACGGATATCTGTTTTTTCAGTTCTTCTACGGTAAAGAAATGGCGACTCACATCTATCATTACTCCTCTGTAACTGAAACGTGGATGGTCTGCGATTTTAACAGCAGGAACAGATAGTCCCATTTTCAAGGGTTTTGCACTTTCGATTTCTGCCGGTAACAGTTGGAATAATGTCTGTATGGCATAAAACATGCCCTTTTCTGTTGCAGCCGAAAGTAATATCTGTTTGTCGTCTACTTCTATTTCGTATCCTTCTTCTTCCAGGTTTCCATTCGTTTTGAGTCTAATGCAATTATTGGAAGAGCTGTCTGAAAAAGAGAGTTTATATCCGCTTGCTTCTTCCAGCTTATTCATTAATACAGAGGCTTCTTTTTCCCAATCACCATTTTCCAGTGATAGGGTGGTCGAGTTGCTGATAGGAAAAACGCCTTGTCGAACTTCCAGCTGTAATGGTTCCGGTATAATATGTATTCCGGAATTGTATACTTTATCTTCCCCTGAAAGATGGCAGGATATGAAAGAATAAAAAAACAGATATACAAAGTATCTTTTCATTTTGAATTATATCTTACATGTTAGGAGTTATAAAGCGGAGGGAGGTCTGTCGGCCTCTCCCCCTCTTATTTTAAGCAAAAAATCAATATGCTACTTTTTCTTTGGGTCTACTTCTAAAATAGTACCTCCGATATAGCGCTGACCGTCGTCTCTCGTTATATAGTAAACGACTAACACTCTGTTATTATCAAGTACGACCGGCCATGAATAGCCCACATCTGTACCGGGTCCGTTATCATCACGAAGTACTATTTCCTCTGCGGTTGCAAAGTCTGTACATTCTGCATTTAAGATTCTGGCCCGTACGCCACAAGGTTTCTCTCGGTAACCGTATGTCAGAAACACGCGATCGTCCGGGAGCCTTACAGCCGCCAGTGGGTGTCCATAAAAACCCATAGGTTGCCATTTGAACGTTTTCCCACCATCTGTAGAGCGAGCGATGCAAGCCCGTGTTTCCGGATTCTCAGTACGTATGAATGCAACTATATCTCCTTTAGGTGTTTCATAGACTGAAGCTTCATTAAATATAAATTTCTCATGAGTCGCCACGATACTTGAGTATTGCCAGGTCACCCCTTTGTCATCCGAATAAAGTAAATGATTGGATGTTTTTGTAAGCGGATAATCATCCATGGCTGCCACTACCCAGAAAATTCTTCCGCTTTTACCTTCATATAAGGCACCTCTGTTATAGGCGGATAATGGATTTCCCATCGGATCTTTATAAATTCCATCTTTCACTGCGGTGGGATAAATCGGTCCTTCCCATGTCTTGCCATTATCAAAAGAACGCATAATATACCCGCCCAAGGCAATCCATCCTCCTTCATGGTAAACAGGTTGTTTCAACTCCGCTATCGCATCTTCTCTGAGGTGTGTCCAACCATAACTCGTACAAAGCAACGTCCCATCTCTCAGCTTTAACAAACAAGGGTCCTGAGATCCGCCAAAAGGATGTGCATAAATTAATTCGGGATTTTTTGTCCAAGTTTCACCATCTTTGGAACGGACCATCACTAAATAACTATTCAAATCAGTATGTGTCGGATATGGCTCTCCCAGCATAACCCTGTTGGGTGCACGACGAAAAGCAACCAGATAGTCATCACCGCTTTTTACAACAGAAGGAAATGCTACATAAAACTGCGGGTCGTCGTATACAACCACATCTTTTATTTTTCGTACACCCGGCTGTTTATTCAACTCTTTTGCCAGCATATTGCCTGAAAAACAGGACAAGGCAAATAGTATTACTAGAAATATTCTCATCTTTTTAGTATTTGTTTTGTATATAGACTTCAATAATAAAATTTTGTACTCAATTTATATTTGAGAATTTTACTATTATTGGTCAGTCATCGTATCCCGGGTTTTGTTTTACCATGGGCTCTTTACTCAGCAAATCATCGCTTATAGGGAATAATTTCAGATAATCTTTTCCTTTCTTATTCTGAAGAGACGGAACCAAATCGAACGCTTTATCAAAACGTAATAAATCCCACCATCTTTTACATTCAAAGGCAAACTCCAACAAGCGTTCTTTTAGGATCACTTCATCATTATATTCTTTTGAACCACTGACAAAAACATGTTTACCAAAGTTCTCCCCATAAGCTCTTTTCCTTATCTGGTTAATCTCATCGGAAGGATCCATACCCAAGGCATTTTTCACTTCTGCCATCATCAACAGAACATCCGCATACCGGTAAAGAATAACATGACTCATAAAGTACCTTTGCCCGGCTTCCACCAACCCTTTTCCTTTCATGCACACACTTTGGTAATATTCCCGGCTACCGTCCTCACCATAAGTATATATTTCATACAGCGTACCTGCTTTCCGAGTATCATCAGGATCATAAGAATCGACCAACAATCTCGTCGGTGCAGTAAGCGACTGTCCGCTACCTGTAGGAAAAAGTGTATTTCTCGTTTCTTCGTCGATGTTTCCCGGAACTCCGGCTTGAATCAACCATGTATGCCAATAAAAATTATTATTTCTCTCGTCTTTCTGGTAATGTGCACAAAACAGGAGTTCTGAATTGAACTTATTGCTCACATCAAAAATTTTCCCAAAATCAGTAATCAAATCAACACCCGGTTGTTTAACTTCCTTCAGGGCATTCAATGCTATTGTGAAATCCTTTTCTCCTTCACTCAGACGTTTCCCCGTCCAAAGATAAACATCACCCTTCAAAGCATTTGCGGCAGGTTTATTCCAGTAGATTCTCCCGCTGGCAGGTGCACCGCTGCTAGGATGATCCGCAAACAACTCAATCGATTTATCGATATCACTTTTTATAAGAGTAAATACATCCTCGACAGACGACCTCTCTTTATAAAGCACTTTTGGGTCTGTCCCTTCAACCGGTTCCGTACGGATAATCAAGTCTCCCCAGGAGCGAGCCATTACATAATAAGCATAAGCCCTCATTACATAAGCTTGTGCCAAATAATAGTTTTTATCCGCCTGGGAATTGAAATCGATACCATCCGCATATTTAATTATCAGATTACACGAATTAATCAATGAATAAAAGGGTTTCCAGGAAACCCCGACCGTAGCAGAAGTAAGCGTATTATTAAAATAAATATCATATCCGCCGCTACTGCCTGAAGCATTTAAACCGGAAGTTTCGGCACGAGATTCCCCCAGTACAAACAGTTCTTCGTCCACCTCCCGCAAGTAAGTGTACATACCCTGAATTGCGGCCTTAACATCTTCTTCCGTTTTCCAAAATGAATTACCGCTGATTACACTTGGCAGTTCCACGTCCAGAACATTACAACTTACCAACGAAGTAAACAAGACCGCTATTATCGCGTTTCTAATTATTCTGATTCTATTTTTCATAACGTCATGTTTTTAAAATGTAAGATTAGCTGAAAAAGTCACGTTTCTAGGCATTGCATAGCGTCCGTCGTCGGTTCCTCCATCCTCCGGGTTCAGGCCTTTATAACTCGTAAGGTATAAAAGGTTACTACCAGTGACAGATACACGAACATTACTGATTCTCGCTTTTTTAAATATCTCAGGTAAGAAAGAATAAGAAAGAGTTACCTCACGGAAACATAAAAAATTGCCCTTTTCATAATACATCGAACCGGGTCTTGCTCCTGTTGCATTACACTGTGTAAAATTACCCCTGTAGAAACGAGGATAATCCGTCACATCCCCTTGCTTTTTCCAGGAATACTTTACTACATCCTGCGTCATATTGTTGTCACCGAACAAACTGTAATCCAAGAACATTTTCGCCCAGTTATAAATAGTATGACCGGCCGTATAATCCGCCCTTACATAGAAGTCGAAGCCACTAAACGATAAATTACTGGAAATTCCTCCCGTCCACTTCGGATATTGATTACCCATATATACCCGATCTTTCGAATCGATTTTACCGTCACCGTCGGCATCCAACCAATTTACATCACCTCCGAATTTAGTCCTGTCTTCAATAGTTATAAGCATGTCTTCCGGAGCTTTGGCAGCCTGTTCATCGGTCGAATAAACACCCAATTGCTTATATCCGAACATATCCCCCATAGTTCCTCCTTCTTGCAAGCCTCCCTGCCAGGTATATTGCTTTTTGGATACATCCCATACATATTCACCTCCTATACGGTTGTTTTCCACACCGTTTTCCGGTAATTCCAAAATCTTATTCTTCACTCTCGACGCGTTAAACCCGATCGTCCAACTGCCATCTTTTCCAAAGCGGAGTATTTCGGTATTAATTTCCAATTCCACACCTTTATTCTCCAAGCTTCCCAGATTAGTATATACGTCCCCCAGACCTGTAGACGGCGGTAGTGTAAACATTGTAATCAAATGATCGGTCTTCCTCCTGAAATAATCAGCCGTAATATTCAATCGCCCGTTCAAAAATTTAAAATCACCGCCGATATCAAATGTCTTCGAACGTTCCCATTTCACATCATCGTTTGCCGGATAGCTGATACGGATAGCCGGATTACCGAAGAATGTCTGTCCCACGCTATAATTACCATCGGCGGCCCAATCGGCAAGTCCGTTGATATTACCGTTCACACCATAGCTGGCACGCAATTTAGCCTTCACGATTTTCTTCAACCCGTCCGGATAAAAAGTCTCCTGATCGATATGCCAACCTCCCGAAATTCCCGGGAAGAATCCATATCTGTTATTACGTCCCAAGTTAGAGGCTCCATCATAACGAGCACTAAAAGACAACAAGTATTTGTTTTTGTAATTGTAATTAACCCTACCGAAATATCCCATCATCTTATGCGTAGAACTCGAACTGGAAGCTACAGTTCTTTCAGCAATACCGTTCACGGTCGTAATATTATCCGTAGCGCCTCCTCTACCCGCAGCCATGATCGAATCTATGATACGTTCGGTATAATTTAATCCCAACATAGCAGAAAAGTGATGATCTTCCCAAAATGTTTTCGTATAATCCAATACGGCATCCACCTGATAATGCGACCATTGATCATTGCTGGCAGAAGCCTCTCTTGTTTTAACTTGCTGGTTCGGCCCATTCCAATATGCCGGCATAAAACGATTCTTTTCCGTATTTGTTTTATACAAAGCTATTTGAGGTCTGAAGGAAAGCCCCGGTAATATAGTCCAATCTGCCCCCAAAGAGAATGTATAGTTCTCCGACTTATCCGTATATTTCGCAATTGACATGGAATACAATGGGTTACTCATCCCCCATTGCGAGCCAGGAGCATACGAGCCGTCCTCAAAATAAATCTTGGCAGTCGGGGCCAAACTGGCATTTCTATAAAACGAAACAGCAGAGTTGAAAGGCGACGTATGAGTTCTTGTATTAGAGTAATACACTCTTCCAGTAACATTCAAATTATCCAACACCTGTACTTCACCATTAATATTGAAAGAAAAACGATTATAATCCGTTGCACGTAAAGTACCTTCGTTCTTCAGATAACCTATACCAGCCAAAAATTTTGCCCGTTCGGAGCTGCCACTCACTTCTGCATGATGATTATGGGAAAAGCCGGTGCGATAAGCCAGATCTGACATCTTATTATCTTGGAATATCAACATTTGAGAGGGGTCTATGGGATCCGGCATACTTATCCAGCCCTCATTCAGTTTATGTCTGTTCGAATCATTCAGATATTGTGTAGTGAACGCTGTTTGATTTGTCAAATTATTTCCTATACCATACCCTTTTGCCAGCCCCAACTCGCTGGTTGCATCCGGGAATTTATCCTGCATAACCATACCTGTACGATGTAAAGTCAGATAATCTTTGGCATTCGCCATTTTATATTTTTTTCCGATAGTCGATATGGTAAAGTCATATGAATACGAAACCGATGCTTTACCTGCCTTAGCTGACTTAGTGGTTACAATAACAACACCGTTCGACCCCTTCGCTCCGTAAATAGAAGTAGACGCAGCGTCTTTCAATACTTGTATAGATTCGATATCATTGCTTGACAAATGATTGATTTCGTCACGAGTAATACCGTCGACCACATACAAAGGAGCTGCCCCATCCGGATTCTGAATAGAAGTACCACCACGTACAACAATACGGGGAGCTTCACCGGGTTGTCCGGAAGTACTTTGTACCCTCACACCGGAAACCGCCCCTTGCAGAGCAGAAGCCAGGTTACCATAAGGCACATTTTCCAGTACTTTATTATCGACCTTCGAAACAGATGTCGTCAGCAATTCACGTGATTGCGTACCATAGCCGATCACGACAACTTCATCCAAAGTCTGCAAATTCTCCTTCAGAGTTATATTAAATCTATTCTTTCCTCTAACAGATATTTCCTGTCCGTCATATCCAATATAGGAAACGAGTAAACTACTGTTGTCGCCTACCTTAAAAGAGAATCGACCATTCATATCCGTAATAGTTCCGTTGGTTGTTCCCTTCTCCGAAATATTGACACCAATAACAGGTTCCCCCCTTTCATCAACAACAATTCCGCTAACCTCTTTTTTTTCTGTCGATTTCGGAGTTTGCACAGAAGAAACGGTTATCAGGATTTTATTGCCCGATACCTGATATTGAAGATTTCGTTTCGATAGAATATCAGTTAATATACTTTTCAGTGATCGTTCTTTCACTGAAACTGTTACAGGGTCTTTTCCCACAAGATCAGCATCCCGATAAGAGAAACGGTAAGTTGACTGCTTTTCTATTTCCTGAAAAAGACGAGGTAATGTCACATTCTTTAGTTTCAAGTTAACATTACCTGTTTGCGCATTCGCTGGTATAGTTGTTAAAAAGATAAAACTTAGTACAAGTAACAAGTTTGTTACACAAAAATTCGTACTTTTACATCTTAACTTAATCAAGTGTTGAATTACATTCATAATAAGAAATTTAAAGTTGACTTTTAGTTTTTTTACTGCTATGCTATCACATAGCTTCGCGAAACTGAATTCGACGATTTATCCGGAGAGCCGGCCCGCTTTCCGGATATTTTTTTCTTTCTTATGTTTTCATTTTTCTTATTTTTTTAAGGTTAATACTTCATTTATTTGTCGCAAAAATTTGAACTTCACTCCCTTTTATTTTATAATCAAAACCGTAATGTACTTTCAATATATCTATGACCTCTTCAATATCTTCCTTATCAAACACACCGGTATAGGTATCCTTAACAAGTGAAGAATCCATGATTTCAAAAAAGACACCATATTTTCGTCCTATTCTCTTCAATACTGCATCCATCGGTTCCGACCTAAACACCAGTTCTTTACTTACCCAGGCTGTTTCCAAGACATTCGAAGTCCCTATTTTCATCATTATCCCCGTTTTCTTATCATAAATAACTTTCTCGTTGGGAACTACATTCATTTTCTCAAAAGGCGGGCAGACAGAAGAAACAGTCACACTACCCTGCACCAATGCCATTTCCAGTATATCCTTATTGGAATAAGCATATACATTGAACGAAGTACCAGTTACTTCAATATCCATAAATTCGGTATTCACTACGAATTTTTTTTGCATGTCTTTCTGCACATCGAAATATCCTTCCCCGGAAAGAGACACACGGCGGTCTTTTTTTCCAAAATCCTGTTTATACGAAAGCACAGATTCAGAATTAAGTTTAACAGCCGTTCCATCCGGTAAAGTGATTGAAACCCGCTCTCCTTTTCCGACTTTGACTTCCATAACCCGGTCTGCTAACTGAGTAATTTCACGGTTATCAACATAGAAATAGACCGATAAGCTTCCCATTAGTAAAAAGGCCACAGCTGCTGCGATTTGTCGCCAGGCCAACTTTCTTATTCCGGGAACAGGCTTTACATTCATTTCTTGCCGGATACGAAGCAATAGGCTTTGGGCATCTTCCGACGATAAACATTCGTTATTATCCCAACTATTCCAACTATCGAGCAATACAGGAAAAAGTTCTTCATCCGAATGATTATTGATTTCCTGCCTGAGTTCACGAAATTCTTCTCGGCTTATTTTTTCAGCCTGATATTTCGTTAACCAATCTTTCAAATTTCTATATACTGATGTACTCATAAACCGGAGATTTCGTTTGTTTATGAGTTATATCCCGAAAGGCTACATTTATAACATGCATTTTCGCATGCTATAAAACATATTTCTCAGAAGTATATCGTGAATAATATAAACAAGTAGGAATAATTGGATAATTCTCTACGCAATACTTTCAATGCCGCTGAAAGTTGGTTACGCACAACCTGTTCCGTTATAGATAAGCGGGAAGCTATCTCTGTAATAGAAAGATTATATTCTTTATTCAGAGTGAATATTTCTTTTTGGCGGGGTGTCAGCTTCTGTTTGGCAGTTTCTAATTCTTTCAGGAAAAGATCAAAATCATATTTAGCTTCTACATCTTCCGCTGAAACGACTTCTTTTTTGATCTCCAGATAATTCTCCATTTGCGGATGATTCAATTGACGGCGAAGCTCTTTCAATAAAAAATGATAGGAAATTGTAAACAAATAGGCCTTGAAGGATGTATCCGGATTTATACCGGCCCGGTTCGTCCAGATCTTCACAAACGTTTCTTGCACCACATCCTTTGCTGCACTGTCCGATTTCAGATAAGAGAATGCAAAACGGTAAAGCCTGGCGCCCCAAAGATTGTACAGAGCGTTAAAACTAGACTCTGATCCTTCGGTTAACTCTTTCAATAATTTTCTTTCCTCCAACATGCTTCCCGTTTCCTTTTTGAATCACAAATATATGAAATAAAAAATACCCGGGCATAGTAGGATATATAATAAACTTACTATTGCCCGGGATTTCATTCTACCACTTTTATAATAAACAGGTAGTTTTCTTTTAAAGGATCGCCTTATTTAGCATTCAACACGATCTGATCTACCGTTTTCCCTTCCAGATCCATTACTTTTAATTCCAGTTTATTGTCCTTAGTGACACCCTTTACAACCGTTTTATGGGCATTATCTATGACAGAAAATTTAACCGAAGAAGTAGGTTTGTTATTGAAATAACGATGTAAATGCCCGGATAACATAACATCGACATTCGCCTCATTTAAAATCGGGACAAATTTTTCCAACACTTCTTTTTGTCCATGCCATAATCTTTTATCCGGCAACGGAGGCATGTGAGCAATGATCACTCTGTATTTTGCCTCCGTAAAATCCTTTGATCTCACAGCTTCAGCCAACCATTTCGCCTGTTCTGTCCGATAGTTGTCATAATCAGTTATGCCACTATATTCAATATCTGAATCCGGCTTATCCTCTCCCGTATCCAGGAAGATATAACAGATCGGTCCCTGACGAAGAAGAAAATACAGATGAGGTTCCTTCGGTGAGAAATAATGCTGAAACGAAGCAGCAAATATACCACGAGTCTCATGATTTCCACGGGCATAATACATCGGAGTTTCTTTGGCAAACATATCAATGGAAACATCCATAAAGCCAGTGAAAAGCTCTTCTTCATTCTTTAGCTGGCTCAACATATCGCCATTAAAAATAACCATATCGGTATTCTTATAGTCTGCAACTTTCAACAGTTGGGGAATATCACTCGTACGACCGTGAATATCATTGATCATAATGAATGATGTCTCCGATTTATTCCGGTCATTCGTTTTAAAAACCAGAGGATCGGCTCCGTATACATCTGTTGCAGCCACCTTCCCGTACATAATTTCAACACCCTGGTGATTGAGAACTTCCTCTGCATAAACACGATAACGATAGTTTGTACCCGGGGTCAGTCCGGTTATTTTCACCGCATGAAGCAAAGAAGTATTTTTTACCCCGTTGGTTGAGTCGAAATACTTCGGACGGGCTTCCTGGTAATAATCGCTACCGTCGTCAGGAGCCAATTCCACCCACCCGACGGATGGCTTACTAGCCATCCAGACGATCGTAACTTCCGTTTCTTTGAGGTTCTGAAGATAAGGACCATGTTTGATCGAAATGCGATCCTGAGCAAAACCCAATACGGAAAAACATATACAAAGTAAACTTAACAACAATCTTTTCATATTTCTGCTATTATTCATATCCTTCATTCTGTTTTAAATTTGGATTTTTATCGAGTTCTGCCTGCGGGAACGGTAAATATCGGTTATGCGTACGGAATGCACGGTCTTCAATCTTCCGCAATGATTCATTGGATGCCGTTGGAGTATCAACGGTTGCCCGCAAATCACGATCCGGCTCATTCACATTGACAGTTCCTATCATACGATATAAAGTACCGTTCAACCGGGTTTCTGCCAGCATTTTTCCATTTTGATCTTTCCAACGTAACAAGTCTGCGCGACGTAAACCTTCCCCTGCCATTTCGATACAACGTTCGCGGCGAACCAGTTCACGAAGTTTTTCCTGTGTGTTATACTTTACCCTGTCTACAGCGACATGACCGCAGCGTGCCCTGAGCTGGTCCAATATACTATACGCTTCCTCCAGATTTTCATTCTTCTCAATATCGATTTCAGCAATCGTCAGTAATACTTCTGCATAACGGAACAAAATCGGACAGGTATTTTCATTATCCAGCGAGGCTGAATACTGGGATAAAGGAACCGTATATTTAGCCCAGATCATACCGGTCCGGGAAGAATTATCGGCAGCATCCATATAATCGGCATTCGAGCTGCCGTCGATCGATTTATCCAATGTATTTATCACACGCTGTTTTCCGTCAGAACCAATCCAATCCATTCCCGGATAGAGGATTGTCAGAGCCAACCGAGGATCTCTGTTTGCAAAAGGATGTACTGGGTCATAGCCTGATCCCTCCTCTTCCGGACGTAATCCGGACTTCATTTCATACATATCCACCAGATTCTGCGTCGGTACCATGGAAGCCCAGCCTCCATCCTGATTATTGAACATACGAATCATATTAGAAAATTCATATGTATTGCTTACATGCTGCATAGCGTATATGATCTCTTTCGATCCTTGTCCTTTTATGCTGAACATCTCCTGAAAATTCGGATCCAATTCATACTGGTTCAGATTCTGAATAGCACGGGCAGCACTCATCGCCAGGTCGAGATCCCCCCAATACAGAGCAGCACGCATCTTAATAGCCAAAGCCGTACCCTTGGCAATGCGACCACGTTGTGACGGTTTATCATTCAGGTCAGGAATAGCGGCATCCAGTTCGTCATAAACAAACTTTTTCACCGTCTCTTCCGAAGCCCGTTCAACCTGTGCTTCTGCAGACGTTTCCGGTTGATCGGTTATCAGAGGAACACCACCATACCAGAAATTCATATGAAAATAACGATATGCTCTGATAGTACGCACCTGAGCAAATAAATCTTTCTTTTCAGCCTCGTCTGCAAAAGTTACACTTTCTGCATTTTCCAGGAATGTGTTACAACGGCGGATGGTTACATAACTATAATAATTCACCGTTGCCGCCTGTGTCATCGAACCGTTTCCGGTTACTTTTAATGAACTTGTATTACTATAATTAAAACCAATATCCGAAAGGCAGTCGGCATAAAGAATATCTGTCGAACCATTTTTTGCCTCATTCCATTTATCATAGCAGGCAGTAACGGCACTCTGTACATCTTCCTCTGTCTGCCAGAAAGTAGACGGAGATAACTGATCGTATGGTTTCGTATCGAAAAAGTCATCACAGGAGCTTAATGCCGCTCCGCACACAACTAAAGATAGAGATAAATATTTTAATGATTTCATAATTCGTGAATATTAGAAGGTTATATTAACTCCGATTGAATTTGTACATACCTGCGGATAATGAGAACCACGACCCGAGGGTGCTTCCGGATCGATATTAACCGGCAGGTTATCAAACTTGAACAGGTTTTCTCCTGAATAATAAATCTTGGCACGTGAAATGCCTATTCCCTTCAACCAACTGTCAGGTAAATTATATCCGAACTGGATATTTTTGATCCGCAGATAGTTCGTTTTGAATATCCAGAAGGTCGAATAATTCGAAGGAGTACTGTTAGTACGGTCAGACTCTGCAACACGAGGAAATGTCCCATCCGGATTTTCCGGAGACCAGGCATCAAACCAGGCAGTGGAAGGGTGAGAACTATCTCCGGTAAATTCACCGAATACCTCATTATTGAAATAACGCGATACACCACAGGCTCCCTGCATAAAGACAGACAGATCGAAATTTTTCCAGGAAGCAGACAGGTTCAAACCAAAAGTCACATTCGGCTGTTCGGATCCGGCAACATCACGGTCGGCTGAAGTCAGCTTTCCATCCCCATTCACATCTTTATATTTAATATCACCTGCTTTAAATGCATTACCGAAAGGATTTCCGTATTTTTCCGTATAAGCATCGGCTTCTTCCTGGCTTCTGAACAGTCCGTCAGCGACATATCCGTAAAAAGACTTATAGGCTGCACCTACCCGATTGATAAAATAGGCATTGTCTTTATCCACCATTTCATTTACACCGCCCAGATTCAGTATCTCATTCTTATTCACTGCCATATTGCCGGTCGCTCCAAATGTCCAATCATTCCACTGTTTATGGAAAGAAGCTGTTACTTCAAAACCCGAGTTACGCATGGCACCTACATTATCCTTATATGGATCGAGTCCGAAACTACCGGGAACAGGAACATCCATAATGATACCGGTTGTTTTACGATTGTAATAATCCAAAGTCAAATCCAGACAGGAAAGTACACTTAAATCAAAACCGATACCCCAGTTCGATGATTTTTCCCAGGAGATAGAAGATAATTTCTGTGCTTTCTGCATTATACCTGTATTTACATTTCCGTCAAAAGGATAATTACCGCCACTGCTTGAACCGATCGCATAAGTGATCAACCAGGGATAATAATCGTCTAAAGCCTCCTGGTTTCCCAGCTGTCCCCAGGATGCACGCAGTTTCAGAGATTGCATCCAATCACGTGCTCCTTCCATAAAACCTTCTTCAGACATACGCCATCCGGCAGAAAGAGAAGGGAAATATCCCCAACGGTTATCGGGGCTGAAACGGGAAGAAGCATCCGCTCTAAAGTTCGCTTCAAACAAGTATTTTCCGGCATAATCATAATTCACACGCCCAAAATAAGACATCATAGCCAGTTCGCGGGAATATCCCTCATTGGTTTGTGTCGACTGTGTACCGGCATTAATATCCGTCATATCATTATTCGGGAAACCCTTACGATAAGCCTTGGTATATTTATAATTATACTTTTCAATACGATAACCGACCATTGCTTTCAGATTATGGTTACCAAAACTCTTGTCATAATTCATCAACAAATCCAAAGATGTACGGTTCCATAAATAAGTCCGTTCATCCAGAGAATTAGGACCATGATATTTAATCGAATTATATTGAATATCCTTAACAAATTCTTTCCTGTCCTGAACATCGGATACATATGCCCCCTGTGCAGTAAATTTCAGACCTTTCATCACATTATAATCAACGGCCAGAATACCTGAAAAGTTCTGATTGTTACGATTCAATGTCTGATCCAGATCCAACCAGGCAACAGGGTTACCATCACCGATAGTTCCATAGGTTCCGTCTTCATTTTTATACGGTATCCAGGGAGCGATACGGTTCAACTGACGGATAATCTGATCGGATCCTCCTCCTACGTAAGAGTTCGTCGGGTCTGCATAATCATTATGAATGAACGACATATTTGCACGGACATTAACATGATCCGATAATTTGGCATCCAGATTCGTTCGCATGTTGAACTGTTCACGGTTGCTATGCTTCATAATACCATTCTGATTCAAATACCCTACCGAAGCCATGTATTTTATGTTTTCAGACCCACCGGATAAATTTATATTATGTTGGTGCATAAATCCATTTCCGGCAAAGCCCAAATCATTCCAGTCTGTATCCGGATGGCCGTAAGGATCAGTTCCGTCACGGAACAAGCGGATGTCATCTTCTGTAAAGCGGGGAGCTTTACCACTCGATTCCAACGCTTTGTTATAGTAAGTCGCAGCATCAGCAGAGTTCATTCTTTCTACAAAACCAGTAGCAGTCTGCCAACCGAAAGTGGCATTATAAGCAACGACAGGACGACCGGAACTACCGCGTTTTGTAGTAATCAAGATGACACCATTGGCTGCCTTCGAACCATAAATAGCAGCTGATGCAGCATCTTTCAGAACGGAAATAGACTCAATATCATTCGGATCGATCTGATTCATAGATCCTGATTCTATTCCGTCAATCAAAATATAAGGATCTGAATTATTGAGGGTTCCCGTACCACGCACACGTATACTGGTATTGTCGCTAGAACCAGGACGTCCCTGGCCTGCAGTAATCGTCAACCCCGGCACAATCCCCTGAATACCGGAAGCAACAGAAGTAATAGGACGTTGTACCAATTCCTGACTGGAAATAGAAGCGACAGACCCGGTCAAATTCACTTTCTTCTGAGCTCCGTATCCCACCACAACGATCTCTTCCAGTTTCTGTGTATCCTCCATCAATTTAATATCGAAAGTAGATTGATTTTTAACCGGAATCAATTGCTCTGTATAACCAATATAAGAAATACTCAATGTAGCACCAGCAGATACTTCCAATGCAAACTTACCATCCATATCAGTAACTGTACCGTTCGTAGTTCCTTTTTCTACTACATTCGCCCCGATAACCGGTTCACCCGTTGCATCGACAACCGTACCTTTCACCGTTCGATTCTCCTGTTGCGGAGCAACTGATGTCGCTTTCAACGTCAGCACGATCAAGTTTTCTTTCTCTTTCTTGTAAGTGATATCCGTACCGTACAATAACTTATCCAGCACTTCTTCCACCGGAGCATCTTTTACCGTCAGAGATACGATCTTATCCAGGCTGGATAAATCTTCATTATAAAAAAACTGATAATTCCCCGAACGTTCTATTGCCTTCAAGGCTTGTCGTAAAGTCTGCTTTTGAATACTTACCGATATCTGACCTAAGAGGGAAGGCGATATCAACAATATAAATAATACTAATTTAACCCAGCTAAATTGCCGTTTTTTAAGGACGTAAATAGTCCTGCTAATTAAATAATTCATAAATTTGTAGAGATTAAAGGTATTTACTAATTGCACTTACTATTTGCGAGATACCTAAGTGCGGTTATAAATCACGATAGGGGATGGTGCCAGGCACTGTCCCTTTATTACTCCTCTCATTCTGTGTTTTTCATATCCCATAATTTAAAAGTTAAACAACAATATATCTATTTCAATGCTTTTTCATAATATGCTTTCTGCTTCACATTCTCCCGTAAGATAATCAAGCTATCCTTCACTTCATACGACAAAGGAGAAGTCAGGGATAGTATCTGTAAAATACTTTCCAAACTGGTATTTCCGGGTGTTCCTGTAAAACGATATTTTTTTAATGATTCCGATTCAAAAACAATGCGGGTATTGTAATAGCGTTCCAGAGTGTGAACGATATTTTCAAAAGTTTCCCCTTTAAATGTCAGTTCATTGAATTTCCAATTAATATACTCTTTAGCGTTTTCCACACTACTCTTTTCCATATGCCCGGTCTGCTTATCAAAGACTATTCTTTCATTCGGATTTAATATCAGGCGATCATAACTGCTTGATACTTCAACTTTTCCAGTCATTAAAACAGTGGATATATCCTTTTCTTCTTTATAAGATTTCACATTGAAGCTAGTGCCCAATGCCCGGACTGCCAAATCATTCGTCTCCACAATAAAAGGGCGATCCTTATCGGGAGCCACTTCAAAATAGGCTTCACCTTCCAGTTCCAGGATTCTCTCTTTAGATGTAAAGCGGCTTCCATAAATCAATCTTGAATCGGAATTAACCCATACTTTAGAACCGTCAGGAAGTACAACATTTGCTTTTTGCCCTTTTTCGACCGAGACAATCATATCTTGCATCTTCTGCTGTTCCATAGCATAACGATAGACTGAGATTCCGGTCAATAATAAAAGTATTATAACAGAAGCTATGCGGGCAGTCCATAGATAAATTGTACGATATTTATTCCTTTTCAGCGGTGCCTGTTGTGTTTCCAAGCTGATTTTCTTCTTTATCTGTCCCAGTAATTTTTGTTGTAAATCAGTATCCATTCCGGAAGAAGCAGCATCCCATTCCTCATCCATCCAATCCTGAAACGAACCTTCACTTTTCAGCCATTGGATCAATATCTGCACCTCTTCCGGCGAAGCTTGCTTCAACAGAAACTTATCGAATAATTGTATGTAATCTTGCTTTTCCATTATTTTGTTCTATTAGGTATACAGGCAACCGGAAAAAATCCGTTACCCGACTTCTCTTATTTAACTTTTATTAATCTATCAATAAATAAAGGAGTAAAGACACAGATAGACTGTAATGCTTATTTATCTTACTGCGCATGAAAGAGATAGCTTTGGTCAACTGAGATTCTACCGTGTTTTCCGAAAGATTGAGCTTCTCCGCTATTTCTTTGTTGGTTAACATATTGCGGCGACTTAATACGAATATTTCTCTACGGGCAGGTGGTAACTGGTCTATCAATGAGTCGATGTATTCTTCCAGCAGATGGTAATCAACTTCCTTTTCGGTGGTATTTTCAGTCGGCTCAGAAGTTTTAACTTTTTCCTGATAAAGATACTCCAGCATCCTATGCTGATAAATATTCACTAATTGATTTTTAGCGACGGTACACAGATAGGACCCGAAAGATTTGTCGGGATCGAGCAACCGGCGGTTTTCCCAGACTTTGACAAAGGTCGACTGCACGATATCTTCCGCCAGATAGCTATCCCCCTTTGAAATACGCATAACAAAATTATAGAGCTTACCGCTCCAAATAGTGTACAGGTATTCAAAAGACCGGGAATCTCCACTTCTAAGCTGATGAATATACAGTGATTCTTCGTTCATAATGTACATAGTTGCCTTTGCAAAGGTAAAAGAATTATTACATGATAAAAGAAAAAAGGTTACATGCTTTTGATTAAAAGCATGTAACCTTTTGCCGAAAAGCATATATACTTTCGGACTGATTTCTTATTTACTGAAATCTCTCGGAGCCGGTATCGGAGCTAACGGTTTACGGTTCTGAAGTTCTTTCATTACCTCTTCGATCGCTTTATTCAGCTGCTGGTCTTCACCGTTCCATTCCTTAATCGGATCGTTATCGATCAGGATATCCGGGTCAACGCCATGGTTTTCGATGATCCACTGGCCAGTCTTCGGATCGTAGCTGGTGAAGAACGGAACGCGGATATCGGTACCATCCATATAAGGCAATGAGCCACTGATACCGACGATACCACCCCAGGTACGCATACCGATCAGCTTGCCCAGACCAAGTGCGCGGAATCCCCACGGAAATAAATCACCGTCGGAAGCCGAATACTTATTAATCAAACAAACTTTCGGGCCAACCTGTACGGCATCAGGCACTGTTCCGACATGATTCGAGCCCCGGCGCATCGTCAGGCGATACGGTTCACGGGAAAGACGTTCCAGGATCATCGGGGAGACATTACCACCACCGTTCGCACGGTCGTCGATGATCAAACCTTCCTTATCCAGTTGCGGATAGAAATAACGGGAAAATTCATTCAGGCCTTCCACACCCATATCCGGGATATAGATATATCCGACACGACCATTCGTAGCCTTATCCACCTTCTTAATATTGTCCTGCACCCAATTATAGTGATACAAAGAATATTCTTCGGCAAGCGGGCTTAT
The DNA here is from genome assembly GCF_003479515.1 of Parabacteroides sp. AF14-59. NCBI lineage: Bacteria > Pseudomonadati > Bacteroidota > Bacteroidia > Bacteroidales > Tannerellaceae > Parabacteroides > Parabacteroides sp. AF14-59. Next base: position 10,337 of record NZ_QUHH01000024.1, on the reverse strand, counting down.
TACGATCTTACGTGCACCAGCCAACTGGGGCTTGCTGTTCAATGAAAGTTCGGTAGGCACACCGGCTTTACCGACCAACAAAGAGAACATATCCTTCACGCTGTTAGTAGGAACACCGTCTATAGCCACGATGAACTCACCGGCTTTGGCCTCGATACCCGGTTCCGTCAGCGGAGAACGCAAGTCCTTGCTCCAGGAAGCACCCGGTAAGATCTTTTCCAAACGGAAGAAACCACTCTTATCGCGTGAGATCTCCGCTCCCAATAAACCAGTCTGCACACGGTCCGGACGATCCAGTTCACCCGGGTTCACATAAGCGTGACCGCAGTTCAGCTCACCGATCATTTCGCCGATTACGTAATTCAGGTCCAAACGAGTTTTTACATAAGGCAGAAGGACTTCATATTTTTTCTTGATAGCTTTCCAGTCCACTCCATGCATATTCTCTACATAGAAACCGTCACGGTAAGCACGCCATGCCTCATCAAAGATCTGCGCCCATTCTTTCGGATAATCGGTTGTGATCTTCATGTTGGAAAGATTCACGGCCTCACTCAGATCGACCTTACCCGAAGGAATATCGGTCACGTATATCTGTCCGCCTTTATAGAACAACGCTTTTTTGCTACCGGGAGCTACAGACATGGAAGCACCGTCGGCTACACTTTCTTCTTTTTGTTTTTCCAGATCGTATACTTTCACACCACCACGGCCCCAATAATAAACTTTATTACCGTCTGCATAGAAATTTCCATAACGGGAACCTGCCAGCGGAAGCTGGATGATACGGTCGGAAATGCCATCCATATCTATCTTCACAACCGGACTTTCAGCAGCTGTTTCCTTCTTTCCGTCTATCTTCGGCTCTTCTTTCTTCGCCTTATCATCTTTTGCTACAGCCACTTCCGCATCTTTTTCCAGGAAAGGAGAAGGTGTATCTTTCGATAACAATACCAGATAAACACCTTCCATATTATTATATACATGATTCCATTCCAAGGAGCCGTAAGTCGGATTAAAATCACGGGCAGAAGAGAACACCAGATATTTTCCGTCACGACTGAAAACAGGTGAATCCGAATTATACCACTTATCCGTTACAGGATATTCTTTCTTCTCCGCGATATTGTAGACATAAACAATACTGTGCTCATTCGTTCCCGGGCGGGAATAAGTCAGCCATTTACTGTCGGGAGAATAGGTTACATCCCGGATCTCAGCCATCGGATCCTGCAACAAAGTCGTTACCTGCCTGGTCGCTATATCCAGCAGGTTAACACGATTCTTACGATCTGTATAGACGATCGTTTTTGAATCCGGACTCCATACAAACGAACGGATATAAGTATCGTTGTCCTTTGTCAACTGAACAGGTTCACCGCCTGTTGCGTCCTGCATATAAAGTTCAGTTTCACCGGTACCGTCAGAAATATAAACGATCATTTTACCATCGGGAGACCATTGTGCTTCCCGGTCATGTTGACCCGGAGAACGAGTGATATTCTTCGTTACGCCTTTCTCTACCGGCAAGTTGAATACTTCGCCACGGGCAGTCACCACAACCCGTTTGCCGTCAGGAGAGATACTGGCTTCAGTCAGATACTGAGAACCGTCTTTTATCTCACTACGCGCATAAATATTATCAGACGTCAACTTGACCTCTACCTTTTCCGGCTTCTTGGCAGTCGCATCCATTTTATAAAGATAACCTCCATTTTCAAAAACGATCGTATTGCCGTTTGCGCTCGGGAACTTCACATCGTATTCCGTGAAATTAGTCACTTTAGCGGTTTGTTTGGTCTTTGTGTTGTAGACAAAGAGATTCATCGTACGATCACGATCCGAGAGGAAGAATATCTCATCTCCGATCCACATCGGGATAATATCCTGTGCGACATTGTCCGTAATGTTTTCTACCGATTTCTTTTCCGGATTATAGATCCAGATATCATCGGCCATACCGCCCTTATAATATTTCCAGGTACGGAATTCACGCATCACGCGGTTATAGGCCAACTGTTTTCCGTCCGGAGAATAGCTACAGAAACCGCCTTCCGGCAAAGGGATCACTTCAGAAAGGCCGCCTTCTTTATCCACCGTATACAATTTCCCGTCGAAACCACTACTGATACGGTTACGGTAAACGATACGGCTTCCGTCAGGAGTCCAGTTCATTACGATATTGTTAGGTCCCATGCGGTCGCCCAGGTCATCACGCTGGTTGGTTGCCGTATAGGTAACACGCAAAGGTTCTCCTCCCGTAGAAGGGATCGTGTACACTTCCGTGTTTCCATCGTACTGTCCGGTAAATGCAATTGTTTTACCATCCGGAGAAAAACGAGGGAACATTTCATACCCAACATGCGAAGTCAGACGCTGGGCCTCTCCACCTGTAACCAGAACTTTATATAGATCGCCGGCATAGGAGAAAACGATCTCATTACCATTAGTCGCCGGAAAACGCAACAGGCGTGCATTGTCCGCAGCCATGATCAAAGTCGGAGTACCGGTTAAGGCAAGTAAGAAAAGGATAACTTTCTTCTTCATATAATGTTAATTTAATATGTCGCAAAGGTAGAAAAAATCTTTCCGGATAGTATCATCCAAAAACGTGTAAAAAAACAGATACATTGAAAAAGAATTCCGACAAATTAAACATAAAAAAGAGGATGCTGATTTTTTGTAACATCCTCCTTTTATTATCTTACTGACGCTTCAGATTCTCTTTAATAACTTTCCATTCACTCCAGTTGTCATAGCTGTCACTCTCAGAATCAAATGTTCTGGTACGATACCTGTAATAGAGATTAAAGCGATTTATGCCTGCCACGTCAGGTCCATAATAATTCTCAGCTGTACCACCGATCTGCTCTATTTCCATACAATTTTTATCAACAGGAACAACATTCAAAGCATCACCTTCCAAGATGGTTATCACCATACTATTTTCCCGGATGTAAGCAGCATCTTCTTTATAAGGCTTTGTATGAACCGTTGTACGAATCTGGTTTCTCGTCAAAGGAAATATTCGTTTGCCGGCAGCAATCATTGTTTCCAAACCATCTTTGATCTCGACACCTTTCATAAAGTAAGTGGTCTGGTCATCTTGGCTGGCATACTCATTTTCAAGCATGATACGGTAAAGTACACTTTGCAATTTCTCATTGAAAGTGTACTTGGATACAGACTTGATTTTTAACGGAATCATATAGATAGAATCCGGAGAAAGCCCTTCGGGACGAAACTCAATTGCCATCGTACCCAATACTTCACCGCCTTTAATGACCGCTTTGTAATCCGCTATGGAAAAATGTTGTGCACCTAATTCCCGAGCATACTTCGTCTCATCCAAATCGAAATTCAGCAAGTTATATTGTTCCAAAGCATCCGGAGCTCTTTCAAACTCTACTATAATATCTTCATTGTCAGATAATGTCCCACTCAGTCCCGCAGATACATATCCGACAGAAGCCTCTCCTGTCAACATATGGGAAATAGGAAACGCATGGTCGGTGTAGCTTAATGCATATACGATCTTTTCATACTGTTCTTTCTCGAACCGGCCTGTTTCATTACAAGATACCGAAATCAATCCTATGACTAATAAGGCAACTATCTTTTTCAATTTACATTCCATAATATTACTGATTATATGATTAATTATTCCATCCCGGATTCTGATCCATCATCGGAACTTTCCGGATCTCATTTCTACTGACCGGTAAGAATACCATCTTTTTATCCGTACCGCGATAACGGGCAAACGGATGGGTAACAGTTGTACGTGTATAGAAGCCTTCTTTCTCTTTGGCTTCCGTATTCATACCGACAATAGGTTCGCGGGCACAATCTTCCATAGTTCCCAAGCGGCGGATCGTATAGTAATAACGATTCTCATGAAAGAATTCAACCATCCACTCGCGTTCAATCACTTTCTTCAACTCACCGGGGTTTCCCAACTGGTTACTTGTCAATCCCGGCAAAGCAACACGAAAGCGGATCTGGTTAAAATACTTTGCTATTTCAGCTTCATTACGGCTATATGTGTAAGCGATGCCATCTTTGTCGGTAATGGTATGCGAACCTGACAGATTATTCAACGCTTCTGCATAAGAAAGTAGCATTTCTGCATACCGGATGATACCAAATGTTTTATTTAACACCTCCGAGTCGTTTCCTGCCCAGGCGTCATCATTATGGATGAACTTTTTAGATACATATCCTGTAACCGGATAATTACGTAAATCGCCATCAGTCTGGGTTTTCCCGGCAGTTCCGTCCAAACCATAGGTGACATCTTTGTTTTTACGGTTATTTTCAGAAGTAGAGCTACAAGGCCAGAAGCAACCGCTAAAACCTATATTGGCATAGAAACGCCATTCACGGTTATTATACATATTTGAAATACCAGTCTGCTGCTGATAACCTGACCTACGTTTTGAGTCGATCGTAAAGCCTTCTTCACTATAGGGATACTCTTCGCTCGAAGAATGGATATCATTACCGTCTTCCATATAATAGGCATCTACAAATTTCTGGGGAATAGCAATACCATTCCAACCTCCCAGCAATAAGACGGGGAAAGAATGTTTTGTATAGTTTTTAACTTGCCCGGAATTGCGCCCCCAAACAAATTCAGGGTTTTTAAATGCAATTGCTTCACCGGAAAACATGTCTTTATAAGAATGGTAAGGATCGATATCGCCTGCACCGTCCGGGAAATTCCCACTCGGAATATTCTTTGGCAATAAGGCTGTTGCTGTATCCCGCTTGACGGTATGTAACTGATAAATACCCATATTAATGACACGCTTGGCAGCATGAGCTGCAACAGCCCATTTCGATTCGTCGTAAGTCTGGGATACATAACTGACTCCGTCGGTACTTCTTTTCCAGTCAGCAAAATAACGACGAGCAGAAGCGCCTCCGTTAAAACTTGGACTTGCCTGCAGCAATCTTAAACGAGCAACCAGTCCGTAGGCAGCCCCACGGGTTGGACGTCCAAATTGTCCTACCGTCACATTCAATGGCATATATTCTGCTGCTTTTTCTAACTGTGTACAGATATAATCAACAGATTCATCATAAGTTGAACGGGGACGGTTATAATATTCAGGTTCCTCATTGGTTTCTAACAGGTCATCATCCAGTAAAACAACAGGACCATAATCAACCAAAATATTATAATAGGCATAGGCACGCATAAAATAAGTATAACCTAGCACTTCTCTCTCATCCAATGTTGTCAGGTCCTGGCATTTATCAATATTTGCCAGGATTGTGTTACAACGACGGATCACTTTATACATTTTTGGCCACACGTCACCAAAGCCCATCAGTTTATCAGGAGTGATCCTGTCTAATGCAAAGTTCATGCCTGGATATTCATCCTGATCCCATTGAGTAAAAGCTTCACCCGAAGCAAAAATACCCGGGGTTTTGGTAGATCCCCAAATTCCTCCTTCGTCATCAAACATGGTAGGTATATTCCATAAATATTTATTCAAGTTGATTTTATTAACGAAAATGGAATCATAATTGAATGTATCCACAAAATAATCATCCACATTCAAAAAATTACATGAGCCAAACATGGTTGCAGCAGTTACAAGAACTGTACCTACTATTGTTTTAATTGATTTCATATATATAAGATTTATGCCGTTAAAAATTTAAATACATTTGGAATGCAAAACGTCTTGGGATCGGATAAGCCGTCCCATTTGCATACGCCTGCTCAGGATCAAACAGTTTGACCTCGTCCCATACAGCCAGGTTGTAACCAACAAACTGCAGGTCGATAGACTTAACTCCCAGGAAGGCTAACTTTTTAGGAACCCAGTTATACGTCAGACTCAACTCCTCCAAACGCAAATATCTTGCGTTATCATGCCAGAAAGTAGAGAGCTGCGTATTATTTTCATTGTGTCCGTAAGTCAAACGGGGGAACCTCGCATTCGGGTTTTCAGTAGAAGGATCACCCGAATAAGAAGCGGGCGTCCAACGGTTATTCTGATTACCGACAATCTTCAGGACATTTCCTGTCTTATTTCCTTCAAATGGCATATATCCCATATTATAACCATCCCCTACATGATAAATGTCCGTACGTCCGGTGCCCTTGAACATGACAGCCAATGTCCAGTTCTTCCATTTAAACTCACCACCGAAACCATACATCAAACGAGGGAAACGGGAGTAAGAGATAGGTACTTTATCATCTGTATCAATGATGCCGTCACCATTGACATCTTTATATTTAATATCACCCGGACGGACTGTTCCGAATTGCTTCGGGCTACTATTTACATCCTGTTCATCCTTAAATAAACCTAAAGCAATATATCCACGGGTTATATTATACGGGTTATTAGCTATCTCTTGGTAACCATATTTCGGATAGGCCTGCTCCCATTCATCTACAAAGTTTGTTGAATAGGTGAAATTGCCCCTGATGGTATAAGAAATGTCTTTACCGATGTTATCAGAGTAAGATATATTACCATCAGAACCGTAACTTCTCATGCGCCCGACGTTGCCATAAGGCATGGTGATTGTTCCCGCAAACTCAGGTATCTGAGTGCGTTGCTGGAAAATACCCTCACGCAAATCGTTGAAATAATCTACTGTAAATGATACTTTATCATTTAGCATGCGGACATCCAGCCCTATATCTGTTTTCAAAGCGCGTTCCCATCCGAGGTTATTGGCACCGATGACACTTTCTATAAGACCTCCGGTGTTTGATCCCCAGCCTGATTCAGCTTCCGAATTTACCAACGTCAGATACGGAAAACGAGTATTGGAAATACGGTCGTTGCCTGCCGTACCATAAGATGCTCTGATCTTGGCAAAATTCAACCAAGGCACTTTATTCTTCATAAAATCGTAGTTTGTGAATACCCATCCCAAAGCTACTGAAGGAAAGAAGCCGAACTGTTTTCCCGGCTCAAAGTTTTCGGAACCAGTATACCCAAAGTTCAGGTCGATCATGTACGTATCTTTATAACCATAAGTAAGGCGGGCAGAAAGACCTTGATAACGCACCGGAATAGCAGCCATGCTGGTTGTAACATTGTTATTCTGCGCATCACTCATATAATAATATAGCAATCCGCCTATACGATGGTCTTCTGCAAACAGGCGGTCATAGTTCAATTTCCCTTCGAAATGATATTTACGCCAGAAGTAAGTCTTATTTGAATAAGTTGCAGCAGCAGAATTTACCTTACGAACCAACTGAAGCTCGCCACTTGTCGCACGACCTACGGCGGCATACAAGTCTGGCATGATGTAACGGGTTTCCGTATAATTGGATTCCGTATTTAACGCACCTTGCAATGTGGCTGTCAAACCTTTGGTGATCATTGATAAGTCCTGATCTAAAGCTAATGTTACCATGTTCTTGTATTCGCTGAAAGAGTGTGTACCTGTATGATTCAACATCACATAAGGGGAATACGCATTATCTGCATCGTAAGCAGGAAGAGCACCATTAGAGAACTTTGTCGGGATCGTCAATGGAGTCAACGCCGCCTGTGCGGCCCAGATCCGGTCGGTATTAGCCATACCCGGTTCGCTTTTGGTAGAGATGAATCCTTCCATTCCTAAATATAATTTAGTCGACTTAGTCACATTCATGTCAATGTTAGCACGGTATCCATAGTTATTGTATCCTACACTTGATTTATAACGGGATGTCGGATCTTGCCTATACGCTGATTCCTGCAAAGAAGCATTTAAACTGATGAAATAGCGAGCTACACTACCTCCTCCTCGAGCACTCATGTAATAGGTGTGTTGCAATGATGTTTTTTTCAATACTTCATCCTGCCAGTTTACGTCGGGATAGAGTTCGGGATCAAGCTTGTATCTGATCAAATCGAGTTCCATCGGCGAATAAAGCGGTTCCATGTCGGAAACGGCACGAGCTTCATTGGCAAGCTTAGCATAATCATAAGCACCCAGATATTCCGGCAGTCGAGTCAATTGAGAGATCGTCAGGTTGGCACGGACGGTGATCTGCAAGCGGTCTTCCTTACCGCGCTTTGTCGTTACCAAAACAACACCATTTGCACCGCGTACTCCATAAACGGCCGTGGCTGAAGCATCTTTTAATACGGAGAAGCTTTCAATATCAGCAGGATCGACATCACTCAAACGCCCTTCCAGTCCATCAATCAAAACCAAAGCACTGGAATTGGCACCGAAAGTACCGATACCACGTACCCAGAATTCAGAAATATTTTTACCTGGTTCGCCACTGCTCATCACCGAAATAATACCAGGTACACGTCCTCCTAATACATTATTGATATTAGTTGCCGGCATCTGCAAATCCTCCGCTTTTACACTGGTAATTGCACCAACTACACTGATCTTTCGCTGTGTACCCATACCTATTACAACTGCTTCTTCCAGCATGGTAGAAGATTCTGTCATCCGAATTGTCAGTTTATCATCCGGTTTATTCACCCGGTGTTCATAATTATTGTATCCCAGATAAGAGAAGATCAAAATATCATTGATGGCAGCTTTGATTGAGAAGTGTCCATTCATGTCTGTTGCAACTCCAACGCCCGGACGGTCCTTTAGATAGACATTTACCCCAGGCAAAGGCTCACCATTATCTCTATCTTCCACTACAACTCCTGATATAATCTGGTTGGATTGTGCAAATGCAAATAGAACCGTCAATAAAAAGAACGGTATAATGTATAATTTTCTTTTCATAATCATTTCAATTTATGCTAACATTTACTCGATTGCTAATTTCCTAATTAGTCTATTTTCATAATCAGCAATATAGATAATACCTTCATCATCAATAGCTACGCCGTCAGGAGCATTGAACATGGCTTCATCGGGATTACCGTCGCGGTAACCTTTCACACCAGGAATTCCAACAACTGTTGATACGATACCGTTTGTATCGATTTTACGGATTACGTGATTACCTCCATCGGCTACATATAAGTTTCCATCCTTATCAAAACAGATCTGGCGTGGAGCATTAAATTCTGCGAACTCACGTTCACCATCCATCCAACCTGCCTGATTAAGTGTTCCTGAAAATAATTTATGCTCTTTAGTTGTTAAATCGAAGGTATAAATACAATGTTTTTTCTGATAACAAAGGAAGAGAAGATTGGGATCTTTAGGATGAAAATATAAATAGCCGTCTGAGTTCGGCATCAAATCTATGGCAACGACATAAGCTGCTTTCGTACGTGCATTAAATTTTATCAACTGCCCATTGTAAGCACGTGTATAGATCATTCCATCTTTCGGATTAGGGGCCAACGAATGCTTATAGTCAATAGAGAAAGACTCTCCCTCAGCTGGTCGGGGAGATATTTTCTTTCCGGCCCATTGTAATTCAGGATCAAACTCAAGGAATACATTACCACCATCATTCGGAACGAAAATAACTTTCTTATCAGCATCCGTAGCCGGTGCATTCGGGTTAGTCATGCCATTTCCTTTATGAATGGTTGTTACCATATTACTTTCTTCATTGATCTGACGAAGCATATGGTTATTAAACTCTGATACAAAAATGTTTTTCTCTGCATCTATAATCAAATAGCGCGGAGAATGAAATTCAGCTTCCGCCAAGGTTCCGTCCGTACTTCCCTGTACACCTACTTTACCTGCAATAGTAGAAACAGTCACAGATGTAATGTAGGAAAACGTCTTTTCAAAAGCCAAAGAATCATTCCCTACGGCTACTGACACTTTACACTCGTCGCCTGGTTGTTTGGGAACGATTACATACAGCATATCGCCATTAGACTCAACTACAGCGGCTTTTTTCTGGTTAAAATAGACTCTCACATCTTCTGAGGCTATTCCAAAATTCTCCCCTTTAATGATCATTTTTGTAGCCATTCCGCCTGAATCGGGGTAAAATTCTGTTATTTTCACTGGTCTGGAAGGATCATAGGGTCCTTCTGAAATTCCGTTCTCTTTGTTATTGCAGGCAAATCCTAGCCAAAGAGCCACTCCAATCATCGACAACAATAGTTGTCTTCTTTTGGTTGAGTAATTCATAGTACTTTAAATCATTTAATTAATACAAAGTGCATTAGACAAAAAAGGTATTTTTAAATCTAAAGCTTATACCGAAGTAATATCATAAGATAGCACACTATTATATGGGTCACATTGCTTGCTTCAATGTGCATTAGTTCTGGTAGGACTTTACTTGCATTTTATAACTTTGAGTGGAATTTAGAACATTTTACAGGCTTTTATTTCTTCATTTGAAATCGATCTGGTTATTGTCCTCTATATTTCATATATGTTCTATAAAATATTATTTATTTAATAATTTT